>JAGQYY010000013.1:37961-47905 GCA_020435825.1 Aequorivita sp.
CGAGCATTTTCCTGCGGGGTTTGCATATAGCGCTCTGTATAGATGCTGTCATAAAATCTCCAACTGGTTACTGGTGCCACGGCAATGGCCATTTCAAAGGTATCGGCTCCTTGGAAAAGACAATTGGAAGACATAAACCCACCATAGCTCCAGCCCCAAATTCCGGTTCTGTTTGCGTCAATATAGGGCAGTTCGCTCAGTTTTTTGGCAACGGCTATTTGGTCTTCCACTTCATATTTTCCCAATTCCTTTTGGGTCATTTTTTTGAAATCCCTTCCTTTAAAACCAGTTCCGCGACCGTCCACACAGGCAATGATAATTCCATATTCGTTGGCTAGCATCTGGTGCCAATAATCGTTTGAGGACATCCAACTATTGGAAACATTCTGTGAGCCGGGACCTGAATATTGATAAAGGAATAGTGGATATTGTTTGGTTTCATCAAAATCCAACGGTTTTATCATGTACATATTCAAATCTTCACCATTAATGTTTATTGTTGAAAACTCTTTAGGGGAAATTTTATAGGAAGCCAATCTGTTTTTTAATTGGTTGTTGTTTTGTATCTCCCGCAATTCCTTCCCTGTTTTGGCTTCGTTCAACGTAAAATGGTATGGAGTGGTCGCACTGGAATAAGTTCCGATATAATATGTAAAATCGGTACTGAAATCGGCATCGTTTGTCCCATCTCTCTGACTAAGGCGCACCTTGTTCTTGCCCAAGGGAAGTATAGAATATACATTACGGTTTATATTGCCATCTTCGGTACTTTGATAATAGATACGCCCGGTATTTTGGTCGAAGCCATAGTAGGCAGTGACCTCCCAAGGTCCTTGGGTAACCTGGTTCAGTAATTTTCCGTTTTTGTCGTACTGGTATATATGGTTCCAGCCGTCGCGTTCGCTGGTCCAGAAAAAACTGTTGTCGTTCAAGAAGGTAAGATTATCGGTTACATCTACATAGGCTTTGTCCTTTTCTTCCAAAATTAACTTTGAAGTATTGTTCGCAACATCAACAAAAACCAGATCCAAAACATTTTGATGGCGATTGGTAAGCTGAACGCTTAAAAGGTTATTGTTTTCAGTCCATAACAAGCGAGGAATGTAATAACTATTGTATTTTGAAAGATCTACTTCAGAAGTCTTTCCAGTACCAAGATCATAAAGCTGCAATGAAACTTTGGAATTATTCTCGCCTGCCTTGGGATATTTAAACGTTTCGGCATACGGATATAAGTTGTTTCCATAAACATCCATAGTATATTCAGGAACATCAGTTTCGTCAAATTTAATGTAGGCTAGTTTGTCGCCATCCAAGCTCCATTCAAAGGCGCGGACAAAGGCGAATTCCTCTTCGTAAACCCAATCCGTTATACCGTTAATGATGCTGTTCTTTTTACCATCTGTAGTTATTTGCTTTGTTTCACCGGAATTCAAGTCTTTTATATAAAGATTGTTTTCAAAACCGTACGCAATTTTACTGCCGTCATTACTGAAAGTGGGTTCTTGGACCTTATTAGTAGAAACAAGCCTGAAATCCTTCGTTTTTATATCATAAACATAGTATGTTCCTAGTGAAGAACGGCGATATATTTGCTCCAGTTCTGTTGAAAAGAGAATCTTGGATTCATCTTTATTGAATTCATAGGAAATAACATAATCAATTCCCTTCAAATCTTTACTGTTTAAAAGTGTTCGAACTTTTTCGCCACTTTTATAGTCATAAACATCTATTGTAGAAGCCTTGTTCTGTCTATCATAATTGAGCACCGCATATTCCTTTCCGTTGTTTAATGAACGAAGAACATCCAAGCCTTGGGTGCGGAAAGCACCACTCCAAATTTCTTCTAAGGTTATGTTTTTTTGTTGCGCTGTAAGATTAGAAAAAGCTGTGAAAAACAGCAATAAAAAAGATAGGGAGAGTATTTTTTTCAAAGTGTTAAAATTTTGTTACGCCAAGTTTACTAATTTTTTGTGAAAGTGGGGGCGGTTTTTTTGTTAAATAACCCTTTGAGTCGTTATTTAATGGGAATAACAATTAGTTACAATGCCTAACAAATTGTACACTTTTCACAATCTGAAAAACTAGATACTTAAAACTTGATTTTTTTAAACTAATCGCGAACCAAAGGCATTGTTGTGCAACGAAGCAAACCTTCCTGTTTGGAGATTTCAGCATAGGGAACTTCCTCAACCGTAAAACCTTGTTCGCGAAGCCAAGCGTTCAACCTTGTGAAGTTTCTTTCTGAAATAACAACATCTGGGGAAATAGAGAATATGTTACTGTTCATATTGTACATTTCGTTCTTCGTAATATGAAAACAGTTTTCTTCTCCGAAGAAATCAATAAGCCATTGATATTCTTCTTCAATCAAAAAACCTTCTTTGTGGATGATTGCCTTTCCTCTTCCCAAAGGCTGAAAACAACAATCCAAGTGCAGCGCATTTTCATCAGCCACGGTGTTGCTCTTTCTTAGGTTAAAGGATTTCACCTTCTTATGTGGAAACAATTTCTGAAGATATTTTACGGCTTTTATATTTGTTCGCGCCGTAATAAAGCTGGGATAATCATTGCCGTAATAGGCGCCCACAAAAATATAGTCACCCCACGGCATTACATCGCCACCTTCAATGTGCGCATTTTCAGGAAACTCAATAATTTTTGAAGGATCAATTTGATTAATTACATGTTCAATGGCCTCAATTTCCTTGGAACGGTCCTCAAGGATGTTTGCGATTATGAATTTATCCCCAATCACAAAAGCAATGTCTCTCGAAAAAATTTGATTGTAATCTTTTATGGAATGCGGCCTATAAACCTTTACGTCATATTTTTTAAAAACTTCAGCAACGGCTTCCATTTCGGCTACCATATCTTCATCTTTTGGATAGGTGCCCGCTTTTATATGCTCAGCGGATTTTGGGTCGTAAGCATCTTCAAGTTTTGGCACGGGTCCATTACTGTCGGCCCTTCCCAATATTACTGCACGTAATGGTGAAATTTCGTCGTTGATATTTAATTTGATCATATAGCAAATATAAAAAAAGCACCTCGATACCGAAGTGCTTTTAAATATATTAAAAATTTGTTTTTATCTTTTTTCAACGGGCACAAAACCTCTAAGAGTTTCTCCAGTATATATTTGGCGAGGACGACCTATTGGTTCTTTGTTCAAACGCATTTCTCTCCATTGCGCAATCCAGCCCGGTAAACGACCCAAAGCGAACATTGGCGTAAACATTTCAACAGGAATACCCAAAGCGCGGTAAATGATTCCTGAATAGAAATCTACATTTGGATATAATTTTCTATCCACGAAATATGGATCTTCCAGAGCTTCTTTTTCCAATGATTTTGCGATATTTAAAATCTCATCTTCAATTCCTAAATTCTCTAGAACATCATCTGCAGCTTTCTTAATGATTTTTGCGCGAGGATCAAAGTTTTTATAAACTCTGTGGCCAAAGCCCATTAAACGGAAAGGATCGTCCTTATCTTTCGCTTTTGCCATAAACTTCTTGGTATCGCCCCCATCTTCTTTAATAGCTTCCAGCATTTCAATTACCGCTTGGTTTGCTCCTCCGTGAAGTGGGCCCCAAAGTGCAGCAATTCCTGCGGAAATAGAAACAAAAAGACCTGCGTGTGATGAACCAACAATTCGAACGGTCGAAGTGGAACAGTTCTGTTCGTGGTCTGCGTGAAGAATCAGTAATTTATCCAAAGCTTCCAAAACGGTTTCATTTGTAATGTATTCCCCGCTTGGTTTTTTGAACATCATTTTTAGAAAGTTATCTACGTATCCTAAAGAATCTCCACCATAATCCAACGGAAGTCCCATACGTTTTCTGTACGTCCACGCAGTTAAAACCGGAAATTTTCCAAGGATTTTCACTATGGCCTTATACATATCTTCTTCACTGTCAACATTAACAGAAGAAGGGTTAAATGCCACTAATGCAGAGGTCAAGGAAGACAAAACTCCCATTGGGTGCGCGGCTTTGGGAAAACCATCCAAGATTCTTTTTACATCTTCATCAACATGTGACTGTGCTTTTATATCTGTATGAAATTTATTGAGCTGTACTTCAGTTGGCAATTCACCAAAAATAAGAAGGTAACAGACCTCTAAGAAATGAGCCTTTTCCGCAAGTTCTTCAATGGCATATCCGCGATAACGCAAAACTCCTTTTTCTCCATCCAAAAAGGTGATGGCACTTTCACAAGCACCTGTATTTTTATATCCCGGATCTAGTGTAACAACACCACCGGTGTCACCACGAAGGCTTTTTATATCTATCCCTAATTCATTTTCAGTTCCTTCCACAATGGGAAATTCGTATTTTTTGCCGTCTATCTCGAGGGTTGCCATCTTTGCCATAAAATATATGTGTGTTTTTAATTTATTCAGAAATGTAAAAGTACAAAATCTCAAGGAATTTTTTTAGCATTCCTAAGTAATCTTAGGTTAAAAAATCCTTAAATCATCGGTTATACAGCCTATTTTTGGAATGTAAAAAACCCTCGCTATTTGCGAGGTTTTCAATTCATTCATTGAATGCTATATTTTGAAAGCATTTAGCTGCGGAAAATAGGCAACTTCGCCTAATTGTTCCTCTATTCTTAGCAACTGATTATATTTCGCCATTCGGTCACTTCTTGAAGCCGAACCTGTTTTTATTTGACCACAATTAAGCGCAACGGCAAGATCAGCAATAGTGTTATCTTCGGTTTCCCCGCTTCGGTGGCTCATCACGGAAGTATATCCCGCATTATGCGCCATGTTTACAGCAGCGATGGTTTCAGTTAAAGTACCAATTTGGTTCACTTTTATAAGAATTGAGTTGGCTATTTTTTCCGAAATACCTCTTGAAAGCCTTTCCACGTTTGTAACAAACAAATCGTCTCCGACCAATTGAACTTTATCTCCAATCTTTTCGGTTAAGTATTTCCAGCCTTCCCAATCATTCTCGTCCATTCCGTCTTCAATTGAAATGATTGGATATTTTTTACACAATTCAGCTAAGTAATCAGCCTGTTCTTTTGAAGTGCGCACTTTTCCTTTTTCACCTTCAAATTTTGTGTAATCGTATTTTTTCTTCACGTAAAATTCAGCGGCGGCACAATCCAAGGCAATCATTACATCGTCACCTAATTTGTAGCCTGCTTTTTTTGTGGCTTTTGCAATAGTATCCAAAGCATCCTCCGTTCCATCCAAAGTTGGGGCAAATCCGCCTTCGTCTCCCACGGCGGTACTTAAACCGCGATCGTGCAGTACTTTTTTAAGATTGTGAAAAATTTCGGAACCCATTTGCATGGCGTGCGTAAAGTTTTTCGCTTTTACGGGCATTACCATAAATTCCTGAAAAGCGATAGGCGCATCACTGTGAGAGCCACCATTGATAATATTCATCATAGGCACGGGAAGCGTTTTTGCACTTACACCCCCAACATAACGATACAAAGGCATTCCCAATTCAGTAGCAGCGGCTTTTGCACAGGCTAGTGAAACCCCAAGAATTGCATTGGCACCAAGCTTCGATTTATTTTTGGTTCCATCCAAATCAATCATTGTTTTATCGATCAATTCCTGTTCGAAAACCGAAATTCCCAAAAGTGTTCCGGCAATTTTACCGTTTACATTTTCAACAGCTTTCAGTACACCTTTGCCCATATAGGCTTTTCCCCCATCGCGAAGTTCTACAGCTTCATGTTCGCCAGTTGATGCTCCGGAAGGAACGGCTGCGCGGCCCATAAAACCGTTTTCTGTGATTACGTCAACTTCAATAGTTGGGTTTCCTCTTGAATCGAAAATTTGTCTTGCGTTGATGTCGATGATAATACTCATTGCTTTGCTGTTAGGAGTGAATGGTTAAGTTAAGTGTTAATTGTAAAGACCTCACGATTTTTGAAAAGCTGTGAGGTCTTGAATATTTTATGCTGTTTGCAATTTATGCTTTTCAATACTTTCGATAAACTGATCAAAAAGATACGACGCATCGTGCGGCCCAGGGCTTGCTTCTGGATGGTATTGAACTGAAAATGCGGGTTTGTTTTTTAGTCGAATGCCCGCCGCTGTGTGGTCATTCAGATGTTCGTGGGTGATTTCGATATCTGGGTTTGCCTCTGCCTCTTCCCTATTGATAGCGAAACCGTGGTTTTGAGAAGTGATTTCACCCTTACCACTTATCAAATTCATAACAGGGTGATTTATTCCGCGGTGGCCATGGTGCATTTTATAGGTTGAGATTCCATTTGCAAGAGCCAAAACCTGATGTCCCAAACAGATGCCGAACATGGGCAATTCCTTGGCCAAAATTGTTTTCACAACTTCTATGGCGCTGTGTAGCGGCTCTGGATCACCGGGACCATTTGAAATGAAATAGCCATCCGGATTAAAGGCTTCCATATCCGAAAAAGAAGCATTATACGGAAATACCTTTATATAACAATCGCGCTCCGAAAGTCTGCGAAGGATATTCTTCTTTATTCCCAAATCCAACGCTGATATTTTGTATTTGGCATTTTCGTTCCCGAAGAAATAAGGGGCTGTGGTAGAAACCTTTGAAGCAAGCTCCAAACCGTTCATATCTGGAATTTCAGCCAATTGTTTTTTGAGACCTTCAACATTATCAACTTCAGTGGAAATTACCGCATTCATTGCGCCATTGTCGCGAATGTAGCTTACCAAAGCACGTGTATCCACATCGCTTATGGCCAGCAAATTATTTCGGTTTAAAAATTCTTCCAGGGAATCATCTGCCGCGGGACGCGAATAATGATAGCTGAAATTACGTACCACTAGACCTGCGATTTTAATTCCTTCGGATTCTACTTCTTCTTTATTGGTACCGTAGTTTCCGATGTGGGCGTTGGTGGCAACCATAATTTGTCCGAAGTAAGAAGGGTCCGTAAAAATTTCTTGATATCCGGTCATTCCGGTATTGAAACAAACTTCACCAAAGGCTGAGCCTTCTTTGTCACCAACTGCCTTTCCGTAGAAAATGGTTCCGTCTGCCAATAAAATAAGTGCCTTTTTTCGTGTTTGGTATTTCATTACTTTTGAAGGATTTCTGGTTTCACCCTTCGGCAAGCTCAGGGTGATAATTTTCAGATTTCTAAAATTCTTTGCAAAAATAGTATAAAAAAAAGGGATAAACGAAAACGCTTATCCCTTTGTTATTTAATGAATTCAAATTCATTTATTCTTCTTCCTTTTTGGCTTGTTTTTCGGCTTTTACTGGAGCAGCTTTTGCAGCTGGCGCAACAGCGGTAGCTTCAGTTCCGGCACCACTTCCACGACGACTTCTACGCGTAGATTTCTTCTTGGTAGCTTTGCCAGCGTTGTAAAGTTCGTTGAAGTCAACAAGTTCTATCATTGCCATATCAGCGTTATCTCCTAGACGATTACCCAATTTGATGATTCGGGTGTAACCTCCCGGACGATCACCAACTTTTGGCGCAACAGTTCTGAAAAGTTCTGCAACTGCTTCTTTTTGACGCAGTTTTGCAAAAACCAAACGACGGTTGTGTGTGGTGTCTTCCTTAGACTTTGTTACCAATGGCTCCACAAATTGCTTCAACGCTTTTGCTTTTGCAACAGTTGTGTTAATTCGTTTGTGCTCAACAAGTGAGCAAGCCATGTTGGCCAACATTGAATGTCTGTGGGCAGTTTTTCTACCTAAGTGATTTATTTTTTTTCCGTGTCTCATGACGTTTTTGTTATCATCATCTTGCTACAATATCCGTTCTTCGGAGAGCAAATTATGATGGGTTAAATTGATTTACGATTGTCGATTTTAGATTTACGATTTCAGAAATCTAAAATCCTCTAGTCTTTATCTAATTTATATTTTGCAAGATCCATCCCGAAGTTCAGGCCTTTAACGTTTACAAGCTCTTCCAGCTCTGTAAGCGATTTTTTACCGAAGTTTCGGAACTTCATCAAATCATTTTTGTTGAAAGAAACAAGATCTCCCAAAGTATCAACCTCTGCAGCTTTCAAACAGTTTAGCGCACGAACCGAAAGATCCATATCTACCAATTTTGTTTTAAGCAACTGACGCATGTGAAGGGATTCCTCATCATAAGTTTCAGTTTGTGCAATCTCGTCAGCCTCCAAAGTAATGCGCTCATCGCTGAACAACATAAAGTGGTGGATCAATGTTTTTGCAGCTTCGGTCAACGCATCTTTTGGGTGGATTGATCCATCGGTTACAATTTCGAAAACCAATTTTTCATAATCGGTTTTTTGCTCTACACGGAAGTTTTCAATGCTGTACTTCACATTTTTTATCGGGGTGTAGATAGAATCCGTAAAGATGGTTCCCAAAGGAGCGTTCGCTTTTTTGTTCTCCTCAGCAGGAACGTAACCGCGACCTTTTTCGATAGTAATTTCGAAATTAAGGTTCACTTTCTTGTCCATATTGCAAAGAACCAAGTCTGGGTTCAATACTTGGAAGCCAGAAATGAATTTTTGGAAATCACCAGCCTTCAACTGTTCGTTTCCGGAAACTGAAATAGTAACTGTTTCGTTGTCTATCTCATCAATCTGTCTTTTGAAACGAACTTGTTTAAGGTTCAAAATAATTTCGGTAACATCTTCCACTACTCCGGCAATGGTAGAAAATTCGTGATCCACGCCTTCGATACGAACCGAAGTGATGGCGAATCCTTCCAATGAGGAAAGTAATACGCGTCTTAATGCATTACCAACGGTAAGTCCGTAACCTGGTTCCAAAGGACGAAATTCAAATTTCCCTTCGAAATCGGTAGAATTTACCATTATAACTTTATCAGGCTTCTGAAAACTAAATACTGCCATTTTTTTTCTTCGTTTTAATTGTTATTTGGTTGCGCGGTTTAAAAGTTTGAAGAACACTATAAACCCTTTGGCCAAATACCAATATGATTATTTTATTATTTAGAATATAATTCGACGATAAACTGCTCGTTGATGTTTTCCGGGATTTGGATACGCTCAGGAACAGAAACGAAAGTTCCTTCCTTTTTGTCGTTGTTCCAAGTAATCCACTCATACACGTGACTTGCATTTGCCAACGAATCGTTGATTGCCACAAGAGATTTTGATTTCTCCCTAACGGCCACTACATCTCCAGCTTTTAACTGGTATGATGGAATGTTTACTTTTTCACCATTAACGGTGATATGACGGTGAGAAACCAATTGTCTAGCACCGGAGCGACTTGGGGAAATTCCCATACGGTAAACTACGTTGTCTAAACGTGACTCACATAATTGAAGCAAAACCTGACCTGTAATTCCAGGAGCAGCAGTTGCTTTTTTGAACATATTTCTGAACTGACGCTCCAAGATACCATAGGTATATTTTGCTTTTTGCTTTTCAGCAAGTTGGATTGCATATTCAGATTTTTTACCACGGCGACGTGCGTTACCGTGTTGCCCGGGAGGGTAGTTTCTTTTTTCGAAAGATTTGTCATCTCCGAAGATTGCTTCCCCGAACTTACGGGCGATTTTAGTTTTTGGACCAGTATATCTTGCCATTGCTTATTTAAGGTTATGAAGGAAAACTAAATTAAGGTCTTACGTTAATCCTTTAGTTTTTGATTCCTTCAGATTGATATTTATTATTAATTAAACTCTTCTTCTTTTCGGTGGACGGCATCCGTTGTGTGGCATTGGGGTAACATCGATAATTTCGGTTACTTCAATTCCTGCATTATGGATAGAACGTATTGCAGATTCTCTACCGTTTCCTGGGCCTTTTACGTAAACTTTTACTTTACGCAAACCGGCATCGTGTGCAACTTTTGCGCAATCTTCTGATGCCAATTGAGCCGCATAGGGAGTATTTTTCTTTGACCCGCGAAAGCCCATTTTACCGGATGAGGACCAAGCGATAACATCTCCGTTCTTATTTGTCAACGAAACGATAATGTTGTTGAAGGAAGCATTGATATGCGCCT
>JAGQYY010000140.1 GCA_020435825.1 Aequorivita sp.
ATTGCATTGTTTATCCTGATGATTATGTTTCTGGATATGTCGTTTAAAACTACTATGCACAACAACGTATATAGCTCATAGCTAGTCAGTTGCTCAATTGAAGTCAAGGCATATTTGGAAAGTCGCCAAATTTTTAAATTTGACGATTTCAAATAAAAATGATAAATAGTAAAATTTAAAAATCTGGCTTGTGCTTAATCCGAAAATAATTTTCTAATTTGCACGCTACGAGCCATATACAAGACCGTTGTAAGTCATTTTGACCGAACTAAAATAATTCTTCAAAAATTTGGAAAATGTTATCTTTTAAGATAACTTTGTCGAATGAACAGAAAGATAATCTTCTACGAAAATCACTTTATTGAATTTTACCAAAAACTCGACAAAAAAGTAAAAGGAAAAATTCAATACGTTTTCGAGTTGATTAAACAAGTTGACAGAGTTCCCGAAAAATTTTTAAAACATATGACAGGAACTAATGGACTTTACGAAATCCGAGTTGAGTATCAATCAAACATCTATCGGATTTTCTGCTGTTTTGACCAAGGACGACTAGTCGTTCTTTTCAATGGATTTCAAAAAAAATCCCAAAACACACCGCAAAAAGAAATTGACAAAGCGGAACAATTAATGAAAGACTATTTTAACAACAAAAAATGATGATTATGAAAAAATATAAAGACATAAAGACATTTGACGAACTCATTGAACTTGAACACGGAAAAATCGGAACAGAAAGCAGAAACAAATATGAAGAAGGTGCACAAATGTTCATCGTGAGCGAAATGTTAAAAGAAGCCAGAAAAGAAGCACAACTAACACAAGAACAATTAGCAGAAAAAGCTGGAACAAAAAAAAGCTACATTTCCAAACTTGAAAACGGAAAGGGGAACATCCAACTTTCGACTTTAATCCGAATTTTTGAGCAAGGACTTAATAGAAAAATAGGACTGACTTTCCTCTGAATTGAATAAAAAACGACACCACAACAATGGCTATAAGTAATTGCTTGTTCTTGCCTACTTCTGAACCCCGAAGCGTCGGGGCTCGCGCCTGCCTGCCGCAGGCAGGGATTTTCAGCCTGCCTGCCGGCA
>JAGQYY010000141.1 GCA_020435825.1 Aequorivita sp.
TGTTCACAATAAATAAATAAAAGTCCCTCTTCGAGGACCTTCGGATATTTCCCATAATTAAAAAACGGCTCTGATTTTTTATCAGAGCCGTTTTAATTTAATAAATTATTAGATACCTTTTTATTATTGTTGCTCCCCCTCCTTATTTAAGGAAAGTGCCGAAGGCGCGTATGGATTATTCAAACTCCTTCAAGATTTTAATTATAATTGAAACACAATCCCTTAATTGTTCCTCGTCCATAACCAATGGTGGTGCAAAACGAATAATATTTCCATGGGTAGGTTTTGCAAGCAAACCATTGTCACGTAACTTTAAACAGATATTCCATGCGGTATCACTGTCTTCACTATCATTTATTACAATAGCATTTAGCAAACCTTTTCCACGTACAAGTTTTGCAATATTACTTGTTTCTATATACTTATTAAGCTCACTTCGGAATAATTTACCAAGTCTTTCCGCATTTTCCGCCAGTTTTTCATCACGAATTACGCTAAGTGCAGCAATAGCAACAGCAGCTGCAATAGGGTTACCGCCAAACGTGGAACCGTGGGTTCCTGGTTTAATAACACCCATAATATTGTCATTCGCCAAAACCGCGGAAACGGGATAAGCCCCACCGCTCAATGCTTTGCCCAAAATTAAAATATCTGGCTTTACGTTTTCGTGATCAACGGCCAAAAGTTTTCCGGTACGGGCTATCCCAGTTTGCACTTCATCGGCTATAAAAAGAACATTGTGCTTTTCACACAAAGCTTTTGCATTTCGCAAATATCCCTCCGAAGGCACATAAACCCCTGCTTCCCCTTGAATTGGCTCCACCAAGAAACCAGCAATATTTTTATTGCTTTCCAAATGCTTTTCAAGCTGTTCAAGATTGTCGTATTCTATTTTTATAAAACCTTTGGTGTAAGGCCCAAAATGCTTCCGAGCCACGGGATCGTTGCTAAAAGAAATAATCGTGGTAGTCCTGCCGTGAAAGTTGTTTTCACAAACTACAATCTCTGCTTCATTTTCATCGATACCTTTTTTTTCATAAGCCCACTTGCGGCAGATTTT
>JAGQYY010000142.1 GCA_020435825.1 Aequorivita sp.
CTCTTTGCGGTTGTTGCGGCGACTATAGTGCATACATATATC
The DNA here is from genome assembly GCA_020435825.1 of Aequorivita sp. Lineage (GTDB taxonomy): Bacteria > Bacteroidota > Bacteroidia > Flavobacteriales > Flavobacteriaceae > Aequorivita. The sequence goes on from JAGQYY010000142.1 coordinate 43, forward strand.
ATGCAGCCGTTTACAATCCCAACTTCTTCTTTGGAGAAAACGTTGTTGGTTGGCGATTTTCTTTTTGTGAGTAAGTTCCATTACGGCGCACGCACGCCTATGACGCCTATTGCTTTCCCGATGGTCCATGATACAATCCCCGTGGTTCATTCAAAATCATACTTTTCAGAGCCGCAGATTCCCTATTTCAGACTTCCAGGATTTCAGGATATAAAACACAATGATATTGTTGTTTTTAACTGGCCGGTGGATACTGTTAATGCCTTTCAGCAATATGGAGACGGGAAATATTATTACAAACCCATTGATAAAAAGTCGAATTACGTAAAACGTTGCGTGGCATTGCCCGGCGATTCTTTGGAAGTGCGCGATGGCTATGTTTTCATCAATGGAAAACAAAATGAGTTGCCAGATAGGGCGAAACTTCAATTTTCGTACGATGTAAAAGTAAATGGACAGCTCAATCCTGAAATGCTTCATAATCGCTACAATATCACCGATCGTTATGGTTATGGCAATAATACATACCGTTTTGCAGCTATTTCCGATGAATCGCTTAATATGCTTAAAAACAATCCAAATGTGGTTGAGATTACGCGCTTTCATAATGAAAAAGGGATATGGGATCAAGGTATTTTCCCAAACAATCAAAACTATCCTTGGAACAACGATTTCTTTGGCCCATTATATATCCCGAAGAAAGGTGTAACAGTTTCCATAACCCCAGAAACCCTTCCACTTTATAAACGCATTATTGAAGTTTATGAAGGAAGCGAGCTTGGAATAGAAAATAAAATAACCCAATCCGGGACCCAAGTTTTATTAAACGGTCAGCCAATTACAGACTATACCTTTAAAATGGATTATTACTGGATGATGGGAGACAACCGCAACAATAGTGAGGACGCCCGTACTTGGGGTTTTGTGCCTTTCAACCACGTAGTGGGCAAGCCCGTTTTCGTTTGGATGAG
>JAGQYY010000143.1 GCA_020435825.1 Aequorivita sp.
GGTTTTCCTTTGGGGAATGGTGGATGATAAAAGTGCGCGCCACGTTGTGGATCGCTTGATGTACCTCGATGCCTTGAACCACGATGAAATTAAATTCTACATAAACAGCCCAGGAGGCTATGTTACCTCGGGATTTTCTATGTATGATACGATTAAGCATATAAAAAGCCCGGTTTCAACAATTTGTACCGGCTTGGCAGCTTCAATGGGAAGTATTTTACTTTCTGCTGGCGAAAAAGGGAAACGTTTTATTCAGCCGCATGCGCGCGTAATGATCCACCAACCAAGTGGCGGTGCTCGCGGTGTTGCAAGTGATATTGAAATCACGGCACAGGAAATTTTGAAAACTAAGGAAATAAGCGCTAAAATTCTTGCAGCTAATTGCGGTCAAAAGTTTGAAAAAGTGATGAAAGATTTTAACCGCGACCATTGGATGAATGCAGAAGAATCTGTAGATTACGGCATTGTTGATGGTATTCTAAAATAATATTAAACTTTCTCCCCGCTCCATTGAAGGAGAGGGGTAGGGTGAGGTGTATGAATATAGAAAAGGAAATAAATGAAATTACAGGTTTTAAAAATCTGGAACTGCTTGCAAAACAAGTGGTAGAAGGTTTTATTTCTGGACTCCATAAAAGTCCGTTCCATGGGTTTTCGGCAGAATTTGCCGAACATAAAATCTACAACAATGGCGAAAGCACCAAACATATAGATTGGAAATTGTTTGCAAAAACCGATAAACTTTATACCAAGCGCTACGAGGAGGAAACCAACCTGCGTTGCCATTTGATTATTGATAACAGCAGCTCGATGCACTACCCGAAGTTAAAACAGTTCAATATCAATTCTTTGAACAAAATAGGGTTTTCTGTGTTGGCTTCGGCGGCAATCATGAATTTAATGAAACGCCAGCGTGATGCGATTGGGTTGAGTGTTTATAGTGATGAATAT
>JAGQYY010000144.1 GCA_020435825.1 Aequorivita sp.
TTCAAAACAGATTGTAATCCTCGATCTCGAACATCGCGACAAGGTATTGAGTTCTGAAATAAAGACCCTTTCAAAAACAGAAATCTCTGGCCATCGCCATTCCGAAGCCTGGGCCAAGGACCAGCGGCTTTTTTTCAATATTGAATTTTCACGTCCGTATAAATCAGTTACCTATTCTACTTCCACAGAAAATTCCCCCTTTGGGGGTAAGGGGGCCAAAGCTGCTTTTGAATTTGATGCTTCCGAAGGAAACGAACTTGAAATTAAAGTTGCGATTTCAGCAGTCGACGAAGCCGGCGCGAAGAAAAACCTAGAAACTGAAATTGGCGATAAATCCTTTCAGCAAATAAAAAACGAAGCTGAAACTGCTTGGGAAAATCAGCTGCACAAAATCGAAATCGATGCTTCGACTTCTCTCAGCAACCAAATAAGTAAAGAACAAAAATCCATTTTTTACACGTCATTGTACCACACAATGATTGCGCCAAACCGCTATCAAGATGTTGATGGCCGCTATCGCGGAATGGATTTACAGGTGCATAAAACCACAGATTTTGAAAACTACACCGTTTTTTCGCTTTGGGATACCTATCGCGCCGCGCACCCGCTTTACACGATTATTGAAAAAGAGCGGACAACCCATTTTGTCAATTCACTTTTGGCAAAATACGAGGAGGGTGGTATCCTCCCAATCTGGCCTTTGGCGGCGAACTATACTTGGTGCATGGTTGGTTATCACGCCGTTCCCGTAATTTCGGATGCCTACTTAAAAGGAATTCGTGGTTTTGATGCGGAAAAAGCGTTTGATGCAATGAAGCATAGCGCGATGCAGGACAAATTGGGATTGAAAAGTTATAAGGAATTTGGTTTTATTCCCGTGGAAGAGGAGAGCGAATCGGTTTCAAAAACGTTGGAATATGCTTATGACGATT
>JAGQYY010000145.1 GCA_020435825.1 Aequorivita sp.
GTTATATCTTCCAGATTTATTTCGGCATCTATTTTTATTTCGGGCGTTAATAGATGTGGGTCGATGGTTTCGGAAACCACCCGTTCAAATTCATTTTTGAAGTTTTCAAAATCTTTTTCAAACAACGTCAATCCCGCGGCATACATATGTCCGCCGAATTGCTCTATATGTTCCGAACAACTTTCCAAAGCATTGTACACATCAAAACCTTTTACCGACCGGGCAGAGGCGGCGAGCTTTTCGCCACTTTTTGTAAACACCAACGTTGGGCGATAATAGGTCTCCGTCAAACGCGAAGCCACGATGCCGATTACCCCTTTGTGCCAATTTTCTTGATAAACTACCGTGGTCTTTCGTTCCTGCTCGTTATTCTGAATTATTTGCTGAAGGGCTTCCTCGGTAATTACTTTATCGGCGTCCCTTCGTTCTGTATTGAATTTTTCAATTTCAGCGGCGTAGGCTTCCGCTTTTTCAGTATCGGTTTCGGTGAGCAAAGTAACGGCGTGGTTTCCGTGTTTCATCCGTCCGGCGGCGTTGATGCGGGGGGCAATGATAAAGACCACATCGGTAATTGTAAGAGTTTCTTTTTTCACCTGTTTTATAATGGCCTGAATTCCCCTCCGCGGATTGCTATTTATTACTTTAAGGCCGTAATGGGCAAGAATTCTGTTTTCGCCCGTGATTGGGACGATATCAGCCGCAATTGCGGTTGCGACTAAATCTAAATAAAGCAGTAAATCTTTAATTTGCAATCCTCTTTTTTCCGCTAAAGCCTGAATCAATTTAAAGCCCACGCCACAACCACAGAGTTCTTTATACGGATATTCGCAATCTTCCCGTTTTGGATCGAGCACTGCAACTGCTTTGGGTATTTCCTTCCCCGGGCGATGGTGATCACAAATGATGAAATCTATGTTTTTTTCAGAAGCG
>JAGQYY010000146.1 GCA_020435825.1 Aequorivita sp.
CGCCAATTCAAAAACTTGCAGATAAAATTTCAAGCTATTTTGTACCTATTGTGGTTCTTATTTCAATTATAACCTTTATAGTTTGGGCAATTTTCGGTCCCGAACCGAAATATGTTTACGCTTTAGTGAATGCTATTGCCGTTTTAATAATTGCCTGTCCGTGTGCTTTGGGTCTCGCTACGCCAATGTCTGTAATGGTTGGAGTAGGGAAGGGCGCCCAAAACGGTGTGTTGATTAAAAACGCCGAAGCGTTAGAAACACTCAACAAAATCGATGTATTGATTATCGACAAAACTGGAACGATTACTGAAGGAAAACCTTCGGTGGAAAAAGTGGGAGCTTCGGAAGATTCTTCGGAGGAAGAGGTGCTTCAATATATCGTTTCGCTCAATCAAAACAGCGAACATCCTTTGGCAGAAGCTACGGTAAAATACGGAAAGGAAAATAATTCCGAAGTTTTAATAACTACCGATTTCAATTCGGTTACCGGAAAAGGAGTTACTGGAATTATCGATGGAAAAAAAGTTGCACTCGGGAACGAAAAGATGATGGAGGAAGCGGGCGCGGATATTTCCGAAGCACTTCAAAAAGAAATTTCCGAAGAACAGAAAAAAGGCAAAACAGTACCGATGCTTTCTATTGATGGAAAAGTTGTGGGATATGTTGTAATTGCTGATAAAATAAAGGAAACCAGTAAAAAGGCTATTGCAGAACTTCAGGAAAAAGGAATACAGGTTATAATGCTAACAGGCGATAATCACGACACTGCAAAAGCTGTTGCTTTGGAACTGAATCTTACAGATTTTAAAGCCGAAATGCTTCCGCAGCATAAACTGGAAGTAGTTGAAAAATTGCAGACAGAAGGTAAAAAGGTTGCAATGGCCGG
>JAGQYY010000147.1 GCA_020435825.1 Aequorivita sp.
TGGCTTCGGCGGCAATCATGAATTTAATGAAACGCCAGCGTGATGCGATTGGGTTGAGTGTTTATAGTGATGAATATGAATTCTATACTTCGGAAAAGGGCAGCGAGCGCCACCATCAAATGTTACTTCAGAAGTTGAACGAGGCCTTGCTTTTTTCGAAAGAAAAATCGCAGACCAAAACCTACGAGCATCTTCACTTAATTGCTGAAAAACTGAAGCGGCGTTCCTTGGTCTTTTTGTTCACTGATATGTTTCAAAGTGATGCGGAGGCCGAAAAGCTATTTGAGGCACTACAACATTTAAAATACAACAAACACGAGGTTATTCTATTTCATACTTTTGACAAAAAGAGAGAAGTAAATTTTGATTTCAGCAATCGCCCAAAACGTTTCGTTGATGTTGAGACCGGAGAACATGTAAACCTTTATGCTGATAATATTAAGGAGCAATATGAAGAGGCAGTCCAAAATTATTTTGCCGAGCTACAATTGCGTTGCGCGCAATACAGAATAAAGTATGTTTTGACCGATATAAACGAAAGTTTCAACAAGATTTTGACAACCTATTTAGTGGAGCGTCAAAAGTTTGGATAAAAAATATTATTTTTTAAAAAATAGTTTGCGGAAATGAAATGGAGTGGTATATTTGCCACCGCTTAATACGGCAAGGGAATAGTCCCAAAATGTATGGTAACAATTTTTCACTTTGCCCAACTGTTGTTGGGGTTTGCCGAAAGGCAGATTGGAAACTTGGTCTGGTAGTTCAGTTGGTTAGAATACCTGCCTGTCACGCAGGGGGTCGCGAGTTCGAGTCTCGTCCAGACCGCA
>JAGQYY010000148.1 GCA_020435825.1 Aequorivita sp.
AGGGTTTTAGTTATTTGGCTTGGTAAACCATTTCGCCATTAATGAAAGTTGCGAGTATTTTTGTGTTTGGAAGTTCCTTCTCATCAACCTTCATAATGTCTTTATCCAGAACCGTGAAATCAGCAAACTTTCCAACTTCGATACTTCCCTTTTCGTTTTCCTCAAAATTTGAAAAAGCTGCCCAAATGGTCATTCCTTTTAAGGCTTCCTCACGGGTTAAAGCATCTTTCATTTGAAAACCGTTTTCAGGATAGTTCTTTAAATCTTTTCGTGCAACAGCGGCGTAGAAAGTGTACATCGGGTTTACTTGCTCTACTGGAAAATCGGTTCCCAAAGCAACCATTCCAGCTTCACTGAGCAATTTTTTATACGCATAAGCCCCTTTCATACGTTCCGCTCCCACTCTATCCTCGGCCCAATACATATCGCTGGTGGCATGCGTTGGCTGCACGGAAGGAAGGATATTGTTGTTATCATCAAAATAATTGAAATCCTGTGGAGAAATAATCTGGGCGTGTTCTACTCTCCAGCGTCTATCGGTTTTACCTTCCAACGCTTTTTTATAGGCGCGTAAGACCGCAATATTTGCAGAATCGCCAATGGCGTGTGTGTTCATTTGAAATTGGGAAGCAGCGATTTTTTGGGCTAAATAATCCAAGCTATCAGCAGTAGTAATCATGGCTCCAAAATGATGTGGCATATCGCTATAAGGCTCACGCATAGCTGCACCGCGTGAACCCAATGCACCATCGGCATAAACTTTAAAGGAACGCACATTTAATCTGTCGGTTTTATAGATGCCTGTGTTCAAATAATAGT
>JAGQYY010000149.1 GCA_020435825.1 Aequorivita sp.
GTTGCCGAATATGGTTACGAAGCGATGCAGAAAGGAAAAGTTGTGGCTATTCCTGGGAACATTAACAAGTTTCTATCAAAACTACCGCGTTTTGTGCCAAGGCGAACAGCAACTGCCATAATACGCAAGATTCAAGAGAAGAACCGGGAGAATCAGTAGTCGGTTGTCAGTTGTCGGTTACTACTTTAAATTCTTTTTAGTTCAATAGGTTCGTTGGTTTGTATTTTTATCAATTCCGTGAAAAATTCCTGTAACGATTTATAGGCTTCTGGCGCAAAGCTTTGGGTGTTGATTTTTATGCTCAGCCTAATGTTTACCTTGCTTCCCGAAACATCATAAACAACAGACAGCTCGCCGTCGTTCTCCGGTAGTTTCAACAGTTTATTGGCAGGAACTTTAACTACTTCATATTGATCTTTCATGTCTATGGAAACCAAATAATTGTTCTGTATGGGAAAACCAAAATCTATGGGGTACAATCTTTTCTCAGCGGTAAACGGATTCTCAGAAAAATAGGTTTGCATCAAGAACGGGTATAGGAAGAGTTTGTCGCCAACTGGTTGTTCGTGCAGTGAAATATTATAACTTTCCTTGTAGGGCTGCTCCAAATCCTTTTCGTTTTCTATTACAAGGTTTGTAATGTCCAGGCTTTCGTTTTTGCTTTGTTTCCTTTTTATGATATCTTCTTTTCTGAAATCGTTGTTTTCTTTTCGCTTGTCAACTGAAATATACCCTGTGGAAACCTCGTTCACTTTGCCTGAAAACAGTCCAGATTCATCTGCGGAGAGTTGCATGTTTGCGTAATGCATGTT
>JAGQYY010000014.1:0-21640 GCA_020435825.1 Aequorivita sp.
GTCCAGAAGAGTCTAGGTTCGAGCCCTAGTGGGCCAACTTTAAAACCCTGTTTTTATCTAATAATCAGATAATTGCAGGGTTTTTTCTTTTATCTGTACGTGCGTGCGTGCAATCATTAAAGATTATTTTGCAGAATCAGAAAAAGTTTTAAATAGTTTGCTGTTAAAAAAAATAAAAAAGAGTCCAAAGCTCCCGAGGGCGTGCTTCCACGATCCCAAAGACGGGGGAGTTGAACTCTTCGCAAAGATAAAAAAGTAAACTAAAATTTGAACAATCGTTTTGTAAAAGTCAAATTGAGAATCTCTTTATAATTTAAACTTCCGTTGCAATCTTGCCGTTGTAGTAGAAATTGGCGAGTTGCAAATGCAAAGATAAATATTTTGAAAAGGAGCCGGAAAAAAGAAGCCGAAAGGATAAATATGTTACACGCTTTGCCCGCCTTGAAATTTTTCTGGACGATTATACTTTGAGTAACCCATATACTATTTATGGCACAAGCTATTCTGATGAAAACCACCTGAGAAATTGGGGTCCTGGAATTTTCAAAAATCAAATACAGGAACTGCAAAAACTATTGGCCAAAGGCGAAAATGATGGGTTATTCAGTAAGATTTTTGATAAAGATAAAGTGCAAAAACTCAAAACCGAGACACTCTATATCCCAGATTATGTTTTTGTAAAAGAAATAAATTCAACGGATCTGAAACCGACCATTTTGAAGAAAAGGAAATTTTAGAAGATTATAAATTAGATTACAAAATAATATCGATTGAAGAACTCAACTCGAAAATTTTGAATGGCGAGGAAATCCTTTATTTATCATATATTAGGAGCAATACAGATAAATTTATTTCAATAGTAAATTCAAAAACCGGAGATGTAATCTACTCTCTTTACCGTCCTATGTCCTACAACTTTAGCGATAAGGACATGAAAATAATTCAAGAAGATATTGAGGATTAAATTATTTACCCCGCCGGTTCATTCTCCATATCAATAACCTTCGCAACCGTCTTTACAAGGCGGTTGTGGTTTTTTACAAACGGATTGGTTTCATCCCAAACATAACCCGCAAGCACCGCGCAAATTTGTTCTTTAATCACTGGATTTTCTGGACGGTGGAAGAATATTTTTTGAAGATTGCCCGTGTACCACTCCGTAACATAGGTTCTGAAAACATCCACACCATTCATAATATAGCCGGTGTAATCTTTTTCCCAATCCACTTTTTCGCCATTTAATTCCTTGGTGATTAGCTTAGCTGCTTTTAATCCGGATTCAGTAGCAAATGTAACACCCGAAGAAAATACTGGATCCAAAAATTCGGCACTGTTGCCCGTAAGGGCATAGCCTTTTCCGTAAAGTTGCTTTACTGCTTTGGAGTAATTTTTAATAATATGCGGCTCAAAAAGAAATTCTTGATCTTTCAATCTATCGTAATAATAGTCTGATATTTTCAGCATTTCCTTAAGTTTTTCAGAATTTGTCCCTTTAAAAGATTCAATAAACTCCGTTGGCCCCACAAAGCCAATACTTGTATTTCCATTTGAAAAAGGGATAACCCAAAGCCAAACATCATCTTTTACTACATCAAAAGTAATAAGAGTCCCCTCGACACCTTCGGGGCGTTCGGTTTCTTTTACATGTGTATAGATTGCAGAGTTTGGATTTAATGTAGAGGGTTTTTCCAAATCCAGCAAACGCGGCAAAACCCTGCCATAGCCACTACTGTCGATAATAAATTTTGCATTGATTTCATATTTGCTGCCTTTTTCATCTTTTACTGTTGTTGTGGAATGTCCATTTTCGTCAAACGCTACAGCCGTAACTTCGTGACCGAAGGAAACATCTACACCTTTTTTAACTATTTCTTTGGCAAGCGTATGGTCAAAATCCGCACGTGGAACCTGCCAGGTATAATCCCAGCCAGGAGTATGTTTTTTTCCGAAATCAAAATTGCAAACAATATCGTTCTTCAAAAATCGGGCACCTGCCTTAATTTCAAATTTCTGTTCCATCAAACAATCCAAAAGTCCAGTTTCCTCAAAATGGTCCATACAACGGGGCAGAAGACTTTCACCGATTACGAAACGCGGAAATGTGCTTTTTTCAACCACTTTGCAGTTTATTCCGTTATTCTTTAAGTAAGAAGCAGCAACACAACCTGAAGGTCCTGCGCCAATAATTAACACATCAACAGCAATATCATTCATATTATTAAGATATAGATTGTTAAAAAATTCTAAATTTGCATTCTAAAGTTACCAAATTATTTAATAGAACATTTGATTCAACTATAAATGCCAACATTACAAGGAAAACTGGAAACAGCCGATTTTGATAAAATAATTTTCAAAAACGATTCTGTCCAACTTCACAAAGATATAATAGAAAGAGTTCAAAATAGTTTCGATTTTCTGAAAGAATTTTCTGAAAATAAAATTATTTACGGTGTTAATACGGGTTTTGGCCCAATGGCGCAATATAAGATAAGGGAAGACGAACTCATTCAGTTGCAGTACAACCTTATCCGCAGCCATGCTTCTGGAACCGGAAGCCCAATTGCAGCACAATATGTTCGCGCTGCAATGCTTGCGCGATTGAATACGCTTAGTCTTGGCAATAGCGGTGTTCACCCTTCCGTCATTAAACTGATGGGCGAACTGCTCAACAAGAATATTATTCCACTTATATATGAACACGGTGGCGTTGGTGCCAGTGGCGATTTGGTGCAGCTTGCACATTTGGCTTTGGTCTTGATCGGTGAAGGCGAAGTTTTTTATAAAGGAGAAAGAAAAAATACTGAAGAAGTTTTCAAAATTGAAAACCTTCAGCCCATAAAAGTGGAACTGCGCGAAGGATTGGCCTTAATGAACGGCACTTCAGTAATGACGGGAATTGGCGTTGTAAACGTGCTTTACACAAAGCGAATTATGGACTGGATGATTAAAGCTTCTTCTGCCATAAATGAAATTGTAAAAGCCTATGACGACCACCTTTCTTTTGAATTAAACCAAACAAAAGAACACAGCGGACAGCGTAAAATTGCCGAAATGATGCGCACCCATTTAAAGGACAGCAATCTAACCCGCAAACGGGAACGCCATCTATATAATGGAACAATGGATGAAGAGGTTTTTGCTGAAAAAGTTCAGGAATATTACTCTTTGCGTTGTGTGCCACAAATTTTGGGTCCTGTTTTGGACACGCTAAATTCTGTTGAAAAAATATTGATCGAAGAAGTAAACTCTGCCAACGACAACCCTATTGTAGATGTGGAAAGAGGAAACGTCTATCACGGCGGAAACTTCCATGGCGATTATGTTTCCTTGGAAATGGACAAGCTGAAAATAGTGGTCGCAAAGATGACGATGCTCGCCGAGCGTCAATTGAACTATTTGCTAAATTCAAAATTAAACGACATACTTCCACCTTTTGTGAATTTGGGAAAACTTGGATTGAATTTTGGAATGCAGGGCGTTCAATTTACCGCTACTTCCACGACCGCCGAAAGCCAAATGCTCAGCAACCCCATGTACGTGCACAGCATCCCGAACAACAATGACAATCAAGACATTGTAAGTATGGGCACCAATGCGGCGCTAATTACCAAAAAAGTGATTGAAAATGCTTTTGAAGTGGTTGCAATAGAGCTAATAACCATTGTTCAAGCCATTGAATATTTGAAGGTTCAGGATAACGTTTCTTCCGAAACCAAAAAAATGTACGATGAAATTCGTGCCATCGTCCCAGTTTTTAAGGAAGATGTTGCAATGTATCCGTATGTCAATAAAGTAAAAGAATTTTTGATGGATTCTTCAAAATAGAAATGGAATAATTTTGTAAATTGTTCGTCTCTCCTCAACTAACTTAAATTGATACTATTATGAAAACAATTTTTTCCTACGCACTTATTTTTTTATTAGGGACCACCGCATTTTTTGCACAAGAACTGGCTTTGGTCCGCGACAATGATTTGTTTGGCTATATCAACAAAACTGGTGAATATGCCATTCAACCACAATTTGAAAAAGCGGCTAGCTTTTCTGGCAAAATGGCCGCAGCCATGAAAGACAAAAAATGGGGTTTTATCAATACTTCCGGCGAATGGGTAATCCAACCAGAGTATGACCGGGTAAAGGAATTCAATTCCGGGTATGCACTGGTAATGCAGAACGACCAATGGAAATATATAAATGCAAAAGGAGAAACTTTAGAAACTCCTGCAAGAGAAAAATACTACGATTTTGACAACGGCGTAGCCATTATACGCGAGGGTGAAAAAATTGGTTTGATGGATACCAGCGGAAAAACAATTCTGGAGCCAAAATATGATGAAATAAAAAGTTTCAACAACGGGTATGCAAAATTCAAAAATGGTGAAACATGGGGATTGCTGGACAAGAAAGGAGAAGTGTTTGTTCCTGCAGATTATAATGAAATTGGAGATTTCAGTAAAAATGGAATCTGGGCACGAAAAGGCGAAAGTTTTGGAGTTCTGATCAATGGCGCGTTTACCCCAATTAACGGAGTAGATAAAATTTGGGATTTCACCAATGATTCCCCTTTAACCTATGCGCGAAGTAATAAAAAAGTGGGCTTCATCAACGGAAAAGGTGAATGGGTTATTCAGCCAAATTATGATAAAGCTCGGGCCTTCAATGCGGGTCTTGCGCCAATTAACGAAGGAAAAAAATGGGGCTATATTAATGAAAAGGGTGAAAAAATTGTGAATCCGATGTATGCTGACGCTGAAATTTTTTCTGACAATGGTTTAGCTCCAGTAAAAGAAAAAAAACTTTGGGGTTTTATCGATAAGTCTGGCAAACTTGTAATTCCGATGGAGTATGATATATCTATAGGGATGTTTGGCTTTTTGCAAAGTGGCTCTGAAAAAGGATTTCAAAATGGTCTTGCCCGTGTAAAGAAAAACAAGGAATGGGGCTTTATAGATGAAAAAGGTCAAGTTTTGGGCAAATGGCACCAAAACGCTGAAGTTTTTGTGGATACTTCGAAGTAGATAAAAGAATAAAGAAGAAAGAGAAAAGAAACCTTCGCGTCTTTGCGACTTTGCGAGAAAATTTTTTATGGAAGAGAAAAAGGAAAAGATTAAATATGCATTAATAACCGGCGGCTCCCGTGGCATTGGCCGTGCAGTATGTATTCAATTGGCAAAGGATTTGGATTACAGCCTTCTTATAAATTACAACGGCAACAAAGAAGCTGCCCAACAAACTTTAAAGGAAGTTGAGGCAATTGGCGGCAAAGGCGAAATTATTCAATTTGATGTTACCGATACAGAAGCTGTTAATAAGGCATTTGACGTATGGCACGAAAACAATAAAGATGCTATCATTGAAGTCATTATAAATAATGCCGGAATCACTAAAGACGGTATGTTTATGTGGATGAAACCAGATGATTGGCACAGCGTAATAAACACCAGTTTGAATGGTTTTTATAACGTTACCAATGCGTTGATCCAAAAATTATTGGTCAATAAATATGGCCGGGTCATCAATATGGTTTCGGTGTCAGGGTTAAAGGGAACGCCGGGCCAAGTAAACTATTCTGCGGCAAAAGGAGCGGTTATTGGCGCTACAAAGGCATTGGCACAAGAAGTTGCAAAACGAAACATTACGGTAAACGCAGTGGCTCCGGGATTTATAAAAAGTGATATGACTGCCGAACTTGACGAGAAGGAACTCAAAAAAATGATACCGGCCAACCGCTTTGGTGAAGTTGAGGAAGTGGCGCATGTGGTGAGTTTTTTGGCTTCTTCTAAATCTTCCTATATTACTGGGGAAGTGATTAATATTAATGGCGGAATTTATTCATAAAAAAGAGGAGAATTGAGAAGAGTAGTAATTACTGGAATGGGCATTTATTCCTGCATCGGCAAAAATCTGCAGGAAGTAAAGCAGTCGCTTTATGAAGGAAAATCTGGAATTATTTGTGACGGAAAACGAAAGGATTTTGGGTATCGTTCCTGTTTGACGGGCTGGGTTGAAGAACCCAATTTGAAGGAGCAACTTTCCAGAAGGGAACGTGTTAGCCTTGGAGAAGAAGGTGCTTATGCGTATGCCGCCACCATTGAGGCATTGAAAAATGCAAAGATAGACCAGCAGTTTCTTGACAAAAATGAAGTGGGTATCCTCTACGGAAACGATAGCACCGCAAAATCGGTTATTGAATCAGTTGATAAAATTCGTGAAAAGAAGGATACAACCTTAGTGGGTTCAGGCGCAATTTTTAAGGCGATGAACTCTTCAGTAACCATGAACCTTTCCACTATATTTAAACTGAGAGGTATAAATTTTACAATAAGTGCGGCCTGTGCCAGTGGTTCACATTCCATTGGGATGGCCTATTTTCTTATAAAAAATGGCTTACAGGATTGTATTATTTCGGGCGGAGCCCAAGAAATAAATGAACTCGCAATGGGAAGTTTTGACGGTCTCGGGGTTTTTTCAACTCAAATAGATCCCACAAAAGCTTGTCGTCCCTTTGATAAAGATCGTGATGGATTGGTGCCCAGCGGCGGTGCAGCTACTTTAGTTATTGAGAGCTACGAAAGTGCGGTAAAACGTGGAGCCCCTATTTTGGGTGAAATAATAGGTTATGGCTTTTCTTCAAATGGTGACCATATTTCAACACCAAATGTTGATGGTCCTGCCCGAGCGATGAAAATGGCTTTGGAACAGGCAAACACACAAGCTGCGCAAATTGATTACGTAAATGCCCACGCAACTTCAACACCCGTTGGTGATGCTAACGAAGCGCTGGCCATCACTGAAGTTTTTGGAGAAAACGGACCCTGTGTAAGTTCAACAAAATCAATGACGGGCCACGAATGTTGGATGGCAGGAGCAAGTGAAGTTATTTATTCAATGCTGATGATGGAACATTCTTTCATAGCGCCAAATATAAATCTTGAAACGCCAGATGAGGCTGCTTCAAAATTAAACCTTGTTAACAAAACGTTAAATAGAAAAATTGATGTATTTTTGTCCAATTCTTTCGGCTTTGGGGGAACCAATTCCGCATTGATAATTAGAAAATGCAAACATTGAAAATGAATAAAGAAATTATAGTTGAGAAGATAAACTACTTTTTGGTAGATGAGTTTGAGGTAGAGACCGAAGACATTGAACCAAGAGCCAATCTAAAGGAAACTTTGGAGCTGGACAGTTTGGATTTTGTAGATTTGGTAGTTGCCATTGAGGCCAATTTTGGCGTGAAATTGACTGGTGAGGATTTCCTTAATGTAATTACACTACAGGATTTTTACGATCTGATTGAAACAAAAATCAGCTGAAATTTGCAATAACTATATATGGCGGGCGAGTGGGAAGGCAAAAGCAAAGGAACCGTTTTAGGATATAAAATCTTTATATTTTTTATCAGAAAGTTAGGTGTTCGCGCTGCGTACGGATTGCTTTACTTTGTTGCTCTTTATTACGTATTCTTCGCCGGAAAAAGTACACGGTACATTAATTACTATTTTCGTAAAAGATTGAAATACTCGCGGATTAAGAGTCTTTTCAGCATTTACAAAAGTTATTACATATTCGGCAAGACCATTATAGACAAGGCCGCAATCTCCTCAGGCCTAAAAAACAGATTTACCTATGAATGTGATGGAGTCGAGAATATTATAGACCTCCTCGATAAGAAACAAGGAGGCATAATGATCAGTGCCCATGTGGGCAATTTTGAAATTGCTGAATTCTTTTTTGAAGAAATCGACACCCGTTCACAAATTAGCCTCGTGACCACCGATGCTGAGCATAAAAACATCAAGGAATATATGGAAAAAGTAACCATGCGTTCCAATGTAAAATTTATTTTGGTAAAGGAAGATATGTCGCATGTTTTTGAAATAAACAATGCGCTCAGCAATGGCGAACTGGTCTGTTTTACAGGCGATAGGTATATGAAAGGGCAAAAGTTATTGACCGAATCATTGATGGGAAAAGAGGCAAACTTTCCCGCTGGCCCATTTTTGTTGGCAAGTAGGCTAAACGTTCCGGTTTTGTTTGTTTACGTAATGAAGGAAACCAATAAACATTATCATTTGTATGCCCGCCAAGCGGAAGTGAAAAATCGTGATGCCCAAGGATTGCTTAAAAAATATACCGAAAGTGTGGAATGGATGCTTAAAAAATATCCGTTGCAATGGTTCAACTATTTTGATTTTTGGGAAACGGATGATTAAGAAATGAAAGAAGTACTAATAATTTATTATTCCCAGACAGGACAGCTTTTTGATATTCTGCAGCATGTTGCTTCAACAATGTCAGATGAAAAAGTAAACATTTCCTATTGCGAAATCATTCCAAAGAAAAAATTTCCGTTTCCTTGGAAGCAGGAAGAGTTTTACGGTGCTTTCCCGGAAACATTTCTTCAAATTCCAACACCCTTGGAAGCTATTCCGTCAAAAATTCTTCAGAAAAAATACGACTTGGTTATATTGGGTTATACAACTTGGTACTTAACACCTTCCATTCCCATCAATTCATTTTTAAAATCCGAGGGAGCAAAAATATTACTCGCAAACACGCCCGTGGTAACCGTTTCCGCAAGCCGGAATATGTGGATCATGGCGCAGGAAAAAGTGAAGGAACTATTGGTTGCGAACAATGCGAAATTGGTTGGAAATATCGCCTTGGTTGATAAAAATTTAAATCACATAAGCGTTATCACAATCGTGCATTGGTTGATGGGCGGAAAGAAAACGAAAATGTTTGGTATTTTTCCAAAGCCAGGAGTATCGGACAAAGATATTGAGGCGGCCTCCCGTTTTGGGATTCCCATTAAAGAGGCTTTGCTTCAAAATCAATATTCAAATTTGCAGCAAAATCTTTTGGATATTGGTGCTGTAAAAGTAGATCCATCGTTGATTGCTACCGATATTCGCGGAAATGTGGTTTTCACAAAATGGGCCAATCATTTAATTAAAAAAGAAGGTGAAGAAAGAAAGAAATGGCTCGTTTATTTTAAATATTATTTGTTATTTGCAATATGGCTTATAGCACCAATAGTATTTGTTGTATTTTTGCTCACTTATATCCCAATGTATCGTAAAATACAGCGAGATAAAGCCTATTATTCATCAGTTGCATTAAAGCAGGATTAATGAAGAATGTTTATATTACAAGGATTGCAAAGTTTTTGCCCAATGAGCCTGTAGAGAATGAGGCGATGGAGGAAAAACTTGGAGTTATCAATGGAAAAACCTCAAAAGCCCGCCGCATTATCCTTCGGAACAACCAAATAAAAACACGTTACTATGCCATTGACAAAGATGGAAATGTAACCCATAATAACGCACAACTTGCCGCAAAAGCTGTGGAAGCTTTGTGCGACGAAACATTCAATAAGAACGAAATTGAATTATTGTCTTGCGGCACATCCAGTCCAGACCAAATTTTACCTAGTCATGCTGCAATGGTACACGGGTTTTTAAAGAATGGAAACCTAGAAGTGAATTCTCCTTCAGGAGCGTGTTGCAGTGGAATGAACGCTTTAAAATATGGCTATATGGCCATAAAATCCGAACAAGTGAATAACGCAGTTTGTACAGGTTCTGAACGCACTTCTTCTTGGATGAAAGCCGATATTTTTGAGGATGAAGTGGCACATTTACAGGAAATTGAGGAACACCCAATTTTGGCTTTCAACAAAGAGTTTTTACGTTGGATGCTGTCTGACGGCGCCGGCGCAATGCTTTTAGAAAGTGAACCAAAGGGAAAAACACCATTGAAAATTGAGTGGATGGAAGGCTTCAGTTACGCTTTTGAACTTGATGCATGTATGTATGCCGGTGGCGACAAACTTGATGATGGCAGCCTAAAACCTTGGAGCGAATATCCCGCAGATGTTTGGGGGAAAAAATCCCTTTTCGCGATGAAGCAAGACGTAAAATTGTTGGGTGAAAACATCCTTCAAAAAGGGGTTGCAAGTATGAAGATTGCAATGGCGAAGCACAACATCACCGAAGACGATATTGATTATTATTTGCCGCATATTTCTTCGTATTATTTCAAAGAAAACCTATACAACGAAATTGAACGCCAAGGCCTGCACTTGCCTTGGGAAAAATGGTTTTTGAACCTTCAAAAAGTTGGAAATGTTGGCGCTGGCTCCATCTATCTTATGTTGGAAGAATTGGTTCATTCCGGAAAACTAAAAAAAGGCGATAAAATATTTCTGCAAGTGCCCGAAAGTGCGCGTTTTGCATATTCTTACGCTTATTTAACGGTTGTTTAAATGGACGGTTTCACCGAAAAAATAACGGATAAAGATTTCATCGGAAAATTGATTCCGCAGAAAGTGCCGTTTGTTATGGTGGACAAACTGTTTCATTTTGAGGAAAAAAAAGTGATTGCGGGCTTGACCATTTCCGAAGAAAACATTTTTACACAGAACAATAAATTTACCGCACCGGGCTTGATTGAGCATATGGCGCAGACCGTGGCACTTTACACGGGCTACCAATTTTTCCTGAAGAAAGAAGATGCACCTACCGGGTACATTGGCTCCATAAAAAAAGCTGAAATTTTTGAACTTCCTTCTGTTGGAGACGAATTAAAAACCACCGTAATTATTCTTCATGATATTATGGGTGTTACTTTGGTAACTGCTGAAACCGAATGCGATGGAAAAGTAATCGCCTCCAGTGAAATGAAAACCGTATTGGCAAACTGATGAAAGCAATGGATGTTTCAAGTTTAGATATTTCCAACTTTCTACCACATCGCGACCCGATGCTTATGGTCACTTCGGTATTGGAAATTGACGAAAATTCTGTGTCAACCAAATTCCAAATTTCAGAAGATTGTGTTTTTTTAAAGGAAGGAAGGCTTTCTGAAACCGGGCTGATTGAAAATGCCGCCCAAGCTGCTTCAGGAATTGTGGGGCAAACCTTTTTTGAAAAAGACGATACCGAAGGAACTGGCAACAAACTGGTTGGCTACATAAGTGCCATTAAAAAAGTTGCGATTTTTCAGCTTCCAAAAGTTGGCGAAACTATCATTACAAAAGCAAAACTTCTTTCAAGATTTGACACAGGTGAAATGACAATGTGCAGCTTGGAAGCCCACACATTTCTTGCTGAAAAATTAATTGTATCTTCTACCATGAATTTTTTAATCCATGAAGTCTGATTATGAAGAAAGAAGAAGTACCACAGGACAAAAGCAATTTGGAATCCGCCAATTTTCGCGAACTCTGCTACGCAGTAGATGAAAACGGCGAGTACACCACCGAAAACAGCACCGGCTGGGAACCCAAAACAGTAGCCTTAAATAATGCCATTGAAGAAATAAACGAGCGAATTGCAGATGCAAAAAACCGGGTATTGAAAGGCGAGACAAGCCCCATAGAATATTATATGGAGCTCCATAAAATGGATGTGGGCATATTGTCAAGCTACGTAGGTTTTTGGCAATGGAAGGTGAAACGTCACTTTAAGCCTTCGGTATTTAAAAAATTAAGCGAAAAAACATTGCATAAATACGCCGAAACTTTTGATATTTCAGTGGATGAATTGAAGTCGATGAGTTAATAGTTTGGGCTTCGACTTCGCTCAGCCTCCTATTATAAAACGAATGAAGTCGAAATTAGGTCATTGAGCGGAGCCGAAATTAGGTCATTGAGCGGAGCCGAAATGACATTGGAATTAAAAAATTGGTAAAACATTACAGTATCAATAGAAAAACCTGAAACTTGAAACCAGAAACAAAAATAGACTTCACCCACCATCAATCCGCCCATTGCGAAAACGGAGTCGTTTCAAATTTAATGAAACACAATGGTTTCACCGTTAGCGAGCCTATGGTTTTTGGCATTGGCAGCGGGTTGTTGTTTTGTTATATTCCTATTCTTAAAGTAAATTATGCGCCAGTAATCACGTATCGCGCACTTCCGGGGCATATTTTTAAAAAATTCGCCAAGCGTACAGGCATAAAAATGAAGCGCGAAAAATTTAGCAATCCAAAAGAAGCAAAAGCCCGTTTGGACGAAAACCTGGCAAGAAACAATCCCGTAGGTTTGCAGGTTGGGGTTTACAATTTAATTTATTTCCCCGATGAATACCGTTTCCATTTCAATGCCCACAATATGGTGGTTTATGGAAAAGAAGGCGACCGCTATTTAATCAGTGATCCGGTGATGGAAGAAGTCACTTCCCTTTCTGAAAAAGAATTGGAAAAAGTACGTTTCGCCAAAGGGGCTTTTGCGCCAAAAGGGCATATGTACTACCCGATAGCTTTTCCCGAAAAAATGGAACTTAAAGGTGCAATCGTAAAGGGAATAAAAGATACGTGCAGGGCAATGTTGGCTCCAGTTCCTTATGTTGGTTATAAGGGAATCCACAAAATTGCGGGCTTGATTAGAAAATGGCCAAAGAAAAAGGGCATCAAGACCGCAAACCATTATTTGGGTCAGGTGGTGCGCATGCAAGAAGAAATAGGCACGGGCGGTGGCGGTTTCAGGTATATTTATGCGGCCTTTTTGCAGGAAGCCGGAAAACTTTTAGGGAATGAAAAGCTTATTGAACTCTCAAAAGAGATGACTGAAATTGGCGACTTATGGCGCGATTTCGCCCTTGAAGCTTCCCGAATCTATAAAAACAGATCCCGAAGCGTCGGGAGCCAAACAGATAGCTATAATAAGGTTGCAGACCAATTGGGCCATATTGCCGATTTGGAAAAGGTGTTTTTTAGAAAATTGAAAAAAGCAATATAAAAAGTCCCCTTTGGGGATTTAGGGGAAAATGATACAAATAAACCAACTTTCAAAAAAATACAAAGGTGCCGAAGATTTTTCGGTAAAAAACCTTGATTTGAAAGTTGAAGAAGGTGAAATCTATGGGCTTCTCGGCCCGAACGGCGCTGGAAAAACCACGCTTATTTCCATGCTCACTTCTTTACTAAAACCTACTTCGGGATCTTTCACGATAAATGGATTGAATTTTAAGGACAACAAAAATCAATTGAAGCAACTAATTGGCATTGTTCCTCAGGAATATGCGCTTTACCCAACGCTCACGGCTTTTGAGAATTTGCAATATTTCGGAAGTATGTATGGAATTAAAGGCGAAATCCTTAAAAAGTCCATTGACGGGCATTTGGAGATTATGGGACTTTCAAAATTCGCCCATAAAAAAACCGCAACCTTTTCTGGCGGAATGAAGCGTCGTATAAACTTGATTGCCGGAATTCTGCATCAACCCAAAGTGTTGTTTTTGGATGAGCCAACCGTGGGCGTGGACGTGCAATCCAAAAACGTGATTATCGACCATTTAAAACTGCTGAATAAACAAGGAACCACAATCGTTTACACTTCGCACCATTTAAACGAAGCCGAATTTTTCTGTACCCACGTTGCAATTATTGACCGTGGAGAAATTATTGTAAAAGGAATTCCTTCCGAATTGATAAAAAACCAAAGCGGAGCCAATAATCTTGAAGAAGTATTTTTAACGAAAACAGGCAAAGCCCTTCGCGATTATGCATAGACTATGGGCTTCAACATATAAAGAAATACTGTTGCTTATTCGTGATTTAGGCGGGATAGCGATTCTTTTTATCATGCCCTTGTTACTTTTGGTTGTAATTACTTTAGTACAGGACAGCACTTTTAAAACCATTAGTGATATTAAGATTCCAGTGCTTGTGGTAGATAATGATAAAGGCGAAGTTTCAAAAAATATTATTGAAAACCTTTCCAATTCCAATTCGTTTCAAATGCTTCAGAAATCTTCGGAAGAAGAGGCAAAGGAGGCCGTATTCTCAGGAAAATATCAACTTGCCATTGTAATTCCGAAAAATCTTTCGGCATCGCTCCAAAAGAAAGTAGATCAAAACGTGGAAGGAATTCTGTCAAAATTTGGGTTGGAAGCAGATACTTTGGCGGTTGCAAAGGAAACGATTCCGCAAAAGGAAGTCCGTTTGTATTTTGATCCCGCAACACAAGTGAGTTTTAAATCCTCAGTGAAAAACGGCATCGACAAAATGATTTCAAAAATTGAGACACAAAGCATTTACAATGCGTTTCAAACGGAATTGGGGGAAGAAGATACAGAACCAATTTTTGAAACGGAAAACTTTATCGCTTTTAAAGAAATTTTGCCCACAAAGAATAATGAGGAAATAATCCCAAACTCGGCCCAGCACAACATCCCGGCGTGGACGCTGTTTGCAATTTTCTTCATCATCGTTCCGCTTTCAATCAATTTGGTAAAAGAAAAAAACCAAGGCACATTCGTGCGTTTACGAACCCAGCCGGTTAATTACGCCACGGTTTTGGGCGGAAAGACCATCGTTTATCTTATTGTGTGTTTGATACAATTTACGTTGATGTTGCTCGTTGGAATTTTTCTTTTTCCTGTAATGGGTCTTCCAGGAATTGACGTTTCAGGGAAATTGCCGATGCTTTACATGGTTGCGCTTTTTTCAGGATTGGCGGCAATTGGCTTAGGGTTACTTTTAGGAACAATAGCAAAAACACAGGAACAGGCAGCACCCTTTGGTTCTACTTTGGTCGTGATTTTAGCGGCTCTTGGCGGTGTCTGGGTCCCTGTTTTCGCAATGCCGAAAATTATGCAGATAATCTCCAAAATTTCCCCTATGAACTGGGGTTTGGAAGCATTTTACGATGTATTTTTACGAAATGTGGGTTTTGTTAAAATCCTTCCCGAAATTTTGTTATTATTGTTGTTCTTCCTTACTACAATCGTAATAGCAATAATCTATAATCAAAGAAAAAATGCCGTCTGAAAATAAAAACGAAATAAGCTTTACCTCCGAAATTCGAGTCCGTTTTACCGAAACAGACCCTTTGGGAATTGTATGGCACGGCAATTATATTCAGTATTTTGAGGATGGTCGAGAGGCTTTTGGCCGCGAGCATGGAATTTCGTATTTGGAGCAAAAAGCAAACGGTTACACTTCCCCAATCGTAAAATCTTCCTGCGAGCATAAGTTGCCGCTACGCTACGGAGATGTAGCTACTATAAAAACAACGTTTATTCCTTCGCCTGCGGCAAAAATGATTTTTAGGTATCGAATTTTTGATCCAAAAGGAAGACTCGCCTGCTTAGGGGAAACGGTGCAGGTTTTTTTAAACGAACAGGGTGAGCTTTCATTGACAAAGCCAGAGTTTTTTAAAATATGGAAGGAGAAAATGGGATTGTAAATAATGACTAAAACATTCGTTTCATATAACAATATTATAAGCAGTCTTGGCTTTGACAGCGAAACGGTGGTTGATAATATTTCAAAAGGAATTTCAGGGCTTGAAAAAAAAGAGGATGTTTCACTTTTGCCCGAACCGTTTTGTGCCTCGATAATTTCTTCCGAAAAAATAAAAGAAGAATTCAACAAAATTGCGGATGCTTCAAAATATACAAAGCTGGAGCAAATGTTAATTCTTTCTTTGGGAAAAGTAATCGAAGCTTCAAATATTCCATTGAATGAAAAAGTTGGACTTATAATTTCAACCACAAAAGGAAATATCGATGCGCTTGAAAAAGAAAATAATTTTCCGAAAAACCGTGCCTATGTAAGCGAATTGGGAAAAACAATCCAAAACTTTTTCGGTTTTAAAAATGAAGCGATTGTTCTTTCAAACGCTTGTGTTTCGGGTATTTTGGCAATTTCGGCTGCAAAGCGGTTTATTTGTGAAGGAAAATACGACCATATTTTCATAACGAGCGGCGATTTGGTGACAAAGTTTATTCTTTCGGGCTTTAGTTCGTTTCAAGCTTTATCTGCGGAACCTTGCAAACCCTATGATAAAAATCGAATTGGGATTAATTTGGGCGAAGTTGTAGCCAGTGTTCTGGTTACTTCTTCCGAAGAAAATCTTCCAAAAGAAGCCGTTGAAATTTTGGGCGATGCAACCTGTAATGATGCAAACCATATTTCCGGCCCATCGCGGACGGGCGAAGGACTTTTTCGGAGTGTAAAATCTGCTTTGAAAGAAGCAAATATTACTGCTGCGGAAATAGATTATATTTCCGCCCACGGCACCGCCACACCGTTTAATGATGAAATGGAAGCCATCGCCTTCAACCGTTTGGAAATGGATAATGTGCCGCTCAATAGTTTAAAGGGCTATTTTGGCCACACTTTGGGTGCTTCGGGATTATTGGAGACCATTGTGGGAATGCATTCTATGAAAAAAAATACACTTTTTATTTCCAAAGGATTTGACGAACTTGGCGTTTCGCAAAAAATAAATATCATCAAAACAAATACACCGAAAACGTTAAACACCTTCCTAAAAACCGCATCGGGTTTTGGGGGTTGCAACACAGCGGTAATTTTTAAAAAAACAAACAACTAACCGACCATAAATGCAAACAACCACAAAAAAAATTAATGCCATTGAAGCTTTGGAAGAAGCGCACCGCATTGCCTTTGCGCCCTTTGTTTTTCAAGCATCGGTTTCGCTTCGGAAACTTGGGATCCTCGATTATATTTTTGACCAACGGAAAACGGGTGGGCCAACAGCCGAAGAGATTTCCGAGAAACTTTCTCTTAGTCCCTACGGGGTTGGCGTGCTTTTGGAAATTGCGCAAACTTCGAATATTGTCAGTAAAAATGATGCCGAGCAATACGAACTGACCAAAGTGGGCTATTTCCTAAATTATAACGAAACGGCCAGCGTGAACCTTAATTTTGCGCACGATGTATGTTACAAAGGCTTGTTCCATTTATGCGAATCCATTAAAACCGGAAAACCGGAAGGGTTGAAGGAATTGGGGCAATGGCCAACTATTTATGAAGGACTTTCAAAGTTGAAACCTGCCGAACAAAAATCGTGGTTTGATTTTGACCATCATTATTCCGACGATATTTTTGCGGAAGCCTTGGAAAAAATATTTGAAAGAAAGCCGAAAACCCTCTTCGACATTGGTGGAAATACGGGCAAATTTTCTATTAAATGCTGTAATTTCAATGAAGAGGTACATGTGAAAATAGTCGATTTACCGGGCCAATTGAATATGGCTATGGCAAATGCCGAAAGCAATGGTTTTAAAGGTAGAATTTCAGGCCATCCTATTGATTGGCTTTCGGAAAATCCACAAATTCCAAGTGGGGCAGACTTAATATGGATGTGCCAATTTTTGGATTGTTTTTCTGAAGATGAAATTGTAAAAGTGTTGCGCATTTGCGCAAATTCCATGGATAATGATGCTGAATTGGTAATTGTTGAAACCTTTACGGATAGACAAGCATTTCGCGCTTCGCAGTTTATTTTGGAAGCTACTTCGCTATATTTTACAGTGCTTGCAAACGGAAACAGCAAAATGTATCCAGCCAGTGTTTTTATGAAATTGATTGACAAAGCTGGTTTAAAACTGAAAGAAGACATTCAATTGGGCGAATATCACACGATGTTAGTTTGCGAAAAGAAATAGAATTTTGATTGAAATTTTTCACATAAAAAGCTATTGCCACATTAAGAACCAAATGGTTTCATTGAATGGAAATGTTTTTTTTAGTGATAATGTAGAAGATTTTCCAACATTTATTAAGAGTGCATACAAGTTTTTGAAAACGGATTATTCCAAGTTTTTCAAAATGGACAATCTAAGCAAACTCGCTTTTTTGGCGGCAGATGCTCTGCTGAAAAAAGAAAATTTAAACGAAAAAGAAAACAACATTGCCCTCATTTTTTCAAACAAAGCCTCCAGTCTGGACACTGATAGAAAGCACCAAGCTTCGATAGAAAACGATGCTGAATATTTCCCCAGTCCGGCGGTTTTTGTTTACACCTTGCCAAATATTTGTTTGGGCGAGATAAGTATCAAGCACAGGCTGTATTCTGAAAATAGTTTTTTTATCTTTGACCGCTTTAATGCAGAACATTTACAACTGTACGCCAACAGTTTATTGCGAAACGGAAAAGCAGAAAAAGTACTTTGTGGTTGGGTAGATTTTGATGAAAACAGCTACGACGCCTTTCTCTATTTAGTTGAAAAAGAAGGCAAAATTGAACATAAAACTGAAGAAATAACCAGATTATACAACATATTATGAGCGAATTAAAAGAAGAATTAAAAGCAAAAATCATAGAACAATTAAACCTTGAAGATATTGTGGTTGCAGACATTGCTGACGACGATGCGCTTTTTGGTGACGGACTTGGGTTGGACTCCATCGATGCACTGGAACTTATCGTGATGCTTGACAAAGATTACGGCATCCGTTTGAGCGACCCAAAGGAAGGAAGAAAGATTTTTGAATCGGTTCAGGTAATGGCCGATTATATTCAGGAGCACCGCACGAAGTAATTTCCTAAAAGCTTTATGAGCAAAGGCGTAGCCATAACCGGAATGGGTATTATTTCTGCCATTGGCAACAATGTGGCGGAAAATTATGATGCGCTCATAAACAAAAAAAAAGGTATTACCCGGGTGGATAATATTGAAACCATTCAACGGGAAGAAATTATGGTTGGCGAAGTGAAATTCACCAATGATCAATTTATTGCCCAATTGAATCTTCCGCCAGAAAATAATTATTCCCGCACCGCAATGCTCGGGGTTATCGCCGCAAAGGAAGCAATTGCCGATGCTGGAATAACCGATATCAAAAAATACAAAACGGGCATCGTTTCCGGAACTAGCGTGGGCGGAATGGATATGACCGAGAAATATTACTACGAATACCTTACCGATAAAGAAACACAAAAATATATTGAAAGCCACCATGCGGGTGATTCCACACAAAAAATCGCTGCGCAATTGGGGATTGAAGAAAGTTTGGTAACAACAATCAGCACCGCATGCTCTTCAGCCGCCAACGCTATTATGCTTGGTGCACGTTTGATAAAATCTGGAAAGTTGGATCGGGTTTTGGTCGGTGGCGCAGATTGCCTTTCAAAATTTACAATCAACGGCTTTAAGACTTTGATGATTTTAAGTGATACTTACAATACACCTTTTGACGAAAACAGAAAAGGATTAAATTTGGGTGAAGCCGCAGCTTTCCTTGTATTGGAAAGTGATGCAGTAGTAAAAGCCGAAAACAAAAGAGTGCTCGCCTACGTAAAAGGCTACGGAAATGCCAACGATGCCTTTCACCAAACCGCTTCTTCAGACAATGGCGATGGCGCCACTTTGGCAATGGAAAAAGCATTGAAAGTTGCCGGTTTAAAACCTTCGGAAATAGATTATATAAACGCACATGGCACCGCAACTGGCAATAACGACCTCTCGGAAGGGCGCGCAATTCTCAGGATTTTTGGAGAAGAAATGCCAGAGTTCAGTTCCACAAAAGCATATACGGGGCATACTTTGGCGGCAGCGGGAGCGATTGAGGCGGTTTATTCTGTTTTGGCACTTCAAAATAATATCATATTCCCAAACCTGAATTTTAAAACCCCGATGAAGGAATTTTCAATGATTCCCCAAACGGAATTGAAAAAGAAGGAACTGAACACGGTACTTTCCAATTCGCTTGGTTTTGGCGGAAATTGTTCGGCGGTACTATTTTCAAAAGAAGTTTAATGAAAAAAGTCTACATAAATAGCATCGCTTCAATTTCACCTCAAAAAACGTTTGACAACACTATCTTTTTGAATGAAATAATCGATTATAACGACACGGTAATTTTTGCCCAAGACCCAGATTACAAACAATACATTCCGCCCGCAGCCGCCCGCAGAATGGCGAAAGGCATAAAAATGGGCGTGGTCGCTTCAAAAATTGCAATGGATGAAGCAGGAATTGAAACCGTGGACGCCATTATCACCGGAACGGGAATGGGCTGTATGATCGATTCTGAGAAATTTGTGAGTGCCATTATTGATAACAGCGAACAGTATTTAACGCCAACATCCTTTATTCAAAGTACACATAACACCGTTGCCGGGCAAATTGCATTGGGGATGGAATGCAAGGCCTACAATTTTACGTATGTACATTCCGCGATTTCGTTTGAATCTGCCTTGCTCGATGCAAAAATGCAGCTTGAAAATGAAGAAGCGCAGCATATTTTAGTCGGTGGGGTTGAGGAATTGGGCGAACATACCACAAAAGTACATCGCTTAATAAATCATATAAAACCTGAAGCCGTTACAATTTCTGAAGTTTTAGATTCAAAAACCGAAGGTGCCGTTTTTAGTGAAGGCACAAATTTTTTTGTGGTTTCAAACGAAAAAACCAACAGTTGTTATGCTGAATTAGTTGCCGTTGAAACATTTAATACTCTTCAAAAAGAGAAGGTTTCGGAAGCAATTGAAACTTTTTTGAAAGAAAACAATTTGAAGGCAGCCGATATTGACGTGGTGGTCTTTGGAAACAACGGCGATGTGGATTTTGACGGTTTTTACAATCAACTTTCCGAAGGAATTTTCAGCAAGACCCAACAGGTTTTTTACAAACATTTGGTGGGGGAAAACAACACGGTTTCTGCGTTTGGGGTTTGGTTGGCTTCAAAAATTTTGAAGGCCCAATCTATTCCCGAAATCGTAAAAATCAATAATGTCAATTCTTCCAAAATAAAAACGGTTTTGTGCTATAACCAATACCGCGGCCAAAACCACAGTCTTGTGCTGCTTAAAAAATGATGCGGTTTTATACCATAAACGCACTGGCTTTGGTAGTGTTTTTTGGGCTACTGCTCGCAGGATTTTTTGGTGATGTTCCAGCTTGGCTCTATATTCTTTTCATTTTTATTTGGGTTGTAATTACTGCCATAGGTTCTTTCCAGATTAAGTGGAACTACCATTTGCAATCGTTAAACCACAATTATAAAATTTCGGACAACCATATTTCAATCACTTTTGACGATGGCCCGAACCCAGAGTTTACGCCAAAAGTTTTATCACTTCTGAAAGAATACAATGCAAAAGCCACTTTCTTTTTAATAGGAAAAAAAGCCGAAAAGCATCCTGGAATAGTACGTCAAATTATTGATGAAGGTCATGCAATCGGCAATCATTCCTATTCTCATTCTAAAAATTTTGGTTTTTTTTCTGCTGAAAAAGTCGCTGCTGAATTGAGGCAAACCAATTCAATTTTAAAACAAATCACCGGCAAGGAATTAAAGCTGTTTCGTCCACCTTTCGGCGTTACAAATCCGAACATAAAGAACGCTTTGAAAAGAACGGGACATTTTTCTATCGGCTGGAGCAAGCGCAGCTTTGATACCACAAATCTTTCTGAAAAAAGAATACTGGGGCGCATTACTTCAAATTTAAAGAAAGGCGATATAATTTTGCTGCACGACGGCAGCGCAAAAACCGTTGCGGTATTGGAACAGTTATTGCTATTTTTGCAACTGCACAAATTGCAATCTGTTCCGGTGAATCGTTTGCTCGAAATTGAAGCTTATGCGTAATTATTGCTTATTGCTATTTTTTATTTTTATTGGAAGCTCAATTCAGGCGCAGGAAACCGCGATGAATGCTTCGGAAATTGTGGCTTTTAAAGAAAAAGTTATCGCTTCGGCAAAAACTACCAAAACCATCAAAACCGATTTTGTGCAGTACAAGCATCTCGATTTTTTATCGGACGACGTAAAAACTTCGGGAAAAATGGTTTTTAAAGCGCCCAATCTGGTAAAATGGGAATACACAAATCCGTATCAATACAGCGTTATTTTTAAGGAAGACCAATTG
>JAGQYY010000014.1:21740-47414 GCA_020435825.1 Aequorivita sp.
GGGACGAAAAGCAAAGTGGATATTGGCAATAGCAAGCTGTTTAAAAAACTAAACCAATTGATTGTGAACAGCGTTAAGGGCAATATGTTCAGTGATTCAGATTTTACGGTTTCATTTTTTAAATCTTCAAAATATAACAAAGCGGTTTTTATTCCAAAGGACAGAAAAATAGCGAGTTACATCGCTTCGTTCGAATTGCTTTTTAACAAAAATGACGCACAGGTTTACGAAGTGAAAATGGTGGAGCCATCGCAGGATTTTACGCGAATTGTTTTCAGTAACCGAACATTAAATGGTCCCGTAAATGATTCGGTTTTTAGCAATTAGTTTTTTGGCATGTCTGTTGTTTGCTTCGTGTTCATTAAAGACCACGGAAGGTTTGCGGCAGGTACACTTTAATAAAACTGAAGTTGAAAACCCATACTTTTCAAATCCTGAAATAGATTATGTTTACAAAGCCAAAATAGAAGTTTACAAGAAAAATTTTGGAGGAATTTTAATCATAAAAAAAACGGCCCCCGAAAGCCATCGCGTGGTTTTTACAACTGAATTTGGCAGTAAATTATTTGATTTTCAGTTTGAAGGCGATACCTTTACGAAGCACTTCGTGGTGGAAGATTTGGACAAGAAATTCATTATCAACATTTTGAAAGCTGATTTTAAATTGCTTGTTAATGAAAAGGCTAAAGTTTTTACGGTTTATGAATCTGAAAATCAACGTATTTATAAAACGCAGGATGCAGAACGGTTCAATTTTTATTTTTTTGATGACGAGTCCGAAAAACTTCAAAAAATTGTAAATACTTCAAAAACAAAAGAAAAAGTAGAAGTTGATTTTACTACTTCCGAAGGGAAAATTGCGGATGCTATCGCTATAAAGCACAGCAATATCAAGCTAACTATAGATTTGGAAAAATTTAAACAAGATTAAATATGCTCATCGAAGGATTGTATAAAGCAACTGCAAACGAAAAGACTGCCGAAGGTATTTCGGCAAAGGTCCATTTAAACAAAGACCACGCTATTTTTAAGGGTCACTTTCCCGGAAATCCAGTGATGCCGGGCGTTTGTATGATCCAGATTATAAAGGAACTGACGGAGGAGGCCACTGGCAAGAATTTATTTTTGACCGTTTCTTCAAACATAAAATTTATGGCTATTATCAATCCCGAAAAAAATCCCGATTTGCAACTCGCCATTGATATTGCGCAGGAAAACGGAGAAGTGAAAGTAAAAAACACAACTTCTTTTGAAGACACGGTAGCGTTGAAGCTCAGCGCGACTTTTAAAGTTATTGACGGATGAAATATTTATTAATTATTGTTTTTTTAATTTCTGCGGCTGGCACTGCCCAAGACTTGAACGCAATCCGGTCAGCTTATCCAAAAGCTGTGGAAAGTGCAGAAATAACTGCTCAACTTGACGGGGAACTTGCAGCAGTAAATGCCTCGGATAAACCTGTTTTATTGGCATACAAAGGTGCAGTTTTAACATTGAAAGCAAAATTTGCGAAGCGTAAAAAAGATAAGCTGGACTTTTTTAAGGAAGGAATCGCCTTGATTGATGGGGCAATCCAAGTAGCCCCACAAAGTATTGAGGTCCATCTTGTGCGCATGAGCGTGCAGGAAAACTCGCCACGATTTTTGGGGTATCATAAAGATATTGCGGAGGATAAAGCGTTTATTTTGAAGGATTACAAAACTATTTCTTCTTCGGATTTGAAAAAATTGGTTAAGGATTTTGTTTTGAAATCTGGGAATTTTGATGATTCTGAAAAAAAATCTTTTCAATAATTTTCAGAATCCCGAAGGTTTTTAATTATTTCGATTTTTAATTTTGTTTAAATTAATTCTAATCGAAGCACACTACTGTTATTTTTTTTAATATTTTACCATTTCTTTAACACTTGCGGTTCCTTAGGGCAATAAGTTGT
Organism: Aequorivita sp.; assembly: GCA_020435825.1. Taxonomy (GTDB): domain Bacteria; phylum Bacteroidota; class Bacteroidia; order Flavobacteriales; family Flavobacteriaceae; genus Aequorivita. Next base: position 23,674 of record JAGQYY010000014.1, read on the forward strand.
TTAAATCACTGTCAATGAATAAATTGTTTTTTTTTCTTTTGTTTGTCCCAGCTTTTTGTGTGGCACAAAAGAACTCCGATCCCACACCTGAAGAAATATCTGAAGCAAAAATTCTTAAAATTCAATATCCAAATGATGATCTTGTGCTTTTGGAAAGCAAAGATTATGTGACTTTTGATTTGAATAATGATACGCATCAAGTTTCTGTTAAACATCAAATTAATGAAGAGCTGTTAAACATTTCTTCGCGAACAGATATCCAAAAGCATATATTTTATGATGGACAATCTGAAATAACTAACTTCGGTTTAAAATATAGAAATAATAAAACCGCATATTTTAAGGTAAATGATGAGGCCTATACTGTGGAAGAATATTTTTTCAATGATGCACGTGTAAAATATGCAAGTGTTGATTTTCCGGTTCAAGGTTATAAATATTACTTTGAAGCCACGAAGAATATATTCGACATAAAATACTTTACCTCCCTCTATTTTACAGATTCTTACCCAATTAATAAAAAACAAATCACTTTAGTGGTACCCAAATGGCTAAACCTTGAAATCAAGGAAATGAATTTTGAGGGTTTTCAGATATCAAAAACCTCCACTTTTGACGAAAAACAAAATGCAGATATAATAACATATTCAGTTTCTGGCTTAGACGCCGTTTATAAAGAAGAGCAATCGCCAGGGCCAAGTTATATATACCCGCATTTGTTGATTTTGGCTAAATCATATACAGATGGTGGGGAGCGCTTCACCTTGTTTAATGAAACCAAAGACCTTTATAATTGGTATAAATCTTTGGTTGATTCTATGGCAGACGACCCTTCAGCCATAAAAGAAAAAGTGGCCGAACTGACTGCAAATGCGAAAACCGATGAAGAAAAAATAAAGAACATCTATTATTGGATACAGGACAATATTCGCTACATAGCTTTTGAAGATGGACTGGCAGGTTTTAAACCAGATGAATGCCAAAATGTATTCAAAAAAAGATATGGAGATTGTAAGGGAATGGCAAATCTTACGAAACAAATGCTTATTGAGGCAGGTTTTGACGCACGCTTAACTTGGCTTGGCACTAAGCATATAGCTTATGATTATTCCACCCCTTCATTGTCCGTAGATAACCATATGATTTGTACTGTTTTTTATGATGGAAAGAAAATATTTTTGGACGGTACTGAAAAATTTAACCCCTTTGGCGAATATGCCGAACGTATTCAAGGCAAACAAGTAATGATTGAGAATGGAGAGTCTTATATTCTAGAAACTGTTCCGGTTGTAGCTCCAGAAAAAAATAAAGAAACCCATGTTTTTAATGCCAAGATTAACAATAATGCCTTGGAAGGTAATGTTTCACTCACTTATTCGGGTGAAAGCAGAGCTTCATTTCTATACGTTTTTAATAATTTAAGAACGGAAATGAAAAATGAAGCCTTGGAGTATTATTTAAAAAGGGCAGACCGGAATATGATGGTGGATAATATTGAAACTTCAGATTTGGAAAACCGCGATGATCAACTTTCCATAGATTTTAATTTAAAACAAGACAATGCAGTTTCTTCTTTTGATGATGAAATCTATATAAATCTAGATTATAATCAGGAATACGGCAAATGGCTTTTTAACGAACGAAATACAGATTATGAATTTGCTCATAAGGAATATTTGTCTTCTGAAATAAACCTTGAACTTCCCGAAGGATACAAGATAACTGAGTTGCCCAAAGGAATTGACGTTAACACCAAAAACTATAAAATTTTCGTTGATTTTGAACTTACTGACAATGTGCTCCATTACAAGAAGGTTTTTGTTATGAAAGACGCTGTTGTAAAAAAATCTAATTTTAAAGAATGGAACGAAACCATAAAAAACCTTCAGTCCATATACAATCAACAAATAATTTTAGTAAAAGATTAAATCTTATATACCTAAATCACATTCCCTTACATTATGTTTAAAAATATTCTTGCCTTAACATTTTTTGCCCTATTCTCAATAATCATTACGGCACAATCAAAAAAAGATCTTGAAAAACAAGAAGAGATTAAAAACCTTGTTTGGAATGACGAAGACCCGTACAAAAATGTGATGGATATTCCCGAAAACTGGAAAAACGAGTCTGCCGTGTTTCTTGTAAAAAACATTAAATATATATACAACAGACCTGGCAACAGTATTGAATATAGCAAAATAGAAAGAGACAGAATAATACTTTTGGATCAAGCAGCTTTAACGGAATATTCTGAATTAAAATACACCGAAGGAAACGTTTTTTATAGAGAAATGAGCCGGGTGACCAACACCTTTTATTTGGGCGTAAAAGTAATAAAGCCCAATGGTAAAGAAATTGAAATAGACGTTAACCAAGAATCCGTTTCCAACAATGATGAAAAGAAAATTGCGATCCCATCTTTGGAAAAAGGAGACATTATTGACTATTATTTCTACACGAACACTATTGTTGGCGAAAATGATTTGTACCAATATAAAGCAGTAGAAAACACAATAGGCGACACCTATCCAATTGTAAAATTTGAATTCTCATTGGAAACCGAGGACGATTTCTTTATAAACTTTAACACCTACAACGGGGCACCAAAACTTCAGCAAACAGTTGTGCCAACAAAGAAAGACAAGAAAAGAGTTTATTCCTTTAATGCAGAAAATGTAGAAAGAAATGATTTTCCAAGATGGTTTTTCCCTTTGATGGAATTGCCTTCCTATAAATTCCAAGTGCTTTATGCACGCTCTGGAAAATATGAAAAGAAAGCCTATGCCTTCATTCCTGAAGATGTAAATACTGTAAAAACAAATGTTTCCAAAGAGGAAATCTTCAATCTTTATGAAGATAAATTTAGGCCCTATGGCGACCTTGGTGATGTGGAGCGTTTCTTGAAAAAGAAAACTTTTTCTACAAATGAAGAAAAAGTGAAAGAGGTGTTTTACTACATACGCCATGCTTATTTTACCAACTATGTTGAGGCATTTGTCATGGACGAATCAAACATTATGTATCCTTTTGAACTTTATGGCAAAAACCCAATTATTTTCAATAATGAAGTAGATTTTGTTCGTTTTTTCACAGCCTTTTTAAAAGACAATAAGATAGATTATGAAATTATTATTGGCACCAAACGCTACAATGGTGCAATAAAAGATTTGCTTATGGAAGGCAACATTAGTTTTATTCTAAAAGTAAACACCGAAAAACCTGTTTACATAGAATATTTTGACCCATACGCAACACCAAACCAAATTTCACCTTTGTTGGAAAATACTGATGCTTACACGCTAAAAGTTGTTGACAGAAAGCATATTGAAGATATTGAAACCATAAAATTGCCATCATCCACATATAAAGAAAACAGTTCCACTGAGAAAACGGAATTGACAATCGCTCCCGACTTTTCCGGTATTTCTATAAACAGATCTTTTTCATACAAAGGACAAACAAAGATAGATGAGCAAAAAAACATTTTGATGTATTATGATTATGTATATGAAGATCACGCAAAATATGAAACAGAACCCATTCTCGATAGAGTGAGAAACAAAAAAGACCAAGAAAAATATAAAAAAGAATACGCAGCATTACTCAAAAAGCTAAAGGATAAACAACAACAGACAATTAAAGAAAGAACTGCTGGGGAATACAATTTAAAAATTGAAGACTATTCTTTCAAAATCTTAAAAAATGGAAGATTTGGAAAGGAAGATTCTTTTGAATATGAAGAAGAGTTTACCATCGGCAACGATTTAATTAAAACAGCTGGAAAAAATTACATTCTGGATATAGGTAAAATACTGGTAAGCCAAATTGATTTGAGCACTAAAGAAAAGGGAAGGACAAACAATATTTATATGAGTTACCCCAGGTCTTTTAACTATCAAATAATCGTTAATATTCCAGATGGATATTCGGTTTCAGGGCTTGAAAACCTTACCAGCAATGTTGAAAACGAGACAGGTGGGTTTACAAGTAAAGCTTCAATAGAAGGAAATAAACTTGTGGTAGATATTCAAAAGTTCTACAAACACAATTACGAACCAAACTCAAACTGGCAAAAAATGGTCGCTTTTCTTGAGGCCGCTTCCCAATTTACACAATCAAAGATTTTATTGAAGAAAGAATAGTATGGTTATGAAATTTTGCTGTGTAATATTGTTTTTATCTTTTTCACACACCTTTGCACAAGATATTATTTATACAACCGATACGAGAAAAATCAATGCTAAAATAATAGAAGCTAATGATGAAGGCTTTAAATTTAAAAGTATTCAAAATCCTTATGGGCCACATATGCCTTGGCGAGATTTGAAATAAAGGAAATTGTTTTTAAAAATGGCGAAGTTGAAGTTTTCAGAAACGCCCCACTGCCATCTACGCTTTCAACCGCAGAGGTAAAGGAAATTATTTTAGAAAAAATAAATAATTATGCCTTTGATGCTAAAAGTGCCAGCCGTGCCTATAGCGCCAGTTTTGAGGAAGATTATCTGAAATTATGGATTATGAGAAGTCGCGGGGATGAGCCATACCCCAATCCGGTTTTGTTTGATTTTTCTAGAGTGTATGACTTCCAAGATATTTCTTATCAAGCCAATGAAGCCTATATAAATGTATTTGTCGGGTTTATTGATAAAAAAGGAAAAGTGGACAAAGAAAAATTAGTAATCAGGGTGCTTGAAAAGGAAAAAGCCGAAGAAATTGTGACTATTCTCAAAATCTATAATAGGTTGCTTGCTGAAAAAAATATTGGGCTTGATTAACTGTAAATTCTCTACGCTTTCAATCATTTTCTGAAATTTTGAAACTTATAGTTATAAAACATACTTTTGCCCTAACTAGATTTGTATTTTTATAAAAAAACTACAGACTTTTTGATAACCCTCAATGAACCCAAAACTACTTTCAGAAAAATTTAAAACCCTGAAATGTTGCGTAATTATTCCAACTTACAATAATTACAAAACGCTGCAACAGGTCATTGAAGGTGTTTTGGCCCATACCGAAGATGTGATCGTAGTGAACGATGGTTCCACCGATGCTACTGCAGAAATTTTGAAGGATTTTCCTCAAGTACAACAAATCCATCTTCAAAAAAACAAAGGAAAAGGCAATGCACTGCGCCAAGGATTTAAACATGCCGAAAGTTTGGGCTATCGTTATGCGATAACCATCGATAGCGACGGACAACATTTCCCTGAAGATATTCCTTCGTTTATAGAAGCATTGGAAAAGGAAGAAAACAAAGAAGTACTGTTCATCGGTGCACGGAATATGACCCAGCTCGGCGTGCCCAAAAAAAGCAGTTTTGGCAACAAATTCTCCAATTTTTGGTTTTTGGTGGAAACAGGCAATCGGTTGCAGGACACACAATCGGGTTTTAGATTGTATCCTATTTCCGCAATGAAAAACCTGAAGTTTTACACCAAAAAATTTGAGTTCGAAATTGAAGCCATCGTAAAGGCCGCATGGAGCGGTATTGAAGTAAAAAACATACCAATTCAAGTACATTATGAGTTGGAAGATCGGGTTTCACATTTCAGGCCTTTTAAGGATTTCACCCGAATCAGTATATTGAATACGTGGTTTGTACTCGTTACCTTTTTCTATATAAAGCCCCGGAATCTTTTCAGGAAACTAAAAAAAAAAGGCTTTAAAAGGTTTTTAATGGAAGATCTTTTGGGCAGTGATGATTCTGCCGAAAAGAAAGCTTTTTCCATTGCGCTTGGCGTTTTTATTGGTCTTTCGCCTATTTGGGGATTCCATACGGTAACCGTTATATTTTTAGCATTGCTTTTAAATTTGAATAAAGTGATTGCGTTTGCTTTTTCAAACGTGAGCCTTCCGCCGTTTATTCCTTTTATACTTTACTTCAGCCTCAAATTGGGCAGTTGGATTTTGGGGGAAAGTTTTGTGCTTTCAATGAGTGAAATTGATCCAAGTATTGAGTTGGTAAAATATTTAAAATCCTATATTGTCGGAAGTTTGGTGCTCTCGGTCACTGCGGCAATTAGTTGCGGTATCTTGAGTTACATTTTCTTAATGTTATTTGAACGGAAAAAGATCCTCGACAATGGGTAACTGGTTTTTTAAAGTATATCAACTTCTGCTGAAAAATAAGATAGGCAGTGCATTGCTTTTGCTTTTGGTTCTTTTTGGACTGGTTTTTCTGGTTTCTAAAATTCGCTTTGAAGAGGATATTTCAAAATTGATTCCTATAAATAGTGAAAATCAAGATCTTCAAAAAGTTCTGAAAACAGTCAATTTCACGGATAAAATTATTGTAACCATCCGCCGAAATGATTCCACGGCAGTTGACGAACTTACCCAATACGCCACTGGGTTTTTGGATAGTTTGCAGGCCCATTCTTCACAATACATCAAAAACATCCGAGGCAAAGTGGAAGATGACGATTTGTTGCGCACCATGGATTTTGTTTATGAAAACCTACCGCTTTTTTTAGACAAAGAGGATTACAAAACCATTGCCAAAAAACTTCAAAAAGATAGTATTGTTGCCACTACCGAAGCCAATTACAGAACGCTAATTTCACCTTCGGGCATTGTTTCAAAAGACATGATTTTGAAAGACCCATTAGGGCTTTCGTTCATTGGGTTAAAAAAATTGCGCCAACTGGGCGTTACGGATGACTTTGTTTTGAAAGATGGGTTTTTGGTAAGCAAAGATGAAAAGAACATTCTGCTTTTCATTACCCCAAAATTTTCAAGTAGCGAAACTTCCGAAAACAGCAAGTTTGCTAAAGATTTATATGCACTTCAAAATTCAATGAATCAGAAATATTCTGGAAAAGTAAGTTGTGAATATTTTGGCGCCGCACTAATTGCGGTTGCAAATGCACAGCAGATTAAAAAGGATATTCAGTTTACCGTTGGCATCGCGTTGACGTTGCTCATTCTGGTTTTTATTGTTTTTTACCGAAAACTTTATGTGCCTATAATTCTCTTTGTACCGACCATTTTTGGAGGTCTTTTGGCAGTAGCTTTATTGTATTTGATTCGTGGGGAAATTTCTGCCATTTCATTAGGAATTGGGTCTGTTTTGCTTGGTGTAACGCTTGATTATTCATTACATATTTTAACGCATATCCGAAATAATGAAACAACGGAAAGTCTATACAAAGACGTGACCGAGCCTATTTTGATGAGCAGTTTAACCACCGCTTTGGCGTTTCTGTGCTTGCTTTTTTTAGATTCACAGGCCTTGCAGGATTTGGGCATTTTTGCTGCCGTGAGCGTTTTGGGAGCTTCGGTTTTTGCGCTTTTCTTTATTCCGTTGGTGTACAAGAATCCGCTTTCGCGGAAACAGCAAGTCAACGTTTTGGACAAAGTTGCTGATTATCCATTCCACAAAAGTAAATGGCTTTTAATTGGACTGGGGCTGGTTTTAATGGTGAGCATTTTTACATACCATAAAGTTGAATTCAACAAAGACATATCAAAATTGAATTATGAACCGGCTGAAATTAAGACTGCGATGCTGCATTTGGACGAACTGACCGATATTTCCTCAAAATCGGTTTATCTCGCAACCTATGGGAAATCTGTTGAAAGCACATTGCAGCTAAACGATTCGATACATGGAACATTGGAATTGTTGAAAGAAGAGGGCAAGATCAGCAGTTTCAGTTCCATTGGTGCTTTGGTGCATTCGCAGCGCGACCAAAGAAAAAATATAGCTCAGTGGGAACAGTTTTGGAATGGGAAACGTAAAGACAGCCTAACGAGTAATTTAATTGAAAGCGGGGAAGAGCGAGGTTTTAAACCAACGACCTTCACTAGATTTTACACTTTTTTGGATGAAAATTTTGAAACACTGAAACCCGAGGATTACCAGCGAATCCCTTCGGTACTTTTGGAAGATTACATCACAACGGAAGCAGATTTCACTACAATCACCACGCTTATAAAACTAGAAGATGAAAATGCTTCAGATATAAAAAATACTTTTAGGGAAATTCCGAATACCATCGTGATTGACCGACAGGAAATGAACGAGACCTTTTTGGGCAATTTGAAAAACGATTTCAACAGTTTGATCGGGTATTGTTTGCTGGCCGTTCTTTTAATACTTTTTCTTTTCTTCCGAAGTTTTTCGTTAACACTGGTTACAGCCGTTCCTATTTTTCTCACGTGGTTTTTAACCCTCGGAATTATGGGGCTTTTTCACATACAATTCAACATTTTCAACATCATTATTTCAACCTTCATTTTTGGACTGGGGATCGATTACAGCATTTTTATGACAAAAGGTTTGTTGAAGGAATTGCGCACCGGTGAGAAAGTAATGGCAACGCACAAAACCTCGATAATGCTTTCCGTTTTGACCACCATTCTAGGCGTTGGTGTTTTGGTTTTTGCGAAACATCCTGCGCTTTACTCAATATCAATCGTTTCAATCATTGGAATTTTTTCAGCAATGATTACTGCGTTTACGGTGCAGCCACTGTTATTTAAACTTTTCATCGGAAGCTCAAAAAAACGCCCGATTGCCCCGCGAATGTTTGTGCATTCACTTTTTTCTTTTGGCTATTTCGGGCTGGGGGGAATTTGCCTTTCAATTTACAGCATTACCCTGATGCCGCTGCTTCCCATTAACAAAAAAATAAAAATGGGCTGGTTTCACAAAATGATTTCGAAGTTTATGAAATCTGTGCTTTACACGAATCCGTTTGTGAAGAAAAAAGTAATCAACGAAACGGGCGAAGATTTTTCAAAACCAGCCGTAATTATTGCAAACCACACGTCTTTTCTAGATATTTTGGCTGTGGGAATGTTGCACCCAAAAATCTGCTTTTTGGTGAATGATTGGGTTTACAATTCGCCGGTTTTTGGGAAAGCAGTGCAGAAGGCCGATTTTTATCCAGTTTCAAGTGGTATTGAGAACAGTTTGGAGCCACTTCAGAAAAAAATAGACCAAGGTTATTCCCTAATGGCTTTTCCCGAAGGAACGCGTAGCTTGAGCAACAAAATAAAACGCTTTCACAAGGGGGCTTTCTATTTGGCGAATGAATTTAACTTAGATATTCTTCCGGTATTAATTCATGGAAACAACGAAGTGAATCCCAAGGGAAGTTTTATTATAAAAGATGGTAGTATTACCGTTGAAGTTTTACCTCGAATTAAAGCTGAAGATAATTCCTTTGGTGAAAACCATACGCAAAAGGCCAAGAAAATTGGCGCATATTTTAAAAGTGAATTTGCAAAACTGCGTGAAAAAATTGAAGGCCCAAGCTATTTCCATCAAATCGTTTTGGAAGAGTACCGCTATAAAGGCGATGCACTATACCGAAATGTAAAAAAGGATTTAAGTGAGAATGCGGAAATATACTTTGACATTATCCGCCAAGTAGAAAAAAGTGGAGACATTGTACATATTTCGGAAGATTCCGGGCAGCTCGATTTTCTTTTGGCATTGGATGGTCCCGACCGAAAAATTTTCAGTTTTATTGAAGATAACGAAACGCGAACAATACTTCAAAACAGCTACATAACCCAAAAATACGGAAGACTTCATTTTACCGATTCTGTTTCGGAAACGTTACTTTCAAATGTTGAAACCTTGATTGTTTCTTCAGAAAAAATGGCTTCGGAAGTTATTTCGCAACTGCCCGAGCTTTCGGTAAAAACTATTGTTTTGTTAAAAGAATTCATTTCAAAGCAAACCGAAAATATTACTACCTTAGGCTATCAAAACGTGTATAGAAAGGCTAATATTAGTATCTTTAAACCATCGGGAAACACAGCGAAATGACGGAAAAATATGATGTAGTTATCATCGGTAGTGGCCTGGGCGGGCTGGTTTCGGCGATTATTCTCGCAAGGGAAGGCTACAGCGTTTGCGTGCTTGAAAAAAACCAACAGTTTGGAGGCAACCTCCAAACCTTTGTACGCGACAAAACCATTTTTGACACTGGTGTGCACTACATTGGCGGTCTTTCCGAAGGACAAAATCTGTACAGATATTTCAAGTATTTGGATATTTTGGATGACATTTCGCTCAAAAAAATGGATGAGGATGGTTTTGACAGGATAACTTTTGACAACGACCAGAAAGAGTACCGCCACGCCCAAAGTTATGGAAATTTCAAAAAAATACTGCTCGAAGAATTTCCCGAAGAAGAGAAGGCAATAGATACCTATTGCAAAAAAATGCAGGATACCTGTAGTTTTTTTCCATTATACGGGTTAAAACTTGGGAAACCTTATTACGAAAATACAGCGCTTTTTGAAATTAAGGCGAAGGAATTTATAGATTCCATAACCGAAAATGAGAAACTCCGTGCGGTTTTGGGAGGCAGTAATTTGCTTTATGCAGGAGAAGGTGGGCGTACACCATTTTATATGCATGCACTTTCAGTGAATTCATATATTGAAAGCTCCTATCGCTGTATAAACGGTGGCAGCCAAATAACAAAAGCGTTGCTTGCCCGTTTTCGAGAAAAAGGTGGAAAAGCACATAAGCGGCACGAGGTAACAAAATTTGAAACGGAAAATGGAGTGGTTACGGCGGTGCAAACGGCGAACGGAAAAACCATTTACGGCGGTATCTTTATCTCAAATATCGACCCAAAAATGACCTTGCCTTTGGTGGGCCAGGAGCACTTCAGAAAATCATACGCCAGCCGCATTGAAAATATAGAAAGCACCATTGCCGCGTTCAGTCTTTATTTGGTGCTGAAGCCAAATTGTTTTAAATATTTAAACTATAACTACTACCATTTTAAGGATTACCGTTCTATTTGGGACGTCCACAATTATACCGAGGAAAGTTGGCCCGAAGCCTATATGATTTCCATGGGAATAAGTAAGAATCAAGAAGAATATGGCGATAATATTACGGTAATGACCTATATGCGTTTTGAAGAAATGGAACCGTGGATTGATACCTTCAACACCGCAGCGCAAAAAAATGACCGTGGGCAGACCTATGAGGAATTCAAAGCCTATAAGTCTGAAATAATCATTAAGGAATTGGAGAAAAAGTTTCCAAATCTTCGGGATTGTATAGCGGCCGTTTATTCTTCCACGCCGCTGTCATATCGTGATTATATAGGGTGCAACAAAGGTTCTATGTATGGTTATGTAAAAGACGCCAGCAATCCGCTGAAATCCTTTATTTCGCCGCGCACCAAAATTAAAAACCTCTATTTTACTGGGCAAAGTTTAAATATGCACGGTATTTTGGGCGTTACTATTAGTGGTGTGGTTACATGTTCGGAAATTTTGGGTGGCGAATATTTGCTGAACAAAATCTTGGAAGCCACAAAAGAAGAAGAGATTACCTAATTTTTTTGGAGATGGGACATATCAAAACAGAACCGATTGAACGGATCCGGAATATTTCAAAAGAGGATTTCATCACAAATTATTACAAACCCCAAAAACCTGTTTTAATTGAGGGGTTGACGGAAAACTGGGCAGCTTTCCAAAAATGGAACTTGGATTACATCCAGCAACATGCCGGCGATCAGATTGTTCCACTATACAATAATGAACCTACCAAAGGCAAACAAAATTCTGCCGAGCCAGCGACTGAAATGAAAATGGCCGATTATATTGAATTGATAAAAACCAAACCTACCGATCTTCGTATTTTCTTTTACGATTTAAAAGTGAAGCTGCCCGAGCTGTTGAAGGATTTTGAATATCCAGATATCGGCTTAAAATTTTTCAAACGACTTCCGGTGCTTTTCTTCGGCGGTGAAGGTTCTAAAGTATTGCCACATTACGATATGGATTTGGCAGATTTGGTACATTTTCACTTCCACGGCACTAAGAGCGTCACGCTTTTTTCGCCCGAGCAGACAAAATATCTTTATAAAATTCCGTTTGCAGTGCATAATTTGGAAAGTATTGATTTTGATAATCCAGACTTTGAAAAATATCCTGCCCTGCAATATTTGGAAGGCCTTCACGTCACAATGAAACACGGTGATGCACTTTATATGCCAAGTGGTTATTGGCATTACATAAAATATTTGGACGGTGGTTTTTCCATGACGCTCCGGGCGTTCCCAAGACATTTGGGGCGTTTTGGCAATATGCTTTACAACGTTTTCATAATGCGCCATTTTGAAAACATTATGCGAAAATCCTTTGGGCAAAAATGGATTGATTACAAAGAAAACCGAACACTATCAAAAACAAACGAGCGTGCTGCAAAACTGAAAAAACAAAAAAATTAAAATGAAATATTTGGGAAAAATACTCACGTTTGCGTTTTTGATTGTTTTTCTAAATTCATGCGGTGTTTCAAAATCCATTCATAATAAACCGGATATTAGTGGTTATGATGCATCAATACCTGAAAAAATTAAAATAAACGATTCCACCTTCGTTGCCGGAAATAATTTTCTGCTAAAAAACAAGCAAGGCCAATGGGAACTTTATGTGGAAGGAAACCCATTGCAAATAGGTAAAATCACGGGAAGTCTTACCCAAGATTTAATGCAAAAACAGGAAGCTGTTTTTTTCAATAAAGTGGAAGATCTGGTGCCTTCAAAAACACAGCAATATTTACTTCGGAAATTTTTGGCGTGGTATAACCGCAAAATGTATTTGCACATTCCCGAAGAATACAAAGCCGAAATTTATGGGCTTTCGCAATTTTCATCTTCAAATTTCAGTGAGATTGGCGAACCCTATTTGCGGCTGCTCTATCTGCACGGCGCGCACGATATTGGCCACGCCATGCAGGATTTGATGCTCGTGGGCTGTTCCTCATTTGCCGTTTGGGGTGATAAAACCGTAGATGGTGAATTGCTCATCGGCAGAAATTTCGACTTTTATGCAGGTGATGATTTCGCAAAGGAAAAAATAATTGCTTTTGTAAGTCCTTCCGAGGGGCACAAATTTATCTCGGTTACTTGGGGCGGAATGATTGGGGTGGTTTCTGGGATGAACGATCGGGGTCTTACAGTTACCATAAACGCTGGAAAATCAGAAATTCCTTTGGTTGCGAAAACGCCAATTTCTATTGTAACACGCGAGATCTTGCAATATGCTTCAACTATTGAAGAAGCTATTGAAATTGCCAAAAAAAATGAAGTATTTGTTTCTGAAGCCATTTTTGTGGGAAGCGCAAAAGATAAAAAAGCAGCCATTATTGAAGTAGCACCAGATAATTTTGGCGTGTATGAAGTTGAAAACACGGATGAATTAATCTGTTCAAACCATTTTCAAAGTGAGGCATATAAAGATGATGAACGAAATAACGAGTGGATTGCAGAAAGCCATTCCATGTACCGTTTTAAACGGATGGAAGAATTGATTTCAGAAGATGAAAAGCTGAATGTTGCTGATGCCGTTGCCATTCTTCGGAACAAAAAAGGATTAAATGATAAAGAAATTGGTTATGGAAATGAAAAGGCTCTAAACCAGCTTTTGGCGCACCACGGCATCGTTTTTAAACCAGAAAGCAGAAAAGTTTGGGTTTCCTCAAATCCATATCAGTTGGGGGAATTTGTGGAGTATGATTTGGATGAAATTTTTAAAAACAGAGCGGGAAATCCTGCAACAACAACTGTTTCAAACGTGAAAGGGAATATAGCTGAAGATTCTTTTGTGCATTCAAAAGCGTATAAAGATTACGAAGCATACCGAATTTTGGAACGGGAAGTGGAAGCGGCGATTGAAGATGGAGAAACTATTTCCGCAGAAAAACTTTCAGAATTGCAACAAAAAAACCCCGAATATTGGAAGGCTTATTATTTAACGGGAAAGTATTACTTTGAAAAAAAATATGATGCCGCTGCAAAAATTGCTTTCAAAAAAGCATTAACCAAAGAAATTACAACCGTTCCCGATAGAGAGAAAATTGAAAAGTTTCTTCAAAAATTGAAAAAATAGCGAATGATCCCAGAAATAGAAAAAGCATCCAAAGAAGAAATAAAAGCCTTTCAAGAAAAAAAACTGAAGGAAACGCTTCAGTATTTAAGCGAGAATTCGCCGTTTTATAAACGCTTTTTCAAGGAAGAAAATATTGATGTTTCAGAAATAAATACGTTGGAAGATCTTCAGAAGATTCCGGTTACGACCAAAGACCATCTTCAGCAATTCAACAATGATTTTATTTGTGTACCAAAATCTGAAATCATAGATTATGTAACTACCTCTGGCACTTTGGGCGATCCGGTTACTTTTGCTTTGACCGATAATGATTTGGAACGTTTAGCCTATAATGAAGCAATTTCCTTTGCTTGTTGCGGAGTTGAAAAAGAAGATACGTTACAACTAATGACAACGATGGATCGCCGTTTTATGGCTGGGTTGGCGTATTTTTTGGGCGCAAGAAAATTGGGTTCGGGCATTATTCGCGTAGGTTCGGGCATTCCTGAGCTGCAATGGGATTCTATTTTAAAATTTAAGCCAACCTATTTAATTACGGTTCCTTCGTTTCTTTTAAAGTTAATTGAATATGCGCAACAGCACGAAATAGATTTGAAAAAAACGGGAATTAAAGCTGCAATCTGTATTGGAGAACCCATTCGCGAGCAGGATTTTTCACTGAATATTCTGGCAAAAAAGATAAAAATAGATTGGGATATTGAACTTTTTTCAACCTACGCTTCCACTGAAATGAGCACCGCCTTCAACGAATGCGAAAGGCACAACGGCGGCCACCACCACCCGGAATTGATTATTGCTGAAATCCTGGATGATACTAATTTGCCTGTTCTTGAAGGGGAAGTGGGTGAGCTTACTATAACAACCTTAGGTGTTGAAGCTATGCCTTTGTTGCGGTTTAAAACTGGTGATATGGTTCAAGCTTATAATGCAGCTTGTAAATGTGGCAGAAATACCATGCGTTTAGGACCGGTTGTGGGACGCAAAAAGCAGATGATTAAGTATAAAGGCACTACGCTGTATCCGCCAGCGATGTATAATATTCTCAATGATTTTTCGGAAATTGAAAGCTATATTATTGAGATTTTCCATAATGAATTGGGCACGGATGAAATATTGATAAAAATTGCTTCGGAAGCTATTTCAGAAGAATTATTGCTGGAAATTAAGGACCATTTCCGGGCAAAACTTCGTGTTGCGCCAAAGATAGAATTCGCTACTTCTGAAGAAATTGAAGCCCTTCGCTTTCCGCCATTAAGCAGAAAGCCTGTCGATTTGATTGATCACAGGCTTTAAGCTAAAAATTAATTTAATGGTTAAATTTTAAAAGTAATCACAGGCATATTGGCGTGGTTTACCATATCTTCACTGATACTGCCATTAAAGAAGTGCGAGATGCCTTTGCGGCCATGGGTGCCCATTCCAATCAGTTTTGCGTTTATATGTTGTGTAAAATTTAATATCCCTTTCTCAACGGAAGTGTCGTTGAAAATATTGAGCGTATAATTTTCAACGCCCATTCCTCTAATAAAATTTTCCATAATAGCTTGAGCTTGTTGTGTAGTTTTAAAATTTGCGGGGGTGTTTACAAAAAGTAAATGCATTTTAGCTCCAACCTTTTTTGCAAATTTTTGTGCTTTGTCCAAAGCTCCGCGACCTTCCTCAGAAAAATCAGTGGCAAAAACAAAATCGGCTATATTAAATTCCTGATGATGGTTTTTTATAACGAGTACCGGAGTTTTGGAAGTTCGCACCACTTTTTCAGTATTGCTCCCCACAAACATTTCCTTAAAACCGCTGGCTCCTGTGGAACCCATTACTATTAAATCTATGTTATTTTTTATACAAGCCTCTTCAATATCTTCATATATCTCGTTGTGGCCTATGGCCTCGTTTAATGTAACTCCCTCCAAATATTTCTTTTTCCGAAGGTCCCCAAAGCGCTTTTCAGCAAGTTTTATAAAAAATAAACTCTCGGGAAGACTTCCTTTATCGCCGGAAGTGGCAAGGTGGAGCGGCATCTCCATAGAGTGTAGCACATAAATTTCGCTATTGTGTTTTTTTGAAAGCTTTAAAGCTACTTTAAGTGCATTTTCTGCTTGTTCGGAAAAATCTGTAGGGACAAGGATTCGTTTCATATTAACGGTTGTTTATTGTTTTTTTGCAGCATTAAAGTACAAAAATAAATCGTTTGCGCTTGATTTTTATAATATTAAAAAATATAGTATATTTGCACCGAATTTGATACGGAAACGATCTGAGGGGACTAAAGTCCCCTCTTTTTATAGCTTAAAATGATGCGTGAAAGAGTAGCACAACTGCTGGAAAGTGCGCTGGAAGAAAACAAATCACTGTTTTTGATAGACCTAAATATTTCTGAAGACAACCAGATACGGGTCATTCTGGACGGCGATAAAGGAGTTACAGTAGAGGACTGTATAGCGGTTAGCCGCGCGATTGAACACAATCTTGACCGTGAGGAATATGATTTTTCCTTGGAGGTTATGTCGGCTGGAGTTTCAGAGCCTTTAGCATTTCCAAGGCAGTACAAAAAAAATATTGGTAGAAATTTAAGGATTAAAACCAAAAACGACGAAAAAATAGAAGGCGAATTAACCGCCGCAAATGAGGATAACTTTACTTTAAAATGGTCTGCGCGAGAGCCTAAACCCATTGGTAAAGGAAAAGTTACCGTTCAAAAAGAGGCAACCTTGCCCTATAAGGATATTATGGAAGCAAAAGTGATGATAACATTTTAATTGGATTGATATGGAAAATTTAGCACTGATCGATTCTTTTTCAGAATTTAAAGACGATAAACAAATAGACAGAGTAACGCTAATGGCGATACTTGAGGACGTTTTTAGAAACGCATTAAAGAAAAAATACGGAAGTGACGATAACTTTGACATTATTGTAAACCCAGACAAGGGCGATCTTGAAATCTGGAGGAACCGTATAGTTGTGGCAGATGGCAAAGTGGAAGATCCAAATGAGGAAATTTCATTAACTGCCGCAAGAAAAATTGAGCCGGATTTTGAAATTGGCGAAGACGTTTCGGAAGAAGTAAAACTTATTGACCTTGGCCGCCGGTCTATTTTGGCATTGCGCCAGAATCTTATTTCAAAAATACACGAGCACGACAATACAATTATTTATAAGCAATTTAAAGATCTTGAAGGCGAAATTTATACTGCTGAAGTACATCACATTCGTCACCGCGCCGTTATTTTGTTGGACGATGAAGGAAACGAGATAATTCTTCCGAAAGAAAAACAAATTCCTTCAGATTTTTTCAGAAAAGGAGATAATGTCCGTGGAATTATTGAAAGTGTAGATTTGAAAGGAAACAAGCCTACAATCATCATGAGCCGCGCAAATCCGGTTTTTCTTGAAAAATTATTTGAGCAGGAAATACCAGAGGTTTTTGACGGTTTGATTACGGTTAAAAAAGTAGTTCGTATTCCAGGTGAAAAAGCAAAGGTTGCTGTAGATTCCTACGATGATCGTATTGATCCAGTTGGAGCTTGTGTTGGTATGAAGGGATCCCGAATCCACGGAATTGTTCGTGAATTGGGCAATGAAAACATAGATGTAATTAATTACACAAACAACCTTACCTTATATATAACGAGAGCACTTAGCCCTGCAAAAGTCACTTCGGTAAAAATTGATGAGGTTAAAAAACGTGCTGAAGTTATTCTTCGCCCTGAAGAAGTAAGTAAAGCAATTGGCCGCGGCGGCCACAACATTCGTCTTGCAGGTCAGTTAACGGGTTATGAAATTGACGTACTTCGAGAAGGCGCTGAAGAAGACGTAGAATTAAGTGAATTCTCTGATGAAATAGAAGGATGGATCATCCAAGAATTCCACAAGATTGGTCTGGATACTGCCAAAAGCATACTGGAACACGACATTAACGATTTGGTGAAACGAACCGATTTGGAAGAGGAAACCATCCGCGATGTAATAAATATATTAAAAGAAGAATTTGAAGAGTAGTTGAAACTTTAATTACTTTTATACAAACTTTTTAAAAAGACAAAACAGGAAAAGCATTTATGGCTGAAGAAAAATCGATAAGGCTAAACAAAGTATTGCGCGAATTTAATATTTCGTTGGACCGTGCTGTGGAATTTTTGAAGGATCACGGTCACGAAGTTGATGCGCGTCCCACTACAAAAATTTCCAACGAAGAATACAAGGTTCTTTTTGAAGAGTTTGAGACCGACAAGAGTAAAAAGATGGAATCCAAAGAGGTCGGCGAAGAAAAGCGTAAGGAAAAGGAAGAACTTCGTTTGGAACGCGAGCGCGAACTTGAAGAAAAGCACAAAAAAGAAGAAGCCTCCCGTGTTATAAAAGCTGAAGCTAAGCTTGATGGGCCAAAGCAAGTAGGTAAAATTGACCTGGATGCTGGAAAAGCCAAAAAGGAAGTTGTTAAAACTCAAGAAAAGCCAGCGGAGACCAAGAAAGAAGAAAAACTTGAAGTTGTAGGAGAAAAACCAAAGGCAGAGAAAAAAGAAGTAGAGCCGAAAACAGAAAGCAAAACTGTTGCTCCACCCAAAGATGAAAAGGAAAAAAAGGAAGAAGTACCTGCTGAAATAGTAAAAGAAACCCCCTCTGCTAAAGCTGAAGACTCCAAGCCCGTTGCCAAAGGAATGCCAAAGGAGGAAACTCCTAAAGAGTCTGACACTGTTACGACCCAATATCGCAAACTTGATGGGCCTAACTTTACCGGGCAGAAAATAGATCTTACACAGTTCAAAAAACCGGAAAAGAAAAAAGATACTAAGGCTGATGATAAGAAAGATAAAAAAGGAAAAAGACGCCGTATAAGTAAGGAAGCCCCCAAAAATGGAACTTCTGGAGGTGGAAACAACTTTAAAGATAACCGGGGCCCTTCCAGAAAAGGCAGAAGTACAACGCCAAAAGAAGAGCCAAGTGAGGAAGAGGTACAAAAACAAGTACGTGAAACCTTAGAAAAACTTCAAGGGAAATCATCTAAAGGGAAAGGCGCTAAGTATCGTCGTGAAAAACGTGATACACACCGTCAAAAATCTGACGAACTTGCCCAACAAGAAGCAGATAATAAACTTATAAAAGTTACAGAGTTTGTTACCGCTAGCGAGATGGCGACAATGATGGATGTTCCCGTTACCAAAATTATTTCAGCTTGTATGAGTTTGGGAATGATGGTGACCATGAACCAGCGTCTTGACGCCGAAACCTTAAGTATTGTTGCTGAAGAGTTTGGTTATGAAGTAGAATTTGTAACAGCCGATATTGAAGAATCAATAGACCAAAATATTGATGCTCCAGAAGATCTTGAGCCAAGAGCTCCTATCGTTACCGTAATGGGCCACGTTGACCACGGTAAGACTTCGCTGTTGGATTACATTCGAAAAGAAAACGTAATTGCAGGAGAATCTGGTGGAATCACACAGCACATTGGAGCTTACGGTGTAGAACTGGATGGCGGACAAAAAATAGCTTTCCTTGATACTCCAGGTCACGAGGCATTTACAGCAATGCGTGCCCGTGGAGCACAGGTTACGGATCTTGCAATTATTGTGGTTGCAGCGGATGATGATATTATGCCACAAACCAAAGAAGCTATCAGCCACGCACAGGCGGCGGGTGTTCCAATAGTTTTCGCAATTAATAAAATAGACAAACCCAATGCAAATCCTGATAAGATAAAAGAAGGACTTGCACAAATGAACCTTTTGGTTGAAGATTGGGGCGGAAAAATACAATCGCAAGATATTTCTGCAAAAACAGGAGACGGCATAAAAGAATTGCTTGAAAAAGTATTGCTTGAAGCTGAATTGCTTGAACTGACTGCAAACCCGAACCGACAAGCAAATGGTACCGTGGTAGAAGCGTTCCTGGACAAAGGTCGTGGTTATGTTTCAACAGTTTTAGTACAAGGCGGAACCCTAAAAGTAGGAGATTATGTTCTCGCTGGCCAGCACAGTGGAAAGGTAAAAGCAATGCAGGATGAGCGTGGTAATAATGTTAAAGAAGCAGGCCCATCAACTCCAGTTTCTGTACTTGGATTGGATGGTGCGCCACAAGCAGGAGATAAATTTAATGTGTTTGAAGATGAACGTGAGGCAAAAGCAATTGCTACAAAACGCACACAACTTCAGCGAGAACAATCCGTAAGAACACAGCGACACATCACACTTGATGAAATAGGAAGGCGTATCGCTCTTGGTGATTTCAAGGAATTGAACATAATCCTTAAAGGTGACGTGGACGGTTCTGTGGAAGCATTGACAGATTCCTTCCAAAAACTTTCTACGGAAGAAATACAAGTAAATATTATCCATAAAGCAGTGGGGCCAATTACTGAAAGTGATGTATTGTTGGCTTCGGCTTCCGATGCAATTATAATTGGCTTTAACGTTCGTCCAATGGGCAACGCTCGTCAAATTGCAGATAAGGAAGAAATAGATATCCGCACCTATTCCATCATTTATGACGCCATCAATGACGTAAAAGATGCAATGGAAGGAATGCTTTCTCCAGAAATGAAGGAAGAAATTACCGGTACAGCTGAAATTCGTGAAACTTTCAAAATATCAAAAGTGGGTACCATTGCAGGTTGTATGGTATTAACCGGAAAAGTATTCCGAAACTCCGGAATCCGTCTTATCCGCGAAGGCGTGGTAGTTTACACGGGCGAATTGGCTTCTTTGAAACGATTTAAAGACGATGTGAAGGAAGTAGCCAAAGGATACGATTGTGGTATTCAGATTAAAAACTACAATGATATCTATGAGAACGACATTATTGAAGCGTTCCAAGAAGTTGCGGTAAAGAAAAAGTTGAAATAATTCAACAAAAAATAAATTTTTTAAAAGCCTTGAAAATCAATTTTTTTCAGGGCTTTTTCATTTTTTATAAATGGAATTTTTCAAATAAGTGTAACGCCATCTTTTTTTCTATGTCTATTATGAAAAGCCAACCAAATGAATTTTCCATTAAAGAGTATTCTTCTTTTTGTATCTCTTTCAATAAGCTGTGTTTCTTTTTCACAGACAAATGATAGCATTCCGAGAAAAAAAATTACAATTCACCGCATTACTGAAGCGCCCAAAATTGACGGGGTTTTAAATGATATGGCGTGGCAAAATGCGCCAATAGCGACCGATTTTGTGGAACGTCAGCCCAAAAACGGCAAGCCAATTCCCGATAGCTTAAGGACCGATGTGAAAATTGTTTATGATGATTTGGGTGTCTATTTTGGCGCAACGATGAAAGACCCAGAACCCGATAAAATACTAAAAGAGTTAACCGAAAGAGATGGCATTGGCAATGATGATTTTTTCTTCATTCTTTTAAATGGGTATAATGACAGACAACAAAGCTTACAGTTTATAGTAACCGCTGCGGGCGTCCAGTATGACGCAAAAATGACCAATGAAAATGAAGATAGTTCTTGGAACGGAATCTGGTATAGTGCCGTGCAAATTAATGATGACGGCTGGGTGGCTGAAGTTTTTATACCTTATTCAGAAATGCGTTTTCCCAATAAAAACATACAATTATGGGGGTTAAATATGGAACGGGAATTTCGTAGGACCCGAACTAGATATAGTTGGAGCCCCGTGAACAATGCCAAAGGATCGTTTTCTATTTATGACGGCGAGATTTATGGTATTGAAAACGTGCAATCGCCCACGCGACTTTCTTTTCAGCCATATATCTCGGCCTATGTTAATGATTTTGATGGAAAAACTGAAACCATAATCAATGGTGGAATGGACCTTAAATATGGAATAAATGATGCCTTCACGTTGGATATGGTTTTGATTCCTGATTTTGGACAATCCAAATTTGATGCTGAGGTTCTAAACCTTTCTGCCTTTGAAGTGCAATATGAGGAAAACCGCCCTTTTTTCACGGAAGGAACCGAACTTTTCACCAAAGGAAATCTTTTTTATTCGCGACGCGTTGGCGGATATCCTTCAGGCAGTGTAAACCTTTCAGAAAACGAGGAAATAGAAAAGTACCCACCTTCCGTGGATCTTATTAATGCGTTCAAAATTTCTGGAAGAACCGATGGCAATCTGGGAATTGGTGTTTTTAATGCGATTACCGAAAGAACGCATGCAAATATCAAAAACACCGGAACCAATGAGACCAGAAAAGAATTGGTGGAGCCTTTGGCGAACTATAATATTTTGGTTTTGGACCAGCGCTTTGGGGATAATTCCTCTGTGTCATTTGTGAATACAAACGTTATTCGTGAAGGCGATTTTAGGGATGCAAACGCCACGGGCTTGTATTTGGACCTAACAAACAAGAAAAACACATTTAATTATTTTGCGAATGCTGAAGGAAGTTGGGTGAAAGACAATTCCGAAAAATTTGGTATGGAAGGCGGTGCAGGAATGACAAAAATAAGTGGCAAGCACCGTGTTTCAGGCGAAATCAATTTTAGGACGAAGGATTATGATATAAATGATTTGGGCTATTCCAGCAATACAAATTATATTAATTATTCGGGTTATTACGGTTACCGCTATCTTCAGCCAAAAGGATTTTTGAATAATCTTTATCTGAATTTCAATTTGAATTATTTCCGAAGGTTGGAAACGGATCTTTACAACAATTTTATTTTCAACTTTAACTCAAGTTTTACAACGAAAAAGTTTTTGGGTTTTGGAGGCGGATTCGAAATGACTCCTTTTGGGGAAAATGATATTTACGAACCGAGAGTGGAAGGCCGTTATGTGAAAGTTCCAGATTATTACGATGTTTGGGGATGGATTTCTACAGATTACAGAAAAAAATTGGCAACCGATTTAACTATTGACTGGTATAAATTCAACCAGCAAGGGCGAGGTGAATTGAGACTTGAACTAAGACCACAATATCGAGTTTCAGACAAATTAAAGATGTTTTTTAGTACAAACGTGATTCTTTCTGATAAAGAAGAAGGATTTGTGGCTTTAGGGAATGACGATATAATTTTTGGAACACGCGATAGGAATACGGTGATCAATTCACTGGAATCACAATATATTTTTAACAATAAAATGGCACTTAATTTAGCTTTTCGCCATTATTACTCCGAAGTGGAATACAACCAGTTTTTAACCCTTCAGAATGATGGAGAACTTATAAAAAATGCTGTTTTCAATGAAAATCGCGATGCAACGTATAACAACTGGAATATAGACTTAAGGTTTTCTTGGTGGTTTGCGCCAGGGAGCCAGCTTACGTTGTTATACAGAAATGCTATGGAAAGCTATTTAAGCAATTCGCGAGTAAACTTTTCAAACAACTTCAACAATCTATTTGATGAACCGCAGCTTAATAGTTTGTCGTTGCGGGTTAGTTACTATTTGGATTATAATAGAGTAAAAAATTGGGTCGGCCCAAAAAAGAAATCAAATGATATTGGTTTTTCTTTACAAAATGAAAAAATGAACAAATCGGCTTTCTCTGATGAAAGAAATTTAAGACTTTAAAATTTTATTTTCGTCTTTCGGGCTTTAAAATAAAGGCTGAAGAAAAACTTTTTTGAATTTCAATCAATGCACGTTCTGCTTCAATTCGCGAAGCAAAATTTCCAGCCCAAACTTTATAGTTGGGTGTTTCATATTCAATGGAGGCCGGCCAGTTGCTATAGCTTCCTCTATATTTTCTGAGGGTTTGGTTTGCTTTGTCCAATTCGCCATAATATAACTGAATGGTATATCCGTCTGAAAGTTTATTTTCTTTCTCTAAACCTTTCTTCAATTCTAAAAGCTGCGTAATTTTTGAATCTTGATTAACTGTTAAAGTTCCACTTTGCGCAATATTAAAAAAAAAAAAAAAGAGCATTAAAATGCTGGCAATAAAAA
>JAGQYY010000150.1 GCA_020435825.1 Aequorivita sp.
ATTCCTGCAATGTACAATAATGTACCAACCGAACTTGCAGATATGGAGGTTGTGGCTTATATCGCCAACACACACCAAGAAATTCCTAGTGGCAATAGAGCATATCCTTCATATACAGGGCTTACACACGCAAATGATGCAAACATAAGATCGATTACTGATATCCCTGCAACTTGCGACACTAATCTTGGACCAGAAATAACCATTCAAAACTTGGGCCAAAACCCAATAACCTCTTTGGCAATAGAGTATATTATTAATGGAGACTCAAATACCTATAACTGGACTGGAGAGATTTTATCCCTTCATAGTGAGACCATTGAACTTCCTGAAGTTCCTTTTACCATCCAAGGAACCAATACGCTTGAAGTAAATTTGCCAAGTGATGATAACAATTCCAATAATACCGCATCAACAACTTTTGATAAAGCACCAGCTGGAACAAGAGAAGTTACTATGGAATTGCAGATTGATAACTTCGGGGCTCAAACAAGATGGTATGTTTACAATTCTAACGGTACGGCAATTTACAATGGTGGACCTTATCCAAATAACAATCCGCAGTTAATAATTGAAACGTTTGACCTACCGCTAGATTGCTATCAATTCCGTATTTTAGATACTTCTAGCAACGGGGGTGGTGAAATAACACTTACCGATAATCAAGGAACCCAACTTTATCATACAAATGGCAATTATGGCAATGGTGAAAGAGCTCCATTCTCCAGCAACGGTCTTTTGGGCGTAAACCAAAATCAACTTGACAATATCAGTTTGTATCCAAACCCAGCTTCTTC
>JAGQYY010000151.1 GCA_020435825.1 Aequorivita sp.
GACGATTACGGTTCCTCCATCATGGGTAATTCCATGGGTTCGCGTTATACCCTCTATAACGATCTGCTTGTCTGGAGTGGCAGTAACATCTGTTGTATATGTTGAAATGAAATTTTTAAGTACAGCCACTTTAGAAGTTTTATCAACCACGGTGTAAAGATCATTTCCTATTAGCTCGATACCCCAAACAGCATAATTCACCTTTACTTTATTGCGCAGCGTATAGGCGTTGGCGTCTTTTGTGAAAATAAAAAAAGTTCCATCATCTGTATTAGGGTTTCCATCTGCATCTGCATTATCGGAAATAATATAAAAATTATCCTTTACAGCAATATCTTGAGGACTATTAAGCAAAACACCGCTAGATACCATAAGGCTTAAATCTCCATTGGAAGGTGTATCATTAATATTGCGATAGGTATTTATTACTTTTTGTTCTCTGGAAACAACTGTTAATTCATCTGCAACACCATCATAGTAAATCCCTTCATTGTTACTTGAACTACTTTTCATAGGGCGGATAAAAACACCATTTGTAGTAATATCATATGAAGTAATTGTATTGGTTGTATTGCTAGTTGCGTAAAGGTTTGCCAATATGGTTGGAGGAATTTGAGATCCGCCTCCGGAGCCGTCATCAATACTACAGGAAATAAAAAATGGTACAATGACCAGAAAGGATATTAAATATCTTATATTTTTCATAACTATTTTTTTATAAAAATAACAGGAAAACTTAATTAAAGTTAGGAATGCTTGATGGTTAACTATT
>JAGQYY010000152.1 GCA_020435825.1 Aequorivita sp.
AAGCCTTTTACAGATTCGCGCACTTCTTCCAGTACATCGCTACTTTTCACTCCGCGGCGTAATTGGTAGTCGCGCATGGAAAGTGTGATTTTTCCTTTTTGTGGCATTTCATTGCTTTGGCCACCGTCTGTTTGTGGGTTTCCAGCACCTTGACCTACCTGCGAAATGGCAGATTCAACCATATAATTATAGCCATTGTCGTCATATTTTGAAATGGCGTCAAACACACGTTTTTCTACCTGTTTTGTAAGCTCGTTTGTTTTTTCAATATCGGTTCCCTGCGGATATTCTATATAGGTAATAATCTGGTTCGGTTCATTTTCGGGGAAGAAGAGCACATTTGGCTGTGCAATTCCCACTAAAACGAAAGACATAAGTAACAGTATAATTGTTCCGAAGAAAAACACGTAGGCTTTTCTTCCGCGCAAAGCATATTTTAGAATTCTTTCGTAAAAATTCTCAAGCTTTTTAAGCGATTTGTACTGAAAATAATCAACTGCCCCGGCCAAGATATATTTGTAAACCCAAAGCATAATTGCGGAAAGAATGGCCAAGTTTCCAAAACCACGGAATGCGGCAACATCCATCGCAAAGCCTGCAACCAAAAGCAAAATACCTACTCCCAGCAGAATTAAACTCCAGCGGATTAGTTTCTTTTTTGTCATGGACTCTTCTTCAGTTTTCATAAATTCTGAAGTAAGCATGGAGTTAATTATCAGCGCAACAAAAAGCGATGATGAAAGCACCACGGAAAGTGTTAT
>JAGQYY010000153.1 GCA_020435825.1 Aequorivita sp.
GGAAATTTTAAAGATTAGAAAAGCTGTGGTGCCCTTGCGGGAAGTGGTTAACAGGCTTGAAAAAATAGAAACTCCGCTAATCGAGGAGCGAACCAATAAATACATTCGCGATTTATATGATCATATTATACAAGTGAACGAAAGTGTTGAAATATACCGCGATATGATTTGGGGCTTGATGGATATGTATATGACTACCATTAGCAACAAAATGAACGAGGTGATGAAGGTGCTTACCATTATGGCGTCCATCTTTATCCCTTTAACCTTTATGGCGGGAATCTATGGGATGAATTTTGAGAATATGCCTGAACTGCATTTTAAATATGGATATTATTATCTGTGGGGCGCAATGATCTTGGTGTTTTTTGGATTGTTGTGGTATTTTAAAAGAAAAAAATGGTTGTAAGGTAAATACCGAAGTATTCGCCATTTTACCCATACAATATATTTGTTCTATAATGTTTGCAATATGTAAACTTAAGCTTTGGTTAAAAGCAGGGCAGAGCGTTTAGAAAAGGTCTGGTAGACCCTTTGAGCGAATGAGCCACCTGGCGCTTTGGCAAACTATAGCTTTTTTAAAAAATTTTTACTTCAAAAGTTTCTTTACGATTTTAATGAAATGCAAAGCATTCACGAGCTCCTATAAAATAAAAGTAGGAGTGGAGCGAGTAAACACTTTTACACGTAACGACGATATTAGAGTAGTGTAATGTAATGTGTGTGGAATGGTAAACAATCTAAATATATTTCGTTATTATCTGA
>JAGQYY010000154.1 GCA_020435825.1 Aequorivita sp.
ACGATACCATCGGGATGTTGGCAATTGATAAAGATGGAAATATCTCCGGAGGTTGCACCACAAGCGGATTGGCTTACAAAATGGCAGGGCGCGTGGGCGATTCGCCAATTATTGGTTCGGGTTTGTTTATCGACAATGAAATTGGCGGCGCAACCGCAACAGGCTTGGGCGAGGAAGTTTTGAAAACAGTTGGCAGTTTTTTGATTGTGGAATTGATGCGCCAAGGCAAAACGCCACAGGAAGCATGTGAGGAAGCCATAGGAAGGATTGTAAAAAAGAATCCGGATTTTAAGGATTTTCAAGTAGGCTATATTGCCGTGAACAAAAAGGGCGAAACGGGCTATTATTCCATCCATGATGGGTTTTGGGTAACGAAATACCAAAATGATAAAAACGAGAACATCCCTTCGGGTTTTTATAATAAAAAATAGTACTAATAACAACCAACCATGACCGAAAAGAAAACCTTCCGCACCGCTTTTATTACCGTTACCGTACTTTTCTTCCTTTGGGGATTTATCACTGTTTTGGTGGACAGTTTGATTCCTCGATTGAAGGATGTTTTTGAACTTACCTATTTTCAGGCAGGTTTGGTACAGTTTGCCTTCTTTTTGGCGTATTTGATTATCTCTGTTCCGGCGGGCGCACTGCTTTCGCATATCGGTTATCAAAAAGGAATTATCGTTGGTCTGGCAACAATGGCCGTTGGCTGTTTGCTTTTTTATCCTGCTGCTT
>JAGQYY010000155.1 GCA_020435825.1 Aequorivita sp.
GTTTGGGTAATCGGAACTTTAAGTGCATTTCTATTTTTCACTTATCAACGAACTTCAATATTTCCTAAAAAGACAGAAAAAGAAATTTCAGAAATCACTCAAAGAATGGAAAAGTGGAAAGAAAAATTCGGAAAATACCCAACTGACCTTAATGAACTGATAGGAAATAATCCTATGAGACAAGAATGGAAAACCGATTCTTGGAATAGACCTTACCAATATTCTGTGTCTAAAAATGGAATTGGATTCCAAATTGTTTCCGCAGGTGCGGACGGAAAATTTGAAACTAAAGATGATATTAAATCGGAATAAAAAACGTGCTACAACAATGTATAACCGCAATTACGGCGGATTCGACTACGTCCGAATCCACTCGGAATTGCTAACGTCAGTCCTTAACCGAAAATCATTAACTTTAATCCCGTAACTGGCGGTTATACAAAAACGTTACCCAACATTTGACCAAAAACGTAGAAATTGAAATTTAAAATTGGACTTTCATTATTTTTTATTTTCGGATTTTTCTTTTTTAGAATAATCGGACCAATAATTACTGGAAAATTGAAAGATTTTCATGTCAGAAATAATACAGGGTTAGTTGAGAAAGCACCAGGTATTTTTAAATTTTTCAATCTTTTTTTTAAGGGTTTCG
This sequence comes from Aequorivita sp., assembly GCA_020435825.1. Taxonomy (GTDB): domain Bacteria; phylum Bacteroidota; class Bacteroidia; order Flavobacteriales; family Flavobacteriaceae; genus Aequorivita. Next base: position 653 of record JAGQYY010000155.1, read on the forward strand.
CAATATTTTGTTTGATTTATGTGGTAATGATTTGGACTGGATTTGTAACA
>JAGQYY010000156.1 GCA_020435825.1 Aequorivita sp.
GTTATTGTTGTCGTCCTTGCTGCAGGAAAGCAAAACGGCAAACAACAGTATTGTGCTTAGTGTTTTCATTAAATTTGGTGTTGTTTTCATAGCAATCCGTTTAAAAGTTTACGTGTTTAAAATTTTAATTTTGAAGGTTGTAATATTTTGCTACGGCGTTGTAGTCGCTTAGGTCAATATTTTTAGCATCCATCTTAGCTTGGTTTTCCTTGGGGATGAGGACTATGATATAATTTATTTTTTGCGGAATTTCCTCGACAGCAATACTTACATTGTCCCAGCCATTAGTGGTTTTGCTAATAAGTAGATCGCTACTGTTAATTGCAGCATTTAGTTTTATTCCGATTCCCGAATTGGAAAAAGAGAAGGGCAGTGCCAATAATCTCTGTACAACGCCACCATCTGAATAAATAAGCACAGAGCCACCATTGTTTAAAGTTGCTGCCATGTCATTTCCTCCAAGAAGCTCTGGCGAAACATTGAAAGCCCTAAAAATGTTATTTCCCCCATAGTGAAGATTGTCGCCCCAATCTGAACGATTTACAGAAAAAGTATAAGAACTTACATTGGCATTACCGTCTTGCCCATTTTGCCCAGCCTCGCCCTGTATACCTTGTTCGCCGTCCATTCCATCTTTTCCGTCTTCGGGAGAACAGGCTGTCATTATTGCCAAAAAGGCAATCATTAAAA
>JAGQYY010000157.1 GCA_020435825.1 Aequorivita sp.
GTAGGCATCCATATCAAATTGGTTTATGTTTATGCCGTCCAATAATATTTCGCCCTGCGTGGGTTCGTAAAAGCGCAAAAAGAGTTTTATGAGAGTGGTCTTGCCCGCGCCGTTCTGCCCTACAAAGGCCATTTTTTCACCTGCTTTTAGCGTAAAGGTTACACCTTTTAGTACTTCGGTTTCGCTTCCCGCGTAGGAGAAGTGTAGGTTATTCACCTGAAAACCTTGGGTGATGGTTTTGGGCATAGTGATTTTTTCCTCGGATGTTTTTTCCACGGAAAGGTCAATAAAATCGAAGTAATCCTGCAAATAGAGCGCACTTTCGGAAATTCGAGTAAAGCGCGAAAAGAAGCCTTGTAGGTTGTTGCGCAAACGGTTGAAGGAACCGGAAAGGAAAGTGAGTTCCCCAATGGTAATCACACCCGTAAGCACCCGCAGAATAATATACACATAGGCGCCGTAATAACTGAGCACGCCCAGAATGTTGAACAGCGAACCGTAAAAACTTTGCCTAAGCGAGAGTTTTTTGTTAATGAGGTAATAGTCGTTGGATAGGTTTTTAAAACGTTCTGCGATAAAATCGGTTAGGCCGAAGAGTTTTATCTCTTTAGCGGTTTGATTGTTGGCACCTATGAACCGGAGGTAATCCAGTTCGCGGCGTTCGGCGGTCCAACTGCGAGCCAGTGA
>JAGQYY010000158.1 GCA_020435825.1 Aequorivita sp.
ATTTCGATGAAATGACAGAATTTGAATTATCTCAAAAATCATTGTTTGACATTTATGACCAATGGCTAATTTTTGAGAAAAAACAAAGGTTTAAAACAATGGAAATTTTTGTCAATTATGGTGGATTTTCAACCGACTTAAACGAATCTCGGAATGAATTGGAATTGGCGGACACAAAGCGTTTTTGGAATCAAATTGAGGAAATAAAACCTTCAAGATTTATTCTCAATGGAGATAAACTGATTTTTGGAACGATTAAACAAACTGAATTTGAAAAAGTAAAAGCCAGTTGCCAACAATGTATAACCGCAATTACGGCGGATTCGACTACGTCCGAATCCACTCGGAATTGCTAACGTCTGTGCCAAACCGAAAAATTTGCGTACTTTAACCCGTAACTGACGGTTATACGAGACCGTTGTAGCACATTTGAGGAAAACCAATGAAACATAAATTGAACAAATATTGTCCTTGTTGCGGATACGACACATTTGACTCTAAAGACAGATTGAACTATTCCATTTGTCCAATTTGTTTTTGGGAAGATGACCCGATTGGATTTGAAGATGAAAATTTTGTTGGAGGAGCAAATAGAGTCTCTCTAATACAAGCACGAAAAAATTACATCAAATTCGGAGCTTGTGAAGAATCGATGATTTCAAATACA
>JAGQYY010000159.1 GCA_020435825.1 Aequorivita sp.
CAGACAATTTAGCAAGGCTAATTTTGATAGAGGAACTTTAGATGATATTTGGAATATTAAGAGAGGTAAAAAGGTTGTTGGTTCTCATTCGGCTGTTTTTCCTGAGGAGTTAGTAGGTACAATTATTTCAAATTTTTCAAATGAGGGGGATTTAATTTACGATCCTTTTATGGGAACAGGAACTACTGCAGTTGTAGCAAAGAAATTAAACAGGAATTATTTAGGAAGTGAGTTAACTCCAAAATATTTTGAAATTATTAATAAAAGACTTTTGGAGTTAGAAAGACAGCTGTTCTAATATTACAGCCAACGGTCTTGTATATGGCTCGTAGCGTGCAAATTAGCGATAACTATTCGGTTGAGCACGAGCCGAATTTTTTAATTTTCTTATTAACTTTTCTTTTCAATAAGCCAAATTAAAAAATTTGGCGGACTTGCAAATATGCCTTAACTTTGAATTAAGCAACTAATTAGCTATGAGCTATATACGTTGTTGCCAGTAGTGTTTTTCTCACAGTTTGTCAGTTAGAAATTCCGTTATTTTGTCATTCCGTTTTTGGATTAATTCTCTTGTCCAAATTAGATTTTCCTTTGTCATTTCAGCGATTTCTCTTTGCTGATTAGACTTTGTATAACTATCTCTTTAAAAAGAAAAAGG
>JAGQYY010000015.1:0-18284 GCA_020435825.1 Aequorivita sp.
AACTCAAAACTGCTCATTTTCGCTTCAATCAAAAAAGTCAAGATGACTTCATAAATAAACATTGAAACACATAAAAAATTTATTGAAAATCTCACTTATCGTTTTTATCGCTTTAGGTTTTGCTTCCTGTAGTGATGACAATGATCCAAATCCAGATTAACAAACAAATACGATAGCAGATTTTGTAGCTCCAAATGATGATTATTTTTCTTTGAAAGCAGCTTTTTTTGATTTCAGAAATTTAGTCCAGATGATAAATTTCCATTATCCCTTTTAGTACTTTATCAAAGTCAATTTTTAAGTCGATTAATTTTCCGGTTTCCATATCCATCACCCAGCCATGAACCGTTATGTTTCTAGTCCGATAGGCTATCTGTACATCGGCAGTTTTAATAACGTTTACGCATTGTTCCTGAACATTTAGCTCAACCAGTCTGCGGTATTTTTCTTCTTCGTCTTTAATGGCATTCAATTCCTGTTTGTGTAACCTGTAAACATCTCGTATGTTCCGCAACCAAGGATTTAAAAGGCCAAGATCCTGACTTTGCATCGCGGCTTTTACACCGCCACAACCGTAATGTCCGCAAACTATTATATGATTTACTTTTAAATGGCTAACTGCGTAATTAATAACACTCATCGCGCTGAGGTCTAGATTGGAGACCATATTGGCAATATTTCGCAATATAAAAGCCTCTCCCGGCTTTGCGCCCATAATTTCCTCTGCGGTAACACGGCTGTCGCTGCAACCTATATAAAGTACTTCGGGGTTTTGCCCTTCAGAAAGATTTTTGAAATAATCAGGATCCATTCCTAATTTTTCATTTACCCACGCTTGGTTATTCTTGAAAATTTGATCAATATTCATAGTTTATCTGAAGATTTATTTTCAGCATTTAAAGATAGGTAAAGTTCGAAAAGAATTGGGAAAAGTTTTTAAACGGAACAATCTAAGGAGCTTTAACTTCATTGTGATTTTTACAGTTTCTTTTTGTGCTTTAACATCTTTTTGAAAAAAAATGGATATTTAATTAATCTTTTATCGCGTGCGGCGCCACTATCGTATGTTTCAAAATCACAAAACTATCTATGGTAACCCTGTGTTTCTTAAAATTTATAAGCTGAATAAGAATTACCATAATAACAGGCATAATGGCTATAATAAGAAAGACGATTTCCCAAGAAAAATTTGTTTTTAAAACACCCAGCATCGCAGCTCCGGCCGCACGCCCCATATTTGAGAGCGCCATATAAAGCGTGAACTGTGTAGCAGCAACCGTTTTCCAACAAAGGTGCATGGCCGATGCGAACACCGCAATACATAAAAATGTATAAAGGGTATAGTAGGAGAGAATGAAGGTATAAATGATTAAATTATTGCTCCATAAATTGGAAAAGGAAGCAAAGACAGCAATCAGAAGGGTAATACAAAATAAATACACCGAGAGCATTCTGATTTTACCGAAATAATCTACCAAATAACCGCCTATGAACATTCCCAAAAAGCCTCCAATTACGGTTGTTATGGAGAACACATTTGAAAAATATGAATTAGTCCATCCCAATTCTTGAATACTAAAAATGGGCAGGAGGGTGTCTATAAGCCCGAACATCAGACTCACTACGAAAACCCCAAGGGCAAACACCAGGCTCGATTTTAACCGAACAACCTTGTATAGGCTTTTGAAAATGTTTTTCCAGCTCTTCAACTGTGTTTGTTGTGAATCTGGGGAAACTTTACCAGCAGTCCAGGGCATTGTCTTTTCGCCCGGCCGTTCTCTAAAATAAATTGGAAAAAACATAATAGTTGCAACAACTATGGATAATGAAGAAATCGCTGTTGCCAACCCAAAATTATTAATTAACCAAGTGCCCGCCATCAAAGCAGCAGAAGTGCCGATTATCTTAGTTCCCCACATTAGGCCATTGGCCCGTGCCTGTTCATTTTCTGGAATTACATCTACGGCCATACCATCGGTTGCTACGTCCTGAAAGGCACCAAAAAAACTTATGAAAAATCCCACGGCCATTAAGCCAGAGAGGTTGTTTAAAGGATCTTCGACCAACCCGATGCATAAAAAACTTATAATCAACCCAAGCTGCCCCAAAATTACCCAGGGCCTTTTTCTGCCCATTGCCAAGAAAGTGAAACGGTCCATTAAAGGGGCGATGATAATTTTAAAACTCCACGGAATTCCAATCACACCCACATAGGCAGCTATTTCCATTGCCGTCTTGCCATTCATTGCCAACCACGCCGGTATCGCAAAGAAAGTAATGCCTTCAGGAATTCCCTGTGCAATATACAGTGCCGAAAATGTAATGTATCTTGTTAAAGCGTTATCGGTCAGTACCCTTCCTAATCTTTTTTTTATGATAATAGTTTCTTTAGTCATGGTTTTAGTTTTTATGTGTAGAGTTGAATCCTCCTTTTTAATTTATTGACATGGGGAAACTGTCTTAGCTTAATGAATATTTATCTGTATTCAGGTATTAAAATTTGTTTAATACTGATATTTTTTTACGATAATTGACTTGGTTGAAGCTGAATTCTTCCACAATTTTGCCACGGCTTTATATTCTTCCGAAGAAGAAAAATTCTGAAGTTGTTCCATGGAATCCCATTGCAGGATTATAAATCTGTTTGGATTCCAATTTCCTTCCATGGGTGTTACCTTTCTTTCTGGATCGATGTCAAAAGCCATCCCGCCGGAGCGCACCAAATAGATGCCACCATATTGTTCAATAAGCGGTTCCACTTTTAATCGATACTGTTGGTATTGAAGGGAATCCTTCACCGTGATATCCAAAACCATTAAAATTTTTTCCGAAGAAATTCCAGTTATGGCAGAATCATGGTTTGCATGCGGATCGTTGCTTTGAGCCTGTGCACAAAATACGCCTGTAAAAAGAATGATTAGAAGAGTAATTAATTTTGAGCTCATAACTTTAATTTGATTTTTTTCTAAATTCCCTATTTTTAAAATTGTATGGCACAACCATGTCGCACCATACATTTTCTTTAAAATTTACTTTGAGGGTGCAACTTTTACATCACCGTTAATCCCGCTTAATTCTGGAACAAACGTCCAAATTTCGGTATCACCGCCGTTGGTCACGTCCATCCAATCTTTTAAAAACCGATCCCAACTTCCGGATCCGTACATTTCATCATATTTATTTGAAATGTCATGATCTTCGCCCAACCATGCCGATTTTTCAAAAAATGAAATGACCGCCAGATCTCTACCTTCTTTGGTGCTGGGAAATTCATTTGTATAAATACCATAGGTATCTTCAGGCGATTTTGAGGCGTACACGTCGTGGACTTTTTTTACTAAGGCCATAGCTTCTTTGTACTTGCCTCGCTTTATGTCCCAAGTGTCCACCTCCATATTTTTTATGGTGAAATCTTTTGGAAATCGAGACATTTCTGCGTTAAAACGCCAGTAGCTTTGCGCCCCGCTATCGGCTGTGATGTATGGCGCTACATTGTTGTTCCAATCAGCATCATGGCCTTCTTTTTGGGCAGGTCTGTTGTCCAGCGAGCTCCAAGGAAAGGGTCCCATAACCCATACATAGCTTCCGGTTTTGGGTCCGTTGGAAATCCAATACACACGGCCACCATAAGGACCATCTCCGTGGTATTTTTTGTTGTGTGCCGTAATCCCCTTTTCAAATTGTGTTATTTGACCGGGATTTGGCGTTAAAACTGCATTTTCGAATACTCCGTATTCGGTACTTTCCTGTCCTATTGACAAAAGTGGCAATAAGAGCATTGTAAAGATTAATTTTTTCATGATTTTTAATTTGTGTTCGCAGTTAGCGAACTGGTTGATATTGATTAAATTTTTCCAATTAATGGGGGAGTGTGATGTTTATGCATTAATCCAGGAGTTTTGGATTATAATATGCGGTTTCGGAAGTTATCTTTCCGTCTTCATTGAAATACATCTGGTAGTGGATAGGTACAACGATTGGTTTTTTGTCAGCTTTGCGCTTTAAGTGGATGTTCCACCATGACTGCACCACATGGGCATCACCCATTTCATAATGCAGGTAGTCTGGGTAGCCAACCATCTCTAAGTTTTCAATATCATATTTATCAAAAAATTGCTTGTCAAATTCCTTTTGCTCAGCCAAGGATGTGCTTTCAAAATCGGGTGAACTTGAGTTTACAAATACTGCTTTGTCATCATAGAAACTATAGGCCTTATCAAAGTCCTTTTTCTCAAAGGCATACATCATTTTCCGAACCGTATTTATGTAATCGTGGTGGTTGTAAATGGTGCCATTTTTCCTGTCGCTAAAACTGGCACGTATTTCATCTATAACACCTCCATTATTATAGAAGATGATGTTTTTGATTTTGTTGTCCTTGGTAAGGGTGTATAATCTATGGGAAGCGGCGTCAATTTTCACCCCAGTGGTTTTGTGGACTCCTTTCAGCAAATCCCAGGTCTGTACCCATACTTCACCATTTGGATTGTCTTTTTTATACTCAATGGCGTCTGGATATGATCCCGGAAAAGGAGTTACAGAATAGTAATCCAACTGATTGAAATAAAGCATTTGATTGTCAAGGAATGCTTCCTTGTCCATACCCTTATCGCTCATATTATCCGTAGCGCCATTAAAAGCTCTAAAATCATCCGTTAAATAAGTGGCCATTTTAGGCTTATCACCTGCAACGGCTGCATCTACAAATTGCTGTACTACATCTATAGCAGGATGCTCAATATAGACAGTTCCGTTCTTTTTTTGTGCTGTGGAAATAAATGCAATAAGCATCATTGCCGAAAGAATTGTTGCTTTAATTGTTTTCATTATTATATATTTATTTGGTTAATATTCTGTTTGATTTCTACTTTGAATAATTATTTAAGGTTTCTTGTACAGGTCTGAATTTCATCCCCAAATCGTTCATTGCAAGTGTATTTTGATAAACTACATTTGCGTTATTTTTTGGGGCTTGGTGATTCAACATCAGGCTCATATCGCTAATCGGATAGCTTTCGCTGCTCAACAAATAATTTTTCCCGTGAAGTGCGGAAATTGTAGCGGCTTTAAAAACTGCTTCCGCAACATCCGCAACATCTACCGAAGCCATTTCCACGTCAGTATCATAGAGCATTTGTACAAATGGATTGGGCGCAATTTTGTTTTTAAAGAGAAACTGCAGCCCGGTTGAAGTGGAATCTTCCCTATTTGATAATGATTTTCCCATAACCCCAACAGGAGAAACCGAAGTGATTTCAAAGGAAAGTTTTGTGTTTTCCTGTATGAATTTTTCCACTGTTTGATTGGCGATAAACTTGGCCTGCGCATACGGGTGACTTTCCTCACTCATAAAAGGTGTATCTTTTTCACTGAAAGTGTCATTTGGTTTTTTACCTTCTGCCGGTAATGGAAAATTGGTGTTATAAGCCGCAACGGAAGCTATAAAAATGACCTTCTCAATCATTGCTACTTGCTGGATGACTTCCAAAAAATTCTCGGTTCCTTTGATAGTAGGGTTAAAAAGCTCTTTTTGTGGATCTTTGACATCCAATTGAAAAGGCGTTCCACCGTGTATTACAATTTCGCAATCACATAGAAAATCTTTTAATGTTTCAAGATCTTCTACTTTCAGTGCACTAATGTTTAGATTGTCCGAATTTTCTAAACTGAAAAGATGTTGGTACTTTTCACTTTTTTTGATGTCGGTAACAGATACTTTTACATTGTACCCTTCTTCCAAAAATTTCTTGGTAATATGGCTTCCTATAAAGCCTGAACCGCCTATGATGCCTACTGTTTTCATAATTTTGTGATTGGTAGACCTAACAGGTTTTTTGAAACCTGTTAGGTCTAGGGATTATGATTATTAATTTTCTGAAGTTATCTCTTCGGCTTTTTCAGTTTCTTCAGAAGCAATTTTGACAGCTTCCTGCATTGCCTGTATGTCCAACATTATTTTTGAGAGGTTCCAATAGCCAAACTCCTTCACTACTTTGCCATCCACAAACTGGGCAGTGATGTGTGTGGGTATGGTGTATGTTTTGTTATTGGCAGCAAGTGTGCCTTTCCAGATGCCCCAAAAGTTCACCCATGTATGGCCTTTATCTGTTACTACCATTTCATATTCAGATTCGCCGTCCACATAATCCCAATTGGAAAAAAGTTTTGCGTCATCCTTACTCATTTGCACAAGTTCATCAAGGGTTTGAGCGTCTTTTTCTTCTACATTGTTCATTATTTTGGCGGTATCGGCATAATGGCTTGCCATCGCATTCCAATCTTGTTTTTCGTACGCATCTATCACTTTTTTGTAAGTTTCTATTTCCGGCGAATTTTGGGTGTAGCGTTTTTCTTGCTTATTGCATGCTGTAAATACCGCCAGCGCAATTCCGATTATAATTATATTTTTCATGATTTAAGTTTTTAGTGTTTTGTTAATAAAACCTAACAGATTTTCAAAACCTGTTAGGTCTGGAAAGTTGGAAGGTTAATTTTATTGATTTAATGCATGCCTCTGTAAATCTCATCGGTATGCATCAAGAAATATTTGTAAAACTTTTGAAAGAATTCCTTCCTTTCGGCATCACTTCCCCAAGCGGTATCCATCAGTTCGCTTTGGCGAATTGCCGCGGCATCAATGGCATTCCAGTTTTTGTATTCCGTTACGATCACCAAATCTCGAGAATCGCTTCCGGAAGCATGGCGCATTACTTTTTCACTTACAATGTATTGGTTGGGAGCGACAACTTTTTGGTTAAACTCCTTCATCAAAGTATTGAACTCGGCATTGCTGCCATTCTCTGGGATTTCAATTTTCCAAGTGGTTACGGTGTAATATGGACCGTCCTGTGCATGGGCAATGTTGGCAGTGAAAAAAAGTACAATTAATAGTGTTGAAATTTTTTGTTGAAATGTTTTCATGTCTTTTGATTTAAATGTTCGCAATGCAAACATGGTTAGTAAAAAAATTAGTTACACACCAAAGAAACCATCAAAATAAGCTGAAAACAAGGCGGTTAGGACGAAGGTGCCCTATTTGTGTCCGAAGGGAAAGATTTGTTTACCGAAAGATAATTATATGGTTTGCAGGCGCTTAAGAAGTTCTGTGCGCATGGCCTTGCTCATAGGGATGGCTTTTTTGGCAATAACCACGTGTGTGCCCGCAACCTCATCTATTTGTGAAAGATTGATAATATAGGAACGGTGTATTCTGAGAAAATGGTTCTGTGGAAGTTTTTCGTCAATATCCTTTAAGGTCATAACTAAAAGGTATTCTCTATCCTGAGAAAAAATACGGCAATAATTGCGATCGGCTTCAATATAGTAGATGTCTTTAATGTCTATTTTCAGCATCTTTTCATTATGGCGAACAAAGATACGGTCGTTCAGTATGAAATCTGTGGTACTGTTATTTGTTGTTGAAGTATCATTTCCGTTGCCGTTATTGTTTTCTGAAACGTTTTCTACTGAAATTCTATTAACCGTCAATTCTATGGCACGTTGCAAATCCAACTTTTTAAAGGGTTTTGAAATAAAAGCATAGGGGTTAGTTTCCTTGGCACGGTTAAAATGTGCCTCGTCTGCATTGGCCGTTAAATAGATAATAGGAATGTTGTAATGTTTTTGAATTTCTTGGGCAGTTTTAATGCCATCCATTTCGCCTTTAAGCCGAATATCTAAGAGTACTATATCTGGTTTGTCTATGTGAAGATGAGCAACAGCTTCTTCGCCACGCGGCAAAACTCCTGTTACTTCATAGCCCAATTCGGTTAATTGTAGGGAGATATTGGCGGCAATTACCATTTCGTCCTCAACTATCAATATTTTTATTGCATTTCCCATTAAGCGGTCTTAAAATTTTTAAAGTTGAAAAATACCGCAGTTCCGTTGGTATGCTCTTCAGAAATGGTTCCGTTCAGTTGTTGCGTGAGCAGCTGAATCAGTTGTGTTCCAAAACCTGTGCCTTTGGGCCTGGAACCTTCGGTTTTGCCAATGCCGTTGTCAGAGACTTTTAATAAAAGATCGCTGTCTTTTTGTGTAAGGCTAATATTTATCTGTCCTTTTACTCCTTCGGGGAAAGCATATTTTAGTGCGTTCGTTAAAAGTTCGTTCACAATAAGCCCGATCGGTACGGCCGTGTCCACGTCTAAATTTAGGTCGTCCATTGCGCATTCTATTTTTATCTTGTCTTCTGCGTTAAAAGTGTCGAGAACACCTTCACCTAAATTCATAAAATAATCCTTCATCTCGATGCTGCCCAAATTTTTGCCTTGATACAATTTTTGATGGATAATGCCCATACTCTGAACACGGTTTTGGCTAGCGAGCATTGCTTCTTTACTGGCACCGTCTTCCAATTTTGCAGATTGAAGGGCAATGAGGCTTTTAACCATTTCCAGATTGTTTTTTACACGATGGTGAATTTCTTTCAAAAGCAATTCGTTTTGCTTGTTTTTAGTGTCCAGTTCTGCATTAAGTATTGAAAGGGCCTTTCGTTTTTTGCGAATATTTTTCAGCGTAAAATACATTCCGAAGAGAATAATGGCGAGCAATCCGGCTATACCAATATAAAGAATCTGGGTTTTTCGCTGTTGCGCAATTTTTGCCTCTTGATCCATAATTTCAAGGTCCTTTTGTGCGGATTCATATTTTACTTGCAGCTCACTATCCTTTCGCGCTATGATGGTGTTTAGGTATTCCGTATGGCCTTGTTCGTAGAGTTCATGATATTCCAAAGCATTTTTATAATCGCCCAATTCACTATAAATATTTGAAACGTGCATATAGTTTTCCCAAAGGTTTTTTGTGTTCCCTATTTGCTTCATAATTTCAATTGCCTTGAGATTGTAGGGCAGTGCTTCGGCGTATTTTCCCTGAAGAATATAAACGTGGCCAATATTGGCAGTTGGAGGCATAGTATAGCGTAAAAGGCCTAATTTTTTTGCGCCTTCATAACAATTAGTATAGTCTGCAATTGCCTCAGGATAGCGTTCCATATATTTATAAATATTGCCTCGCCCATTATAACAGGCCAACAATGGAGCATCCGCGATTCCTAATTTTTTATATAAAGCGATTGCCCGATTCATGTTTGCCAAACTTTCATCCAGATTGCTCAAAAACAACTGATTTTCGGCAAGCCGACGATAGGAAAGTGCCATATCTTCTTCATAACCATATTTTTCTTGAATGGCAATTGCCTTTTTGCAATATTCCGCCCCTTCGGCATAACTATCTGAATAGTATAATAAGTCGCTAATTTTGGTATAGCATTGTGCAATGCCGCGTTGGTCGCCTATTTTTTCGTAAATAGTAAGTGCTTCATAAACAGCCTCAGAAGCCTTGTCATATTCTGCGGTGCCACTGTAGTTAACAACCAATAAGAGATAAGTATCTGCTAGAGGTTTAGTCATTTCCTCTTTTTTATAAAGTGAAATGGCCTTTTTCAAATAAACGATTGAAGAATCAAGAACGGTATGGTCTTCGTGCCATTTTGCCAAACCGATGTAGGCATTTCCAAGGGTTTCAAAATCATTATTTTTGGTAGAAAGCTGAATTGTTTTTTTGAAATTGTTGTATTCCAAAAGGGTGTCCTGCGCTTTTTCAGGTTTTTGTTCTAAAAAGGAGCTTTTAAGAGTGTCTTCTTGTGTTTGGGAAGAAGTTTGAGGGAGACTGCTCCACGAAACGCAAGCTAGTACTACTAGGAGTAATAGTCGTTTCATTATTGTAATGATTGGTTGTTAGTTGTTTATAAAGATAGGGAGATTAATGCAATAATCAAATCTATTGCTCTTCCCAATGCACAAAAATGGCTTTTACATCATGAATATCCTGATTCCCTGGAAATGCTTTTTCGAGCTTTTGGATGAGTTGCATACCCGTTTTACAGTTTTCAAAATCATATTGACATTGGTAACCGTAACCTATAGCCAGCCTATAATTGGCTTCAAAACCTGAAGGATAAAGAGCTACAGCTTTTTTTATATTGAAATACGGCGTTGTAGTAATTTCTTTTTTGCAGCCACTTATCGCCGTCTCCAATATAGAAACAATAATTTTCAGTTTCCATACCATAGGCCTAAAACCTCATAGGCTGGATGTCCAGAAAGTAAACGGTCAGGATCTGTGTCAATCATTTTTTTAGGGAATGGCAATCGTGGCATCCAACGGCATTCACTAGCATTTCTCCACATTTTAAAAGTGATACTTCCAATTCAGTAGCTTTAGGTTCATACATTTATAACTGTATTTTTTAGGGGAAAATTGCTTTTTTAGTACAGTGAAGACTTTTCCGGCCCAAAATATTTCTTCCGCAACCAAAAGGAAACCCGCACCAGTAAAATTAAGGCTGGAACTTCTACCAATGGGCCAATGACACCTGCAAAGGCTTGCCCGGAATTTAACCCAAAAACTGCTATTGCCACCGCAATTGCCAGTTCAAAATTGTTACCGGCAGCGGTAAAAGCTACCGCTGCGGTCTTGTCATAAGTTGCCCCCATTGTTTTTGTGACGAAAAATCCAATGATGAACATCAGTGTAAAATAGATGAGCAGCGGCACTGCAATAATCAGCACGTCCATTGGGATTTCAACTATCATTTCGCCTTTGAGCGAAAACATTATTACGATAGTAAATAACAGGGCGATCAACGTCAATGGCGAAATTGCCGGAATAAATTTTTGCGCGTACCATACTTCACCTTTTAATTTCACTAAAATAAGCCTGCTCAATATTCCCATAACAAAAGGAATTCCCAAATAAATGGCGACACTTTCGGCTATGGCGGCTATGGAAATATCAACAATGGCACCTTCAAATCTGAAATAGGGCGGAAGCACGGTAATGAAAATCCAAGCGTAAAAACTATAGGCAAAAACCTGAAAAATACTGTTTAGCGCAACCAGACCTGCGCCATATTCACTGCTGCCTTCGGCAAGGTCGTTCCAAACCAAGACCATGGCAATGCAACGCGCCAATCCAATCAAAATAAGTCCGACCATGTATTCGGGATAGTCCCTTAAAAATGTTATCGCCAAAAAAAACATGAGAACAGGGCCGATGATCCAATTCAGAACAAGCGAAATGGAAAGAACTTTTGTGTTTCGGAAAACTTTAGGCAATAATGAATAATTGACTTTTGCCAATGGTGGGTACATCATTAAAATTAACCCGATGGCTATGGGAATATTTGTACTGCCGCTATTAAAAGAATTCAGAAACACCGGAAAGTTGGGGGCAAAATAACCAATGCCAACGCCCAAGACCATTGCAATAAAAATCCAAAGGGTAAGATAACTGTCGAGAAAACTTAATTTCTTGGTGATTGCCATTTTTTACGAAATTATTTTAGAAAAAACATATTTCATTTCAGAAGCAATTTGTTTACTACGTTCCATATAAACCTGCATTTGTTGAGGTGTACCATCTGAAACTTTTGGGTCAACATACATTATGGGAATACGCTTTTCTGAACCTGCCACAAAAGGGCAACCCGCATCAGCTTGCGAGCATGTCATTATTGCAGCAAAACCACTTTTAGGATTTGATTTGTCATCATATTTTTTTGAAAAAGCGATAATGGGCTTTTTTTCTGAAGTGAATTTTATACTGTAAATAGGGTTTTTACTGTTTTCTTTTTTTGAAATCTCAAAGCCCGTATTTTGCAAAGTTTCTACAACCATTGGATAAACTGCCGTAGCTTCTGTCCCGCCGGAATAGCATTGAATATTTGGAACTTTGAAATATTCCGCCATTGTTTGCGCCCAAACCTGCGCCAAATGGCTGCGGCGGGAGTTGTGGGTACAGATAAAATTCAGTTGAACTGCTTGGTTGGCTTTGTTTTTTGAAATTATATAATCTGCCAATGGCTGCAGAACAGCTTTTCTTTCATCGGAAAGCTTTTGCGTTTCCAGCGCTTCAATATATTTGTGAATTGGTTTGAATAGTTCCATTTTAACAGCAGTTGCCATCTGCTGAACAGCACGGCCCATCGATAATCTCGGCTAATGGTTTTTTGGGTTTTTCTTGTTTTGTTCCAGGCTTTTCTGCATATACAGTAACACTGAAAATACCTGTATCGGAAGTGTTGAAAGTTTTCACTTCTTCAGAAGAAAGGTACTTTTCAAGAATATCATTTGGAATTACAATGGGTTTTTCCTTTTGGATTTGAATATTTTGAAAACGCACATCTTTTATAAATTGTAAATATTCCGTTTTTTGAATGGCTCCGGCCACGCAACCTGCGTACATTTCAGCGTCCTCTTTTAAAGCATCGGGAAGATTTCCAACGAGGACAATATCCGAAATGCTGAAATGTCCGCCCGGTTTCAAAACCCTGAATATTTCAGCAATCACTTTTTGCTTATTTGGTACGAGGTTCAAAACACAATTACTCACTATTACGTCCGCAATATCATTGCTCACGGGCATTGCGTCAATATCACCTTCCCTGAACTCAACATTGTTGTAGCCCAATTTTTCTGCATTGTTTCGCGCTTTTTGAATCATAATTGGGGTAAAGTCAATCCCTATAACCTTTCCTTCGCTTCCGGTTTCGTGTCTTGCTACAAAACAATCGTTGCCGGCGCCGGAGCCCAAATCGATTACGGTATCTCCTTTTTTTATTTTTGCGAATTGCGTGGGAAGCCCACAGCCCAATCCCAAATCTGCATCTTCCACATAACCGCTTGTTTCGGAATAGTCATCCATCATAATATTGTAAACCTTATTTGAAGGTGTGGTTGCGCCGCAGCAAGAGGAAGCATTTTCAGCTTTACCTTGTTCGGCAATTTTTGTGTATCGATCTTTTACGATTTCTTTTAATTCTTGTTCGTTCTTCATTTTTAAAATTTTTAAAATGATTTTCAGTTAAATTTATTGGCAACAATTTTCTTTAGGAATGTCCTGGTCCAAAAACTGGTTCATAAACGCTTTCATAGCAATCCAATTTTCTTGGTTAATGCAATAGCAGATGCTTGTGCCTTCAATATTTCCTTTTATTAACCCCAAATTTTTCAGCTCCTTTAAATGTTGTGAAATTGTGGGCTGTGCAAGGCCAATTTCTTCTACCAAGTCGCCGCAAATACAAGCATTTATTTTGAAGAGATGCTGAAGAATGGCTACTCTGGCAGGATGCCCAAAGGCTTTCGCGAACATGGCCACTTGGTTTTGCTGGTCTGTAAATATTTCTGTTTTGGTAATTCCCATTTTCTTTATATTTGTTCATTGCAATATTACGATTAAAGAATTGAACTAACACAAAAAAATATGAAAAAATGTAAATTTTTTATTGAGGTGGGTTTGAAGTATTTTTTTTATAAAGCCATTCTATAAGAAAGCAAATGATGATAATTCCCATTGAAATGGATACACCCAAAAAATTTGAAGAGGATTGTTGGATTATTAAAACTACAAATGCTAGTGCCGAAAGGATAGCCCCAATCAAACTAATTGTTTTGCTTGCATCAATCTTTTCTGCTTTTTTATAGCTTACATAATTTACAACAGCGAAGATTAGCAGAAATCCGGCACTGCCCGAGGTTGAAATGCTTTCGAGATTTAGAAAATTTGTAGTAAGCAAGGTAAGTATTACTGTAATTAAAAGGCCAATGGGTTTATTCCAAAATTGGTCTGTAAAGGAATGTGGTAATTCGTCGTCTTCAGCAAGTTCATAGCTTACGCGGCTTCCGCCATACAATGTAGCATTTATTGCCGAGAAAGTAGAAATAAGCGCAGCGACCGTCATAATTGTAAATCCAATTTGCCCAATCATTGGCCTTGCGGCGGCTGCCAGAACATAATCTTTTGCAGTTGCAATTTTATCAAAACTTAAAGAACCTACGGTTACCATGGCAATAATTATATAAAGTAAAACCACAAAACCGACGGAGATAAAATAGGCACGGGAAACATTTTTTTTTGGGTTTTCCAAATCTGGAACCGCATTGGCAATAAGCTCAAAACCTTCATAAGCTACAAAGATTACCATTCCGCCAGTTAATAAAAGAAAGGGGCTTTCCCAATTTGCAGGATTAAGTTGGGAAACATGGGGATTTCCAAAAAGCCCATAAATACCCAAAGCGGCGAAAGCAATTAAAATGAAAAGTTTTATAAATACGGCAAGGCTTTCAATTTCGCCTACAATTTTTAAACTGTAATAGTTAATGAGTGTGGCAAGAAGAATTACACTGCTCACAAAAATATGAGTGTCAATAGCTTTGGAACCAGTTATGGAAATTAAATTGGGTGCATAAGAGCCAAAAGCACTGGCGTAAAGCGAGAGCATAATAATATAGCTTATCCACAAAACATTATTGATGCCACCACTAAAAACACCTTTGCCAAAACCTTCATTTATAAACCGAACGGTTCCACCTCTGTCGGGATATGACAATGATAGTTTAGAATAGCTATAAGCTGTAAATAAAGCGATAATTCCCGCAAAGAAAAATGCCAGCGGCGTACCTCCTTTAGCTAATGAAACTGCTAGGCCCAAAACTGCAAAAATTCCACCACCAACCATTCCGCCTATGCCTATGGCTATGGCGTCTTTCAATTTGATGGAATCTTTGGAATTTTTCAAACTGTTAACGAGTTAATAGTTTTTCAAAACAAACGCTATTTTCTACCCCGTCGTACTGTCCATAATTATCAATAAATCTATAGCCGCTTTTTTTATAAAGTGAAATGGCTTCTGGTTGCTTGATGCCCGTTTCCAAAATACATCTTGAATTGCCTAACTCCATTGCCCACACTTCTAGTTCTTTTAACATCTCAATTGCAATTCCCTTTCCGCGTTGTTCCAAAGGAACATACATCCGTTTAACCTCCATCACGTTTGGCTCAAATTGCTTAATAGCGCCGCAGCCCACTGCACGCTTGTTTTCATCATATACTACAATAACATACTTTATGGAATCAATCTTGTTGAATTGATCATAAAACGGATGGTCGTCTCCATCGCGGATGGCAAGATCTGCATCAAGCTGTTCCACCAATTCAATAAAATCCTTGTTTGTGGAATCTGTGCGTATTAGTTTCATCAATTTTGGTTTTTGGTGAAGTGAAGATACCAAAAACATGCTGAATTTTCACTAGGAAAATTCAACTCGTTCCCTAACGAACCAACATTTAGGTACTGTAGGTTTCTGTTTAATGATTGTTCTTTTTGAAAGTAATCTTACTGTCGTTGTTCATTCTTAAAAGAGTCCTGACGACTTAAGAGGATTTTTTTCAAAACTTTTTTATTGCGAATCCATAAATCGATTTTTTTGGCCGAAGTCTAATTATGGTACTATGGGTGTCATAAAAATTTATGATAAATTTTCAATAATAGAAGGTTTCAAAAGAAAGTCAGTTGAAAACTAATGTATCTTAGAAGTTGCATTTGTGCTAAGTGTGGGCCAATTGCTTAAATTAATATGCGTATGGCTAAAACGTTAAAGAAAGCTAGATTTTTTAAGTTAATTACTTGGAATGGTTAAACTTTCCCTTTACAGTTTTAAAGCGTAGAATTCCGTAGCCGATAATGGCAGAAATAAAAGAGCCTATTAAAATTCCAATTTTTGCGGAATCTATATATTCTGGATTATTGCTAAAGGCTAGACCCGCTATGAATATTGCCATCGTGAAGCCAATTCCAGCCAGAAAAGAAACACCAATTATTTGCTTGTTGGATATATCTGCCGGGACCTCAATAATCTTGAGCTTTCGGGCCAAAAAGATAACGGCAGAAATGCCAATACTTTTTCCTATTACCAAACAGGCCATAATGTTCACGATCAAAGCTGTTTCCAGTCCCTCAACACCACTTATAGCTACTCCGGCGTTGGCAAGTGCAAAAATTGGGATTACCAGATAAGCCACCCAGTTGTGAAGTTTATGCTCTAAATGCTGCAAGGGCGAACGGTATTTGTCGGACCAATCTTCAAGATCTTCTATCAGATGGAGCTGTTCTACAGAAAGAATCGGTTTTTGTAAAATGGTACTGTCTTTTATCTTTTTTACCACTATGTCCAATTGGTCAGTAAATTCATGGGTGCTTATTTTTTGTCGCACTGGAATGGCAAATGCCATTAAAACTCCGGCCAAAGTGGGATGTAGCCCAGCTTTTAAAAACAATAACCAGACTATAAAGCCCATAACGATTGTAAAAAATTCAAAATAAAACCCTCTGTAGCTTAAAAAATATACAACAGCCAATATGCCCGATGCGTAAACGAGCAACACTAAATTTAAACTGCTACTATAAAAAATGGCAATCACTAAAACCGCTGCCAAATCATCAACAATTGCAAAAGCTGTTAGAAAAATTTTTAGGCTAAGCGGTATCCTGTTGCCAAGTACTTTTATGATGGCCAACGCAAAAGCAATATCAGTAGCCATCGGTATTCCCCAGCCCTTTAATGTTTGGGGGTTTTGATTTAGGAAGATGTATAAAATTACTGGAAGTGCAATACCGCCAATTGCACCAAAAAGTGGAAACATAACTTTTTTGGTGGAATTGAGTTCGCCAATTAAAAACTCTCTTTTTATTTCCAAACCTATCAAAAAGAAGAAAATAGCCATCAGCCCATCGTTAACCCAAAGAATCAATGGTTTTTTAAGCTGAAAACTGTCAGTAACAATTCCTATTTCATAATTCCAAAAGGACAGATAGCTTTCGGAAAAAGCTGAATTTGCCCAGACCAAAGCAATAATAGTGGTTGCCAACAGAAAAATTCCACTGGCACTTTGAAGATTAACGAACTTTTGAAAGGGAGAGAGTAGTTTTTCTTTTATCATATACTTTTTTTGAAATGGCAAGATACAAAACTCCGATAGTTTTATTCTGTTTAATTATTTGGAAATCTTGAGAAACACTGCCTATTGCAACTGCATACTGCCAACTTTTTTTTACATTTGCAACTCTTAAAAAGAAAGCAAGAATATGTTCGAGAATTTAAGCGATAAGCTGGACAAAGCGCTGCACGTACTGAAAGGTCACGGCAGCATTACCGAAGTAAACGTAGCCGAAACATTAAAAGAAGTGCGCCGCGCGCTTTTGGACGCCGACGTTAACTTTAAAACCGCAAAAGAGTTTACCAATACAGTAAAAGAAAAGGCATTGGGCCAGAACGTACTTACTACGTTGCAACCAGGCCAATTGATGGTAAAATTGGTAAAAGACGAGCTTACCGAGTTGATGGGAGGCGATACCGCCGGCATCAATTTAAGCGGATCGCCAACGGTTATTTTAATGTCTGGTCTTCAGGGTAGTGGTAAAACCACTTTTTCGGGAAAACTTGCAAATTATCTTAAAAACAAAAAAACAAAAAAACCACTTCTGGTTGCCTGTGATGTTTACCGTCCTGCTGCTATTAACCAGTTGCACGTGGTTGGTGATCAAATAGGCGTAGAGGTTTATAGCGAACCCGAAAATAAAAACCCAGTTTCAATAGCTCAAAATGCAATTGCACATGCCAAACAAAATGGCTTTAACGTTGTGATTGTGGATACTGCCGGTCGTCTCGCCGTAGATGAGGCGATGATGACCGAAATTTCAAATGTTCACAAGGCAATCAATCCACAGGAAACACTTTTTGTGGTTGATGCCATGACCGGGCAAGATGCAGTGAATACTGCTAAGGCCTTCAATGAAAGGTTGAATTTTGACGGAGTTGTTCTTACAAAGTTAGACGGTGATACACGCGGAGGTGCTGCAATTTCCATTAAAAGCGTGGTTGATAAACCCATAAAATTCATCGGTACTGGAGAAAAAATGGACGCCATTGATGTGTTCCATCCGGCCCGTATGGCTGACCGTATTTTGGGGATGGGAGACGTTGTTTCACTTGTGGAAAGAGCACAGGAACAATTTGATGAAGAGGAAGCCAGAAAACTTCAAAAGAAAATTGCGAAAAACCAATTCGGTTTTGATGATTTCCTTAACCAAATACAGCAGGTCAAAAAGATGGGAAGTATGAAGGATTTGGTAGGAATGATTCCCGGTGCTGGAAAAGCCTTAAAAGATGTTGATATTGATGACGATGCTTTCAAAGGAATTGAAGCCATAATTCATTCAATGACCCCAAAAGAAAGAACAGAACCGGCAATAATAAACGGAAGCCGAAAAAAACGGATTGCCAAGGGTAGTGGGACAAGCGTTCAGCAAGTAAACCAACTTTTAAAGCAATTTGACCAAATGAGCAAAATGATGAAGATGATGCAAGGCGGCGGCGGAAGAAAGATGATGCAGGCAATGGGGCGGATGCGGTAAATTAGTGTTCAGTGTTCAGTGTTCAGTT
>JAGQYY010000015.1:18382-45720 GCA_020435825.1 Aequorivita sp.
TTCAGTTTTTAGTTTTCAGTTTTCAGACATTAATGATCAGAAAATATAATAATGAAATTTCAGGATTTATTGGCATATAAAAAATCAGTTGATGCCGCAATGAACATTTTTGAAATATCAAAAGCATTTCCCAAAGAAGAAATATATTCTTTAACCGACCAAATCAGAAGGTCTTCCCGAAGTGTTTCGGCAAATATTGCAGAATCTTATAGGAAGAGAATTTACCCGAAACTTTATACCAGCAAACTGACGGATAGCGATGCGGAAAATTCCGAAACACAGGTTTGGTTAGAATATGCGTGGAGATGTAAATATTTATCTGACGAACTTTACAACAAATTAATACAAGATTCAGAAGAGATAGGGAAACTAATAAATTATATGGTTTTGCATCCAGAAAAATTTGGTGTCAAAAAAGAATAATATTTTTTAACTGACCACTGACCACTGACCACTGACCACTGACCACTGACCATTGAAAACTAATAAATATGACAATACTAGACGGTAAAAAAGTATCTAACGATATCAAAAACGAAATCACTGCTGAAGTTGATAAAATGAAAGCGCGCGGTGAAAAAGTTCCGCATCTTGCGGCCATTATTGTGGGTGATGATGGTGCGAGCCTTACTTATGTGAGCAGTAAAGTAAAAGCTTGCGAGAGGGTTGGTTTTGAATCTACTTTGGTAAAAATGCCGCACACTACCAGCGAACTTGAATTGCTGAAAAGAATTAAGGAACTTAATGAGGATGATAACATTGATGGGTTCATTGTTCAACTTCCGTTGCCGCCGCAGATTGATACGCAAAAAGTATTGCTTACCGTGGATCCTTCAAAAGATGTAGATGGTTTCCACCCGGAAAACTTCGGAAAAATGGCTTTGGATATGAGTACATTTATTCCTGCTACGCCATTTGGAATTCTTGAGTTACTTCAGCGTTATGATGTTGATACTAAAGGAAAACATACTGTGGTTATTGGCAGAAGCCACATTGTAGGGCGCCCCATGAGTATTTTGATGAGCCGTAAAGGTTGGCCGGGAAATAGTACGGTTACACTTACCCATAGCAACACAAAGAATATTGCCCAGATAACCACACAGGCAGATATCATTATTTCGGCATTGGGAGTCCCAAATTTTTTAAAGGCTGAAATGGTAAAGGATGATGCTGTAATTATAGATGTGGGAATAACTAGGGTAGAAGATGCGAATAATCCCAAAGGCTACGTAATTACTGGAGATGTCGATTTTGAAAACGTAAGTAAAAAAGCTTCGTTCATAACGCCCGTTCCCGGTGGTGTAGGGCCAATGACCATCGCCATGCTCCTTAAAAATACCCTTTTGGCACGGGAACAACGCAGAGGTTAGGCGTTTTCGACATTTGCCAATCGCCAATCCAAATATTTATGCAGGTCGGTCTCTATCCATCCCATCCCAATGGAAAGTATTGCTAAATCATCGATATAACCTACGCCCGGAATAAAATCTGGAACTAAGTCCAAGGGATTGAAGATATATAATAGCGCAACAACTATTGAGGCAATTGTAAACCAAGGTACGTTCGGATAAGTGCCTTTTTTAACATCCTTCAACATTGCGAACATAATTTTTCCAAGCTCGGCGTATTTCCGTAAAGGACTGGCGTTGCTCAGTTTTTTGGAAATGGATTCTTCATTTTCTATCACTAATTTAACATCTTCGTCTTTTATATTGGTGACTTTTTTCTCAACGTATTCTTCGTTAATTTTAGAATCCTTCATAGCGATGGTAGAGGTTTTTTTCTGAAAAGAATATAGTTCTTTATTTGTTTCTTCTTTAAAATTAAAGAATTGAAAAAGGAATATTTTTCAAATGGTGTTATAAATATTTCTGAAGGGGTAAAATAAATAATTCATAAGAAATAAATCTTACAAGCGTTCTTCTTTGGTGGCAGTTTCGTCTTTTCCGTATTCGTTCCTATAAATACGAACAATAACCATAAAAAGACTGATAAGTAAAGGGCCAAATATTAACCCAATAAAACCGAATAATGGAACGCCGACTATCACACCAATAAGCGTAATTAGCGGATGAACGTTGTCCAGCTTTTTTAATACGTAAAGGCGAATTATATTGTCCGTTGAACCTACGACCACAAAGCCGTAAATAAGTATCCCCCATGCCTGAAAACTGTTCCCTGCGGAAAGTGTGAGCACAAAAACAGGTAGAATACCCACCAATGTTCCCACAAAAGGAATCATACTGCCAATGGTGACAATAACAAACCAAAAGAAAGGGTCTTCGATTCCGAAAATAAGGAAGCCTATAAGCGCCACAATTCCCTGCGCTATTGCTACCAAAGGAATTCCTAGTGCATTTGAGCGTACCATGGCCTGAACTTCAGAGCCAATCTCCTTTAAGTTTTCACGGTCCATCGGGATATATTCCTTTAAGGATTCTTTCAAATCAGCGCGATTTGTGAACATATAATAGAGCATGAAATACATCAGCCCTATAGCGATGAAAGCATTAAAAGTTCCGCCGGCCAAATTTTGCAAATTATCAGAAAGCCAGCTTGTAATTGCTCCTGGATCAATTTGGGAATTTAGATCATACCCAAACTTGTCTTCCATTCTCCCCAATTGCTCTTTTAGGGCATTTACCACTTCTTCAGAATTTTGGACGGCTCTCCCAATTTTGTTGGTAAGCATCAAGATTATTCCGGCAATGGGTATAAGAATTCCAAAAAAGGAGATAAGCATTAATACCGTAGCTGCAACCGA
The DNA here is from genome assembly GCA_020435825.1 of Aequorivita sp. Lineage (GTDB taxonomy): Bacteria > Bacteroidota > Bacteroidia > Flavobacteriales > Flavobacteriaceae > Aequorivita. The sequence goes on from JAGQYY010000015.1 coordinate 21,147, forward strand.
GGGGTTCCATTTTTTCTTATTTACCAATTTCGCCATCCATTTGCGCATTAAAACATAAATGGTCACGGCTCCCAAAACTCCTGTTAAATAAGGGATAAGCTCCCGAAAAATAAGACTGCCCATCAATAAAATGAGCAAAATGACAAATACTTGTCGAATTATTTGAGGGGGTATTTGTTTTATCATTTGGCGAATAATTTTGTTAAGTCATTGAATGCTTTAAATTTCAACGCATTTCCTGCAGGATCCATAAAAAACATTGCTGTTTGTTATCCTATCTTGTCCTTTTAAAACGGATGTGGGGCTCAATGATGAAGGTAATGTTTTTTTGAATCAGTTTTTCTGAAAAACTTTTAAATGTTTTCATATCCAATACAAATCTGAAATGCGGTATTGGCACATTTTTTCCATCTACGTGATTTATGGCTTCTTCTTCGGAACTCTTCTTTTTTAAATAAATTACAAGTTGATGACCAAAAAAATCAAAATCTACCTAATGGTCGCTGCTGCGTCCTTCGGTAAGTGCTAGTTATCTCTGTAGAATTTTCTGGAAGTTTCCAGATTGTCCACAGCAATGGCAAGGAGAAACCGTTGGATAGGTTTTGCCATCGGTTGTTTCGTTAAACTTTATGGCTAATTTCTTAAAATTAAATGAAACCGTCCATCTAACAAGGATTGTTAACAAAAACTTTTTTCCAACAGAAAAGTTCCAAGTTTAGTTTTCAGCGGTGCTCTGCTCGTCTTTTTCTGGGCTTTCCCAGCCTATCATAAAATATTTAAAAGCTGCATCATCTGGTATTTGACTGGCTTCAACTTTTAAATCCATGTCATTGCGAAGCTCCTCGGGAAGACTTTTCTTGTCTATCGTTAAATAAACATCGGTTTCTTTCAGGAATATTACAACGGCATTTATGGTAGTCTCAATATTGTCTATGGTATAATTAGCTTTAACATCCTTCCAAGTGCTTGCGGCAGTTAATCCTTTTTCGGTTTTATAACGTGAGTCAAAAACTTGGATATTTGTTATTGTTGAATTTGGATCGTTTTCATCATTTGGTGAAAGCAAAAGAAGTTGTTTGCCTCCTTTTTCATAAATTTCAACTTCTCCCTGTGTTTCCAATGCATTAGGAGATGAATTTATTTTAACAATGGAATCTGTTGCAAAAATGGAATCTATCTGCTTAACTTTCATTTTATTGGTCAAATTACCGATGGAACCGTTTTTAATCAAAAAAGGATCGCTGTCCTTTCCGCATTGAACAAAAGCAAGTGAAACTATTCCTATTATTAAAAGTGTCTTTTTCATTTATGTTTTTTTGTTATTTAAATTATTAAGATATTTTTCTGATTGCTTAATTATTTCATCATTTTCCCTAAAATACCCAAAACACTACGAATTACTGTTGGGCTGGAAAGTGTTTTTATCCAAGGGTTTGAAGTGCTTCTTCGGCTTGATGAACTTCGGCTGGAAGAGGTTTTTCTAGCAGCCTCATTTTCTTTTTGTGCTTTTTCCTTTGCTTCTTCCTTGTTGGCGATGTCAATTTTTTCCGTCAACATCTCATAAGCGCTTTCGCGGTCTGTTACTTCATTGTATTTTGGGATTAACTTTGAAGTTTTCAATAAATCCTTCAGTTCGCCATCGGTCAAGACATCCATTCGGCTCATTGGCGCGCGCAGCATAGTACGCGCCAGTGGCGTTGGGATTCCCTTTTCGTTCAAGGCACTTACCAATGCTTCTCCAATTCCCAAAGCCGTCAAAACCTCGTCGGTTTTGTAATAGTCTGAAAGCGGATAATTTTCGGCGGTCAGTTTGATGGCTTTCCTGTCTTTAGCCGTAAAAGCGCGAAGCGCATGCTGTATTTTTAAACCCAATTGGCTTAAAACTGCATCTGGAACATCGGTAGGATTTTGAGTGCAGAAATAAAGTCCAACACCTTTGGAACGAATCAATTTCACAATACTTTCAATTTGATTTAGCAGTGCGCTGCTGGCTTCATTGAAAATTAAATGTGCTTCGTCAATAAAAATCACCAGTTCTGGTCTGCCGCTATCGCCCTGTTCTGGGAAGGTTGCGTAAATTTCAGCCAAAAGGCTGAGCATAAAAGTGGAAAAAAGCTTCGGGCGATCTTGAATATCAGTCAAGCGAATAATATTGATGTAACCCAATCCATTTTCGTCCACACGAAGCAAATCATCCGTATCGAATGATTTTTCTCCAAAAAAAAGATCGGCGCCCTGTTGTTCCAATTCTACAACTTTCCTAAGAATGGCACCAGTGGAGGACGAGGAAATTCGTCCATAAGCATCTGCAAATTCTTCTTTTCCTTCATCGGTGGCGTATTGTAATATTTTTTTAAAATCCTTTAAATCAAGCAATGGCATTTTGTTGTCATCACAATACTTAAAGATTACGGAAACAATACCTGCTTGTACATCGCTTAAATCTAAAATCCTGGAAAGTAAAACGGGTCCAAATTCACTTACGGTAGCGCGAAGTCGAACACCTTCTTGGTCTGAAAGTGAGAGTATTTCAGCTGGAAATTTTTTGGCTTCATACGGAAAACCAATTGCAGCGTGGCGTTCTTCAATTTTAGCATTGTTTGTTCCGGGCTCAGCTATTCCGCTGAGGTCGCCTTTTATATCCATCAAGAGTACAGGAATACCTTTTTCAGAAAGGTTTTCTGCAATAATTTGAAGTGTTTTGGTTTTTCCGGTACCTGTGGCGCCCGCAATCAATCCGTGACGGTTCAAGGTTTTCAATGGAATTTTCACATAAGCATCCTTCACGGTTTCGCCGTCAAGCATCGCCGCGCCAAGATTGATAAAATCGCCTTTGGTTGTATAACCGTTGTTTATATAATCAAAAAAAGCCTGTTTGTCTGCCATGGCATTAAATTTTGCTCAAAAGTAATAAATTATAACCCACCAAGTTTTTTAAAGAAGCAAATTCCCACAAACAAAACATTCTTATTTGGAATTTGCTTCCGAAATTCTATAGTTTTCAACTTCAATTCGAGTAATTTTGCACCGATGAAAAAAGAAGTACAGCAATTAGTGGATAAAGGAGTGATGCTTCCATTGATGGAGGAGTTTTACACCATTCAAGGAGAAGGGTTTCATAAAGGAACGGCAGCCTATTTTATACGTGTTGGCGGTTGTGATGTGGGCTGCCATTGGTGTGATGTTAAGGAAAGTTGGAATGCGGAATTGCACCCGCCAACAGCAATTGAAGCAATAGTTGATAATGCAGCGAAACATTCAAAAACCATTGTGATTACCGGAGGCGAACCGCTTACTTGGGATATGGGTCCTTTGACTAAAATGTTGAAAGAAAAGGGAATGCAGACCCATATTGAAACCTCCGGTGCTTATAAACTGACGGGAGTTTGGGATTGGATTTGCCTTTCTCCGAAAAAAATGAAACGCCCAACGGAGGAAATTTATAAGGGCGCAAATGAATTGAAAGTAATTGTTTTCAACAATGATGATTTTCGTTTTGCGGAAGAACAGGCGGCAAAGGTTAATGAAAATTGTATTTTGTATTTACAGCCCGAATGGAGCAAACGTGAAAAAATGAGTCCGTTGATTGTTGATTATGTTATGCAAAACCCAAAGTGGAAAGTTTCGTTGCAAACGCATAAATATTTAAATATACCGTAAAACTAAATTCCAAATAAAAACACCAAACTCCAATCGTCTGATTTTGGAATTTGGTGCATTAATTTTTTTATTTGAAATTTCCGAGAGAAAAGTTGTCAGACTTTTTTAAAGGGAATTTCCACATAATGGTCATCCCAACCAATCATCAATACTGTGCCTTTGCTATCCGTTTTAAAAATCATTGAGAGGGATTCAATAGGTGCGGCGGCCTGTTCGCAGGGAACTTCAATTCTGGCTACGTCTTTTTCTTTTTTATAGCTAAAAGCTCCCCAAACGTTTGTGTCGCTGTTTATAATGATGGTCCAACTTTCTTGGTCGGGAATTGTGTAAAGTGTGTAAGTTCCGGGCTTTAAAACTTTATTCCCAAATTTTAAGGGAACATAAATATCGAGTTCGGTAGCTTCGTTTGCACCAGTGCGCCACACTTCACCATAGGGCACTAAGCCGCCAAAAATATCACGTCCCTTTTTTTGTGGACGGCTGTAAATAACTCTTGCCAAAGGCTGGCTTTTTTTGTTGGGGCGCGCCATTGCAAGATCCATTGGCGAAGCATCCATCTCTGGAAAATTCTGCGCTAGCAAGTTTTGAAAAGAGAAAATTGAAAATGCAATAAAAAGTATGGGAAGTAATTTTTTCATAAAAAAGGGTTTATTTACTCGTAAAACAGGTTTTACAATTTAGATTATTCTTTGAATATAAGGTTTAATCGTATATAAAAAATACTAAAACTTGTATGCTTAAAACGTAAAATAAGTCGAAAATAGTGCACAACTATTACGCCAGAATCCCAATCTATTTTAAACACTCACAAAAACTGATTTTTTTCACAGGAATTTGTTAATAACTTACGGCTTATAAGATACGCAAACCCTTAGTTTTATTGGGGATTTCGTTATATTTGTTCGTTACGAAAAAAATTGAAAATCATTCAAATTATTATATGAGCGAAGAACAGAAAAAAGGCAGCTACGGCGCCGACCAAATTCAAGCGTTAGAAGGAATGGAGCATGTGCGCATGCGTCCGTCAATGTACATTGGTGATGTTGGGGTGCGTGGTTTGCACCACTTGGTTTATGAAGTGGTAGATAACTCTATTGACGAGGCCATGGGCGGCTATTGCGACACTATTGAAGTGGCCATTAATGAAGATAATTCGATATCCGTAAAAGATAACGGTCGTGGAATACCGGTAGATCTCCATAAAAAGGAAGGCGTTTCCGCGCTACAGGTTGTAATGACCAAGATTGGTGCTGGAGGTAAATTTGACAAAGATTCCTATAAAGTTTCCGGAGGTCTTCACGGAGTTGGTGTTTCGGTGGTAAACGCACTTTCTGAGCATTTAACGGCCACTGTGCATCGCGATGGCAAGATCTGGCAGCAGGAATATGAGCGCGGAAAAGCTATGTATCCCGTAAAGTCTATTGGAGAGACCGATTACCGTGGAACTATCGTTACGTTTAAACCAGATCCACAAATTTTCCAGCAGTCTTTGGAATACAGCTATGATACATTGGCTAGCAGAATGCGCGAATTATCATTTTTGAATAAAGGAATTACGATTTACTTTACAGATAAAAGACAAAAAGATGAAAATGGTGAATTTCCCACTGAAAAATTCCACAGCGAGGAAGGTTTGAAGGAATTCATCCGCTTTTTGGACGGAAACCGCGAGCCTATCATTGCCGATGTGATTTCAATGGAAGGCGAAAAGAATGAAATTCCAGTTGAGGTTGCAATGGTTTACAATACTTCATTTAATGAAAATTTACATTCATACGTAAACAATATTAACACACACGAAGGAGGGACCCACCTTTCAGGTTTCCGGGCAGGATTGACGCGTACTTTAAAGAAATATGCCGATGCGTCCGGAATGTTGGATAAATTGAAATTTGAAATTTCTGGCGATGATTTTCGCGAAGGACTGACGGCCATCATCTCGGTAAAAGTTGCCGAGCCGCAATTTGAAGGGCAAACCAAAACAAAACTGGGTAACCGTGAAGTTACCGCAGCGGTCAGCCAAGCTGTTTCTGAGATGCTTGAAAACTATTTGGAAGAGCATCCAAATGATGCAAAAACGATAGTTCAAAAAGTTATTCTTGCCGCGCAGGCACGTCACGCAGCACGTAAAGCCCGTGAAATGGTGCAGCGTAAGACCGTGATGAGTGGAGGGGGCTTGCCCGGAAAGCTATCGGATTGCTCTGAACAGGATCCCGAAAAATGTGAAGTTTTCCTCGTTGAGGGAGATTCCGCAGGGGGAACTGCAAAGCAGGGGCGCGACCGTAATTTTCAGGCAATACTTCCGCTTCGCGGAAAAATCCTGAATGTTGAAAAAGCCATGCACCACAAGGTTTTTGAAAATGAGGAAATCAGGAATATTTATACCGCCTTGGGTGTAACCATTGGTACTGAAGAGGACAGTAAAGCATTGAACCTTGAAAAACTGCGCTACCACAAAGTAGTGATTATGTGTGATGCGGATGTGGACGGTAGCCATATCGCAACCTTGATATTAACTTTCTTTTTCCGGTATATGCGCGAATTGGTTGAAGCTGGCTGTGTTTATATCGCTACCCCTCCACTTTATTTACTAAAGAAAGGTGCTAAAAAGGAATATGCTTGGAGCGATAAAGAACGCGATGCGCTAAATGAACAATTTGGCGGAAGTGCAGCAATCCAACGCTACAAAGGTCTGGGAGAGATGAATGCCGAACAACTTTGGGACACGACCATGAACCCAGAGTTTAGAACGCTACGGCAAGTAACCATTGAAAACGGAACCGAAGCCGATAGAATTTTCTCTATGCTTATGGGAGATGAAGTTCCACCAAGACGTGAATTTATTGAGAAGAATGCTGTTTATGCGAATATTGATGCATAACATTTGCAAATAATTTTTAAAGAGCCCATTTCTGAAAAATTCTGAAATGGGCTTTTTAGTTTTTAACCCTTTATTATCATTATTTTAAGTAGATAATGGTACTTTTGCACAATATTTCAGAAGTTTCTGAAAAGTTTAAAAATCACTCCGAAATTTCTTCGGAATAACTATAAACCTTAAACATTAAATATGAAAGTAACAGTTGTAGGGGCAGGTGCTGTTGGCGCAAGTTGCGCAGAGTACATTGCCATCAAGAATTTTGCAAGCGAAGTAGTTTTGTTGGACATAAAGGAAGGGTATGCTGAAGGAAAGGCAATGGACCTTATGCAAACCGCTTCATTGAACGGTTTCGACACGAAAATCACTGGCGTAACAAACGATTATTCCAAAACCGCAGGTAGCGATATTTGTGTAATCACCAGCGGAATTCCCCGTAAACCGGGAATGACGCGCGAGGAATTGATAGGCATCAACGCCGGAATCGTAAAGGACGTGTCCTCAAACCTTGTAAAACACTCTCCTAAAACTATTATTATCGTTGTGAGCAACCCGATGGACACGATGGCCTATTTGGTTCATAAAACTTCGGGATTGCCAAAAAATAGAATTATTGGCATGGGCGGTGCGTTGGATAGCGCTCGTTTTAAATACCGCTTGGCAGAAGCCTTGGGTGCACCAATCAGCGATGTGGACGGAATGGTAATCGGTGGCCATAGCGATACCGGAATGGTTCCTTTAACAAGATTGGCAACGCGCAATAGTGTTCCCGTAAGCAAATTCATTTCAGAAGAAAGATTGGGCCAAGTAATGGAAGACACAAAAGTTGGCGGCGCAACACTTACAAAACTCTTGGGCACTTCGGCGTGGTATGCGCCCGGAGCGGCAGTTTCTGCTTTGGTACAGGCAATTGCCTGCGACCAAAAGAAAATGTTCCCTTGCTCGGTAATGCTCGATGGCGAATACGGGATGAAGGATATCTGCATTGGGGCTCCCGTTATTTTGGGCAGAAACGGTATCGAAAAAATCGTGGAACTTGAACTGAACGATGCCGAGAAAAACCATATGAAAGAAAGCGCTGAAGGCGTTCGTAAAACTAATGATTTGCTTGCAGTGTAGTTTTAAGCGAATTGTTTATAAAATTGAAAGCCGGCCCCCGAAATTTCGGGGGCCGGCTTTTTTATTGATCTATCTTTATTTCACTTTTCTTATAGATTCTATAAAAATAGATTGATAGAATAATTATAGAAAGCCAACTGCAAATACCAATTGAAGCTTGGGTAACATCATAGAAATTTAAAAACTCAGAAATTTCATAGCTTAATTTTGCAGATAGCTTTTCTGATATTAAACCCATTAATTTGTTCCACAATGGATTTAAAAATATTGCAATAATTAGGGAAATTATATATTCTATTTCAGGAAATTTCAATTTCTCTAGTTTAAAATTATTAGCCTTTTTATTGATATATTTTAAAACTGAAATAGTGGCAAAAAAATAAACTATTACAGATAATACCGGAATTGAATATTTTAAAAAATTAGGGGGGAATTCCATCCAAAGTCCAAAATATAAATATCCATTAATTATAAATCTTAATATAGAATCAATGGCCTTAATTAATACAAAACCAAAGAACATCCAAAGCGCAAGTGAAAATATTTGTTTTTTCATTGGTTCAATATAATAATAAAAACCCCAAGGCTTTTTAAAACCTTTGAGGTTAGTCTTACGTCTTTCAGCGAAGCGGTCTTACGTCTTACGTCTGTCAGTTCGAGCGCAGTCGAGAACTATCCGCACTTAGATGACCCACAATCCTTGCAAGTCAAACATCCTTCTTGGTAAATAAGCGAAGTGCTATTGCAGTTTTCACATTTCTGTTTCCTTGCCTCGGTTCCATCGGCAACGTAGCGTTTTAAGGCACGTGCAACACCATTTTTCCAGGTATTTATACTTTCACTGTCAAGTTGTAGGCTGTTGATTAATTCCACAACTTTTTCAATTGGCATTCCGTGGCGGAGCGTGCTGGAAATCAATTTAGCATAGTTCCAAAATTCTGGATTGAACTTATGCGAAAGCCCTTCAATAGTAGTTTTGTAGCCTCTTTTGTTTTTGTACTGAAAATCATAACGCGAAGTCCCGTCCTCATTTCTGTTTTTTATGATCAATCCGTCATTTACCCAGCGCGGAATTAAAATTCCATCTTCATCATCTGCAAAACCGGTAAAAATCTCATAGGGTTTACCATCAATCAACCCGATGAATGCGATCCACTTGTCTTTGCTGTTTTGAAAACGGACCACATCTGCTTCCAAAATTTCTGGACGCTTGGTTGGAAAAGCGGTAAGTGTTTCGTTTTCTTCTTCCTTTTCTTCATTGGAAACCAATACCCCAGAGCGCGATCCGTCACGATACACGGTAACTCCTTTGCAACCTGCTTGCCACGCTTCCAAATAAAGCTTGCCCACCAGTTCTTCGGTGGCGTCTTCGGGTAGATTGATGGTTACGGAAATGGAATGATCTACCCATTTTTGCACTGCGCCTTGCATACGTACTTTGCTCATCCAATCCACATCGTTTGAAGTGGCTTTAAAGTAGGGCGATTTCTTTACAATTTTGTTCAATTCCTCCTGACTGTAATTTTTGTTTGTGTCTATGTTGTTGATTTCCATCCACTCTTTAAAACGGTGGTGGAAAACCACATATTCTTCCCAGCTGTCGCCTACTTCATCCACAAAGTCAACACGCACGTTTTTATCGTTCGGGTTCACTTTTCTTCTTCTCTTATAAACCGGAAGAAAAACAGGCTCGATGCCGGAAGTGGTCTGCGTCATCAAGCTGGTTGTTCCGGTTGGTGCAATTGTCAATAATGCAATATTTCTTCTGCCGTATTCAAGCATGTCATAATATAGCTTTTCATCAGCATCTTTTAGGCGAAGGATAAACGGGTTGTTTTTCTCTCTTTCGCTATCAAATATTTTGAAAGGGCCACGGTCTTTTGCAGCATAAACCGATGCGCGATAGGCTTCAATTGCTAATGTTTTATGAACTTCAACTGAAAAATCATTGCCTTCCTTGCTGCCGTATTTTATGCCCAATGCGGCTAGCATATCGCCTTCGGCAGTGATCCCGATTCCGGTCCTGCGGCCTTCCCCGGCTTTTCTTTGAATGTTTTTCCACAGATTTCGTTCCACTGCTTTTATTTCGTCGCTCTGCGGATCGGCATCTATTTTTGCGATTATCGCGTCCACTTTTTCAAGTTCCAGATCGATGATATCGTCCATTATTCTTTGTGCGATACCAATGTGTTTTTTGAAAAGTTCAAAATTGAAAGTAGCTTTTTTAGTGAAGGGTTCTTCAACATAAGAAAACAGATTAATGGCCAACAAACGGCAGGAATCGTAGGGGCAGAGCGGAATTTCGCCGCAAGGATTGGTGGAAACGGTTTTATAGCCCAGATCTGCATAACAGTCTGGCACCGATTCCTTGATGATGGTATCCCAAAAAAGGATGCCCGGCTCAGCAGATTTCCATGCATTGTGCACTATTTTTTTCCATAGATTTCCAGCCTCAATTTCCTTTGCGTATTTTGGGTTTGCACTAAAAACAGGATATTTTTGCGTGTAGTTTGTTCCGTCCTTTACCGCTTGCATAAATGCATCGTCCATCCGAACGGAAACATTTGCGCCAGTTACTTTTCCCTGCTCCATTTTGGCATCGATAAAGTCTTCGGAATCAGGGTGGTTAATTGATACCGAAAGCATCAATGCGCCCCGACGCCCGTCCTGGGCCACTTCACGGGTAGAGTTTGAATAACGCTCCATAAAAGGAACGATTCCTGTTGAAGTCAAAGCCGAGTTTTTCACCGGCGAACCTTTTGGGCGAATGTGTGAAAGATCGTGGCCCACACCGCCGCGGCGTTTCATTAATTGCACCTGTTCTTGGTCAATTTTCATAATACCGCCATAAGAATCGGAGTCGCCTTCGTTACCTATTACAAAACAATTGGAGAGTGAAGCAATTTGGTGTGGATTACCGATTCCCGCCATTGGGCTGCCCTGCGGCACAATATATTTAAAGTCCTTGATGGCTTCAAAAATTTCATCTTCAGACATCGGATTTGCATAGCGCTTTTCCACACGTGCAATTTCTTTTGCGATACGACGGTGCATGTCGTTTGGTGTTTTTTCGTAAATATTGCCTTCGGAATCTTTTAGGGCATATTTATTTACCCAAACGCGAGCTGCAAGATCGTCTCCTTTAAAATATTCAACCGAAGCCTTAAAAGCTTCATCCTGAGTGTAGATTTTTGGTGCGGGGATAGCGGTTTTTACTTGCATATTCTGAAATTGTTTCTGGTTAGATTTAATAGGAATATTAATGTACGTAAATATAATAAAATAGTAAATCCATTTTAATATTAAAATGTAAAGTTGTCAAGATTTAATTGTTAATATATTGATATTCAGTATTATAAAAATTTATCAACAGGAAAAAGTTGACAAATTTTGAGAATAACTAATTTTTTACCGAATAATTTTAAAGAAACCGTTTTTGGCTCTTAGTAGTAGTTTTGCTACGATTTGAAATGCTCAATCAAATGTATTTTTGGTTTGTGTCCCTTTTTACTTGTACAAAACATAAAATGTGATAAAAATCATTTTTAGAACTGTATAAGAATTGTAATTTTGCCATGTGAAAAATGTAATTCTGATAATTACCTCCTTAATAATGCTTACAAAGCCTATGTGGCCTGTGGTAGAATATGTTGTGAATTATGATTACATCGTCAAAGTGCTTTGCGAAAACAAGGACAAGCCCGAAATGCAGTGTAACGGAAAATGCCATTTGACTAAAGAGTTGGCAAAAGAGGCTGGAGCCGAGGATAAAAATCCATTAAACGGCAAAACTTCAAAAACTGAGGTTCCACAATTTATTATTTCGGAAAATATTGCAGAATATATGTTTCCTTCGGAAACCGAATTTTTTTCCGTTGATAACATTGGCTACACCCCAAATTTGAATTCTTCTCTTTATACCTCAAAGATTCTTCATCCGCCCCGGTTGGGATAATTATTAGTATACGTTCTTTCTGGGGATTTCATACGAACATCCCGGAAAGATCATTCTTTTAATTGTCAAAACTATTATTAAATGAAAGCATTTATAAGTGTATTTCCCTTGAAGGGAATACTTATGGGCAGCCTTTCGTGTGCATTGTTTTGTGGCAGCTTTATGGCGCAATTGTACGCTCAAGAAACACCCGCCGATAGCCTGAAATTGATTCATCTAAATGAGGTGATCGTAATTTCGGCAGGCAAACAATTAGATCATCAAAAACAACGAAAACCACTGTCCACACTGGATGAGTTTTTGGAATCATCACTCAGTGTAAATATGGTGAAACGTGGAGCCTATGCCTGGGAGCCAACAATGAACGATATGGCTTCAGAACGTTTGGCGGTAACCATTGACGGCATGCAGATTTTTGGTGCATGCACAGACAAAATGGACCCGATAACCTCCTATGTCGATGTGTCGAATCTTGCAGAAGCAGAGATTGGCTCTGGCCAGCAGGGAGCGATGTTTGGGAGTACCATTGGTGGCGGTATTAACTTGAAATTGCAAAAAAGTAATTTTAAACCAACCGGTTGGACTGGCTCATTGGAAAGTGCCTATGAGAGCAATAACAAGATGCGTGTTTTTGGTGGCGAACTTAATTATTCTGATGAAAAATTCTATTTTAATTTGGATGGAATTTACCGTAAAGCCGATAATTACAAAGCTGGGGGCGATAAAGAAGTGCTTTTTTCGCAATTTGAAAAATATAACTTCTCAATCAATTCTGGCTATAAATTGGCCGATGGCAAATCCATCTCCGCTACCTTAATATATGACAAAGCGAATGATGTGGGCTATCCAGCTTTAACGATGGACGTTTCATTGGCGCGTGCAGTTATTGGTTCTGTGGGTTTTAATCAAGACACCTTGTTTGGAAATTTCACCAATTGGGAATCCAAATTGTATTACAATGATATTAAGCACACTATGGACGATACAAAGCGTCCGGATGTGCCAATACATATGGATATGCCGGGTTGGAGTGAGACTGCTGGATTTTATACCCAGGCAAATCTCAACAAAGAGAAAAATCATTTTTTCTTTAAGATGGATGGTTTTTACAACAAGAGTTATGCTGAAATGACCATGTATCCCACAAACAGCAATGAGCCATTGATGTTTATGCTTACCTGGCCCGATGTGCGTACCAAGGACGTTGGGTTTTATGCCGAAGATCACATTCCATTTGAAAAAGCTTCACTGAAACTTTCCGCCCGTTTAGCGTACCATTCCAATACGGTAGCAGATGATTTTGGATTGAATAGTTTGAAGATTTTCTATCCCGAAATGGACAAGACAAACACCCGCTTTTTGAAGAGTTTTTCTGCCCAGTATCACAAAATGCTGAATGACTTTCATATAAATGGAGGGCTTTCCTATGGCGAACGCGCACCGTCGGTTTCGGAAGGGTACGGGTTTTATCTTTTTAACAGTTTTGATAACCATGATTATATCGGCGACCCAGATTTGAACACTGAAAGTTCTGCAGATGCGAATCTTTCGGTAACCTACAAAAAACCAATTTTTGAAATAACCGCAGGGGCAAATTACTTCCACGTTTTTAATTACATCATAGGGGTAGTTGATCCAACTCTTAGTACAATGACTATTGGTGCTGATGGAGTGAAATTTTATACCAATCTTGACTATGCGCGGCTTTTTAATGCAACGCTTTCGGGAAGGTATAATATTTCAAATGCATTTAAATTAACGGGAAGTGTTTCATACCACCGAGGCGTGGATGATGCTGGTAAAAATTTACCGCTCATCAGCCCACTTTCATACCGAAGTGCACTCGATTTCTATAAAAACCAATATTCCGCATCACTTTCTGTTGATGGTGCTGGGGAGCAAATAAATTACAATCCTGCATATGGAGAAACAAAAACAGCAGCCTATGCCATACTTTCAGCAAGTTTTGGAAAACGCTTCTTTTTACAGGACAACGATCTTTTCCTAAAAGCTGGGGTCGAAAACATTTTTGATACTAATTATTCGTCCTATACCGACTGGAACAACATTCCGCGGATGGGCAGAAACCTTTATTTAACCATTTCTTATTCAATTAATTAAAAAAATAAAATTATGAAAACACTAAATTATATATTCGCAATTCTTTTACTTTCAGCCACATTCGTAAGTTGTTCTGATGATGATGATAACACACCGGTAGCGGTTGACCCTGTTGAGGGTTTAAACATGATTTACGAAATTCCGGCTACCGATCATACCGTGCAGATTTATTCTGAAAAACAAAATCTTGAAGTAGGTTACAACGAGATTTCCATTAGAATTAAAGACATGGCGAGTGATAAGTATGTTACCAATGCCGCACCAACTTGGATGCCGATGATGCATATGGAAACGATGGAGCATTCCGCACCGCATAGTATGTTGACCAATACCGAAGAAAATACCGTTTACAAGGGGTATATTGTTTTCCAGATGCCAAGTAACGACACCGAATATTGGGAAATGATTCTTAACTATTCCCTAAATGGACAGCAAAAAGAAGAAACGCTCCGTGTGTCTGTGTCCCAACCAGCCGATGGAATGAAAAAAACCCAGGTTTTTATGGGCGCCGATGACACACGTTACATTTTGGCGTATGTAAACCCAAGAGACCCTGAGGTTGCCGTAAACGATCTACAGGCCGTTCTTTATAAAATGGAATCTATGATGAGCTTCCCAATAGTTGAAAACTATAAAATAACCGTTGATCCCAGAATGCCGGGAATGGGCAACCACAGCTCTCCAAATAATGAAGACATGACCTATACTTCAGCAACAAAAATGTATGACGGTAAGCTGTCGCTGACCATGACAGGCTATTGGAAAATCAATTTAAAATTGATGAATGCAAACGGAGAAGTATTGAAAGGCGAGGACGTTACAGAGTTGAATCCTGAAAGCAGTCTTTATTTTGAATTAGAGTTCTAGTTTTTTTGTTTATTTTATATTGTTTTAAAGACTGTAGCGATACAGTCTTTATTTTTTTATATTTGGCACGTGAACTGGAGATGGTACATTCCTGTATTGATTATTGTCCTTGCTTTTTTTGGAATTGGCTCGGAACAATCTGTGCTTCCCAATCAGGAAATTGTTGTTCAGTTTGATGCCAATTCTGTAAGTGCAGATGAGGCGCAACTTGCCGTTGCAACGATAACAAGCCAATTAAAAGCTATTGGCGTTACCGATGTTCAAGTGTCGGAACTGCTAGATGGTAAGCTAAAGGTTACATACTACAGCAGCATTGATGTAGCTGTTGTGAAGAGTTTGTTTTACAAACAAAACAAACTTCAACTTGGTGATACTGCTTTCAATGAAGAGGACGGTTCTTCCAAAATTCCTTTTAGTAACGACTTTAATACTTACAAGCTAGATGTAATCAAAATTCAAGAAGATTATGGTTCAGGCTTGGGTCTTCAGGGCTTGCCGGTAGCATTAAAGTCTGTAAAGGATCAATATTTAAACCAAATTATTTCTCTTGCAACTGGCGATATTGATTTCAGTTTAAAGCAAAATTTTGAAAGTGTTGCTTATAAAAACTACCGCAATGTTTCGTTGTTAATAAATACTCCTTCCCATAAAATACCAGAGGTACGGGCTGGTCCATTGTCTTAAAAAAATTCTTCGTAAAATATTTTTAATGCGAAGAAATTAAAGCATCATTGAGCTTTTTTATTTTAAAACAACGACTTCTGTATTTCAAATTCCGAAGCGTTAAAGATTAATTTTAAATAACCACGATAATTGTCAGATATAACAGCAAATCATATATTTGCGCTCCTTTTCCGAAGCCTCGGAATCGGGATAAAAAAAATCTGACCAAAAAAAAATATCATGCAAAACAAAGGACTAATTACTGTATTTGCCATCCTTTTTGGATTGGTAAGTATTTATCAGCTCTCCTTCACCTATGTTGCAAACAAAGTTGAAGACAGTGCTAAGGAGTTTGCCAATAGCAAATTTTCTGAAAATGAACCCCATGAACGGGACAATGCAGAAGCCCGTTACCTTGATTCTATAGGGACCCAGTCAGTTTTCCTGGGAATAGACTATAACACGGCCAAGGAAAAGGAATTGAACAAAGGTCTTGACCTTAAAGGTGGTATTAACGTTATCCTTGAGGTTTCAGTAAAAGACATCTTGAAAGGATTGGCAAACAATACTAAAGACCCTGCGTTTAATCAAGCTTTGGAGAATGCCAAGGAACTTCAGAAGAATAGCCAGGATACGTACATTGAGTCTTTTTTTAAGGCTTTTGAGGCGCTTCCGGGCGAAAACGAACTTGCTTCACCGGATATTTTCTTCAATAAGAACTTAGAAGATGTAATTGATGTTGGAATGACTAACGCTCAGGTAAAACCAATTATTGAAAAGAAAATTGACGAGTCTATTACTTCAGCTTTTGAAGTATTGCGCAAACGTATAGATAAGTTTGGTGTAACCCAGCCAAATATTCAGCGTTTGGGGAAATCTGCAAGAATTCTTGTAGAACTTCCTGGGGCTAAAGATGTTGACAGGGTAAAGAAACTGCTTCAAAGTACAGCTCAGCTTGAATTCTGGGATGTATATAAATTTGATGAAATTGCAGGTTTCCTTCAAACTGCTGATGCCAAAGCTGGTGAAATTGCAATGGCAAAAACAGCATCTGAAACTGAAATAACAAAAACTGCTGACACTACACAAACTGTTACCGATTCAACCAAAACTGAAGAGGACGATGTAAGTAAACTTTTGGGCGGACAAGATGTGAAAGATTCACTTGTTGATGAAAACAAAGCAAACCCAATACTGTCTAAAATGGTTTCATTGGGTAGCCAAGGAGGCCCTGTGATTGCTACTTTTAGATTAAAGGATACTTCGGTTGTAAATGGTTATTTGCGTAATCCGCAAATAAAATCCTTATTGCCTACTGAATTGCGTTATGCGAAATTTGTTTGGGGTTTACCAGAAACCAATGCACAATTGAATGGAGAGGAGACTACTGCACTTTACGCCTTGAAAGGAAATAGAGACAATCTTCCGCCACTTGGAGGAAGTGTAGTTGTTGATGCAAGACAGGAATATGATAATTTAAGTCGTGTAGTGGTTTCTATGCAAATGAATGGACAAGGTGCTAAAGTTTGGGAACAAATGACCGGTGATGCATACCAAAACCAGAGCCAGATTGCAATTGTTCTTGATGACATTGTTTACTCTGCACCAGGTGTAACTTCAGGGCCTATTGCTGGAGGTCGTAGCCAGATTTCAGGAAACTTTACAGTGCCACAAGGTCAGGATTTAGCTAACGTATTGCGTGCAGGTAAATTGCCTGCTTCAGCAGAGATTATTCAAGGAGAAGTTGTGGGGCCAACATTGGGTCACGAAGCGATTGATAGTGGAGTAATGTCTTTCGCAATTGCACTGGTTATTGTGCTTTTATGGATGATTGGTTATTATGGAAAAGCCGGTATGTTCGCGGATGTTGCCTTGTTGGTGAATATTCTGTTCATTTTCGGAATATTGGCCGGTTTGGGCGCCGTCCTTACGCTGCCCGGTATTGCGGGTATAGTCTTGACCGTAGGTATGTCAGTAGATGCTAACGTACTTATCTTTGAAAGGATTAAAGAAGAACTTGCAAAAGGTAAGGCGCAAAAAGATGCCATTAAGGATGGTTTCAACAACGCGTTGTCCTCAATTCTTGACGCCAACATTACTACTGGTCTAACTGGTTTGATTCTATTGGTATTTGGGACTGGGCCAATACAAGGTTTTGCAACTACCTTATTAATAGGTATTGCTACTTCATTGTTTACGGCTATTTTCATCACAAGGTTGTTTATTGACAGCTACACCAAAAATGGTAAAGCATTGCCTTGTTCAACATCTTTAACAAAAAATCTTTTCAAAAATGTAAATATTCAATTCTTGGGAAAACGTAAGATTGCTTATGTTTTTTCCGGAATAATGATTTTGATAAGTCTTAGCTCACTCTTTACTATTGGTCTTAACCAAGGTGTCGATTTTGTGGGAGGAAGAACCTATACCTTGCGTTTTGCGAAAGATGTAAACGCGAACGATATACAAAACGATCTGATTGCCACTTTTGGAAGTGCTGAGGCAAAAACCTATGGTGGCGACAACCAATTAAAGATTACTACCAAATATAAAGTAGAGGAAACCGGTACCGAAGTGGATGAGCAAATCGAGAAAATGCTTTTTGAAACCGTGAAAAAGAATATGCCGGCCGATATGACCTACGAGCAATTTGTGGGCGACCAAGATGGTAAAACTATCGGTAGAATGGAATATTACAAAGTGAGCCCAACCATTGCGGATGATATCAAAAAAGATTCCTTTTGGGCGGTATTCGGATCTTTGGTGGTAGTTTTCCTTTATATTTTATTGCGTTTTAGAAGATGGCAGTTCAGTTTGGGAGCGGTAGCAGCGGTAGCGCACGACGTAATAATTGTTCTTGGTATCTTTTCGCTGACCTACAGATTTATGCCATTCAGTATGGAAATTGACCAAGCATTTATTGCTGCTATCCTCACAGTAATTGGTTACTCGCTGAACGATACGGTAATTGTTTTTGACCGTATTCGTGAATACTTTGGCGAACACCCAAGCTGGAAAATGAACCGGATTATTGACGTGGCATTGAGCAGCACCTTGGGTAGGACCTTGAACACCTCATTTACCACGCTTATCGTATTGTTGTGTATGTTCTTCTTTGGGGCCGAATCCATCCGTGGATTGCTGTTTGCGATTATCGTAGGTATCGTGGTTGGTACGTATTCGTCCCTGTTCATCGCAACACCTATTATGTACGATACAGTAAAACGTAAGCGTGTTGAGGATTTAATCGATAAAAAAGAGGAAGAAGGTACTCCGGTATTGGATGCATAAGTTTTTCTTAGTATAAATAAAAAAACCCTTTCCAAATTTAGAAAGGGTTTTTTGTTTTGTCAAATTTTTGAAATGCTTACTTGTTTTCTGAAAACTGAAACATATCTCCTTTTTGAAGTTTCCATTTATCCGCAAGGCCTGCGTTCACTTCCAGAACAAATTGCGAAACATTCTCGGAAGGCAAAGAAGTTTCGTCAAAAGGCTTCGCGTTTTTTTGGATGCTCGCCAACCTTTTTTCAGAATCGAAATAAATTATATCCAAAGGAATCTCTGTATTTTTCATATAAAAAGAACGCTGTCGCGAATCTTTGAATATAAATAGCATTCCTTGATTTTTAGCCATAGAGTGACGGTACATCAAGCCCGTTTGGGTTGAATATTCATCATCAGCTATTTCAATATCGAGTTTTGCGATGATAGAATCGTTTTCGGCTTTCAATAAAGTAAGTTCGCCCTCTTTAGTAAAGGAAATTTCCTTTGTAAGACTTTTGCTTTCTGAGGTTTTGCTGTCCATACATTTATAAAAGGAAAAGAGTGAAGCCACGATTGCAGCGGAAATAAATATTTTTTTCATATTTAAAAGAATAAAATAGAAGAAACCTTAAATTCCCTCTTCAGGGGTTAGGGGACTTTTTTTTGAAGCTTTCCACATAATATATACTCCTGCAATAATAAAAGGAATGCTAAGCCATTGCCCGGTAGAAAGCAACCCGAGTGCAGACTCAAATCCGCCTTGGCTTTCTTTTACATATTCCACCAAAAAACGAACTGTAAAAAGAAGAATTAAAAACACTCCGAAAATGTAACCAATCTGATTTCTGCGTTCCGTTTTCCAGTATAAATACCAGCAGACCAAAAATACAATTATATAGCCAGCAGCTTCATAAAGTTGTGCCGGATGCCGAAAAGGAACAGAGTTCAACAATTCAGAAAACTGCGGATTGTGCACTATGGCGTCATACGCTTTGCTGGGATCTTTAATTCCCGTGGCATTCACGGCATCCTGTTTGCGGATGCCTTCGTGAACAAAACGAACCCCCAAAGGAAAATCTCCGGAAGGCTTTCCAATAATTTCAGAATTCATAAAATTCCCAATTCTTACGAAAACTCCCCCAGCGGCTACTGCAATAACAATACGGTCCATGATCCATAGAAATGGCTTTTTGATAACGTTTTTAGTATAATAATACATTGCAATAAGGATGGCAATTGCAGCACCATGGCTTGCCAAACCTTGAAATCCTGTAAATTCAAATTCTGGAACAGTTTGTATTGGCAGAAAAACTGAAAGTGGGTCTTCAACAAAAAGCTCAGGCTGATAAAAAATAACATGCCCCAAGCGTGCTCCAACTAAAACAGCTACGACCATATAGATAAAAAGACTGTCAAGTTTTTCCTGCGGTTGGCCTTCTCTTTCATAAATCTTTTTAGTTAGTATCCAGCCCAGCGTGAATGCTACAACAAACATCAAACTGTAATAACGGATCATAAAAAAACCAAGGTCAATCCCTTCAGAGGGGTTCCAGGTAAAACTTAAATAGTGCATAGCGGAGTTTTTATTGAGCAGCGTAAAGATACTAAAAGCCAAAAAGTATTTTCAAAGATATTTTTATTTGTTTTTCGGGGGAACTGGATCATAACCAGAACCACCCCATGGGTTGCAACTGGCTATTCGTTTTGCGGCCAGCCAACCACCTTTCAACAAACCGTGGGTTTGTAGTGCTTCAACAGCATAATGCGAACAAGTAGGCGTGTAGCGACAACTTGATGGCAATAATGGTGAAATAAAATTTTGATACCCTTTTATCAATAAAACAAAAGGATATGTAAGTATGTTTTTCACTTAAAAAAATTAATTTAATGAAAAAGTGGTTCCGTCTTTCCCATCTTTCAGTTGAATTCCTTTTGCTGAAAGTTCATCGCGAATCTTATCGCTCATTGCGAAATCTTTATTGGCACGGGCTTGGTTTCTCAATTGGATAAGAAGTTCTACAGCAGCTGAAAGTTTTTCACCGTCTTGTGAATTTTCTGAAACGCTGTCTTCCAATCCCAAAACATCAAAAAGAAAATCGTCCATGGTTTGCTTCAGCAATTCCAAATCTTTTGTTGAAATGGTTTCTTTTTCTTCCCTTAAGGAATTTATATACTTTACTGCCTCAAAAAGATGCGCAATCAAAATTGGGCTGTTGAAATCATCATTCATGGCATCATAACAAGCATTTCGTAAGCTTTCAATATCAAGGCTGCTTTTTTCTGAAGTAGTTATTTCGTTCAATGTTCTATGCGCATCCATTAAGCGATTAAACCCTTTTTCCGAAGCTTCCAAAGCATCATTGCTGAAATCCAAAATACTTCTGTAATGCGCTTGGTACATAAAAAATTTGGTCACGGTAGGTGAAAAGGGCTTGCTCAAAATATCGTTTTCGCCAGAAAACATTTCATTCGGAAGAATAAAATTTCCGGTGGATTTTGACATTTTTTTGCCATTCAATGTAAGCATATTCGCATGCATCCAATAATTTACGGGTGAACTGTGGTTGCACGCTTCGGCCTGTGCAATCTCACATTCGTGATGCGGGAATTTAAGATCCATTCCACCGCCGTGAATATCAAAATTATTGCCCAAATATTTTGTGCTCATTGCGGTACATTCCAGGTGCCAGCCTGGGAAACCTTCGCTCCAAGGCGATGGCCAGCGCATAATGTGCTGAGGTTCGGCTTTTTTCCAAAGCGCAAAATCTTGAGGGTTTTTCTTATCGGTTTGTGCGGAAAGTTCACGGGTATTGGCAATCATATCTTCCAGTTGTCTGCCGCTCAGTTTTCCGTAATTATTGGTTTCGTTAAATTTAAGTACATCAAAATATACAGAACCGTTTTTTTCATAAGCAAAACCTTCTTTGATTATTTTTTCAACAATATGAATTTGTTCGTAAATATGCCCTGTGGCAGTGGGTTCAATACTTGGTGGCAATGCGTTGAATTTTGCCATTGTTGTGTGAAAATCAACGGTGTATTTTTGAACAACTTCCATCGGTTCCAATTGCTCAATTCGTGCTTTTTTAAGAATTGGATCGTCGCCACTTTCGCCGTCGTTTTCCAAATGGCCTGCATCGGTAATATTCCGAACATAACGAACTTTGTAGCCCAAATGCTTCAAATATCTAAAAACCAAATCAAAAGAAAGAAAGGTTCGGCAATTTCCTAAATGCACATTGCTATAAACCGTAGGTCCGCAAACATACATGCCTACCGCGCCTTCATGGATTGGAGTGAATTTTTCTTTGCTTTTTGAAAGTGAATTATAAATATATAGGTCTTGCTGTTTCAATTTTTCGAATTCAAGGTTTAAGATTCAAAATTCAAAGTTAATGTTTTGTGCGTTCAATATTTGAATTTGAAATTTATTTGGAATTTGGTTCTTGCAATTTGGAATTTCTTTTAAAACTCAGTATCGAGTTTTATGTAATCTAAAAATTCTCTTCTGGTTTCAGTATTCTTAAAAGCGCCCCCAAATTCGCTTGTTACAGTACTACTGTCAATATCTCGAATTCCACGGGAGTTTACGCAAAGGTGTTTGGCGTCAATTACGCAGGCAACGTCTTCTGTGTTCAAAACCTGTTGCAGTTCTTTCACGATTTGCATCGTCAATCTTTCCTGTACCTGTGGGCGTTTTGCGTAATAATCAACAATGCGGTTCATTTTTGAAAGCCCAACAACAGAACCGTTGGAAATGTAGGCAATATGTGCTTTCCCAACAATGGGAAGCAAATGGTGCTCACAAGTAGAGTAGAGGGTAATGTTTTTCTCTACCAGCATTTCCTGATATTTATATTTATTCTCAAAAGTGGAGGCTTTTGGTCTTCTGTCAGGATGAAGCCCACCGAAAATTTCTTGTACAAACATTTTTGCAACACGGGTAGGTGTGCCTTTCAAACTATCGTCAGTAAGATCGAGGCCCAAAGTGTGCATAATATTTTGAACATCTTTTTTGATGCTTGCAATTTTCTCAATATCGCTCAGCTCAAAAGCATCAGGGCGCATAGGCGTTTCTGTGGAACTGCCAATGTGATCATTGCCCATAGCTTCTATCTCTTTTAGGTGTTTTTCTAAATCCATCTATTAAAATATCTTTTTCTTTAGGCCTGCAAAGATACGCAATAGCATTTTGGTACTGAAAACTCGAACTTCTTATTTTTAAGACTTTAAGCCCTCTGTTTTCATAAAATTTTCTTAATTTTCGCAAAAAAAATATTTAAAACACATGAAAAAGATCCCCTTTTTAATCGCCTTTCTTTTTGTTTCTTTAATATATGGACAACAAAATACCGTTCCAGACTATGAAACAACAATTTTCATGAAACCTATAGAGGTTGCAGCTAGTGCAATTTTGGGCTTTCAATTTACTGAAGCTAAAACCGTAAAATATGTAATAACGCAGCGCAATAATGATGTGTTAACAAAAGAAATAAATAAAAACGCAGGCACTCAAATATTGAAAGCAGATTTTTCTTTCTTAGAAAATGGGTTGTATGAAATAAGGTTTATAATTGACGGTACAGAAGTGAAAACAATTCCATTTACAAAAATTTAAAAAACCAAAACTCCTCTATGTCATTAATATCCCCTCAATGAAAAAATTAATACTCTTACTAGCACTTTCTTTAATCTCTTTTAAAGCTGTACAAGCTCAGGTTTGCGATATCTTGATACCGATTTGTGACAGTCAGGATGGATTAGAAAATAATGCAATTGATCCTTCTCCAATTACAATAGATACTGGTTGTCAAATTTTGTTAGGAACTCGTACAATTTGGTTCCGACTGCTCATTAACCAGGCAACTAACTTTACATTTTTAATTGAACCTACCGGAACTGTTGATTATGATTTTGCTGTATGGGTAAATGCAGATTGTAATAATCTTGGTGTAGCTGATAGAGCAAGTTATGCTGCGACACCTCCATATACTACTGGCTTAACGCTCGGAGCCACAGATACTTGTGAAACCGCTTTTGGTGATGGTTATGTTCAATATTTGAGTTTGGTTCCAGGTGACGAGGTTATTATTGTTGTTGATAGATTTTCAACAACACCAGATATTTTCAATTTAACCTTTGGCGATCCAGATGCTTTTGATTGCTCAATTGTACAAACCTCAGCTTGTGACGGAGATACAGTGGTTTTGGATGCTACGGCACCAAATGCTTTAGGATATGAATGGTTTTATGAAAACCCTATAGGATCAGGTAACTTTTTGCCATTTATTCCAGCGGAAACCTCCCCTACATTATCTGTTACTACAACTGGATATTATAAAGCAGATATATTTTTGCCAGCTGGAGTTACTGATTCGGAATACTTTGACGTAGTCTTCTACCCTCAACCCGTAATTGCAAGTCATCCACAAAATATTGAGATTTGTGATGATGGTACCAATCCTGGAATTTTTGATTTGACTGAAAATGATGACGATGTTCTTGGTGGGCAAGATCCAGCTTTTATTATTACATATCACCATTCTCAACTAGACGCGGAAAACAACGCAAACCCAATAGTCCCTCCAAATGCATATCCTATTGTTGGTACTTCTGAAACAATTTGGGTCCGTATTGAAGAGCCGAGTGGAACTTGTTATGCGATAGATTTTTTTGAAATTAGCTTTGCAGCCGCTACTGCAACAGCCCCCGCAAGTCCATATAACTTATGTGATGTGGGTGTCCCCGGACAAGAATCTATTAATTTAAATACCACTTTTGATACCGTTATTCTTAATGGACAAGATCCCTTGCAATATACAGTAACTTATCATGCTAACCCTGCAGATGCAATTGCTGGTATTAACCCATTGCCCCAGCCACATGTAGTTACTGGATCTCAATTTATTTTTGCCCGAGTTGAAAATAACACAGTTCCAAGTTGTTTTGCCACCACTCAATTTAACCTAGTTCTTGCTCCCCAGCCCGTAGCGAATCCCCCGGTTGATCTGTACCAGTGCGATTACGGCACGACCGCGGGCGTGTTC
>JAGQYY010000160.1 GCA_020435825.1 Aequorivita sp.
TGTCTTCTTACTCCTCTGGCACCTGTTCTACTGGCATTCTTAGATAATTCGCCTTCTCCATCTCCTAAGTTTTCAACACCCATGGGGAATATTCTACTTCCCATCCCTAAGATGACTTTCTTAGTATCGTCTATTAAAGCCCACCCGATACTATTGGTTCCCAAGTCAAGTCCTAATATTTTACTCATTACTTATGGTTTTTATAAAACTTAAAAATAATGATTTACATTCAATATATTTACGGGGTTCCTCATTGCACAATAAAATTCTTTGCCTATCTTAGACATGTGAAAGTAATTTCTAATCTTTAATCTTATCACAATAAGGCTATATGCCGTAGATGAAAATCTTTAGTCCTGCTTCGGTGGGACTTTTTTAATTTAAGGTCCAACCAAGACCTTCTTGAACAACTTCCCTTGACACATAATCTTAATCAAATTATTCGTACTTTAAAGGTGTCTTTTACCTTTTAACACAATGATAGATAAGATAAATTTCAAAGAAGCCTGTGAAAAAGAAAAAACTCTATACGGTTTTTTAGGAGAATCTTTATGTGCCGTTCAAATATTAGAAGATGCGTTGAGTCACTTAATTGTCCTTAAAAAAACGGAACCTCATGAAAAAGAAGAAGCAGATAAGCTATTAAAAGAACAAC
>JAGQYY010000161.1 GCA_020435825.1 Aequorivita sp.
TAAGGTGCATCTAATTCGGCTGTCATTGTGTCTTGATTCGTCACAAAATACGGAGACAAATAACCTCTGTCAAATTGCATACCTTCAACCACATCCAGTTCATTTGAAAGTCCTGAACCTTCTTCAACGGTTATCACGCCTTCTTTTCCAACTTTGTCCATTGCTTCGGCAATGATTTTTCCAACGCTTTCATCAGAATTTGCTGAAATGGTGCCAACTTGAGCAATTGCATTGCTGTCAGTACAAGGAACGGATAAGTCTTTAAGTGCTGAAACGGCTGTGGCAACTGCTTTGTCAATCCCGCGTTTCAAATCCATTGGGTTCATTCCTGCTGCAACCGCTTTCAAACCTTCACGCACAAATGCTTGAGCTAAAATTGTTGCAGTCGTTGTACCATCACCGGCAGCATCATTAGTTTGTGATGCCACTTCCTTGACCATTTGTGCACCCATGTTTTCGAATTTATCTTCCAATTCGATTTCTTTTGCAACAGATACACCGTCTTTAGTGATTGTTGGTGCACCAAAACTTTTATCCAAAACAACGTTTCTGCCTTTAGGTCCTAAAGTAACTTTAACTGCGTTTGCTAATATGTTCACACCACGTGCCATTTTCGCACGGGCGTCTTCTGAAAATAATACTTCTTTTGCCAT
>JAGQYY010000162.1 GCA_020435825.1 Aequorivita sp.
TGAATTAAATCAACAAGCGTTGTGGTTTGATTAAAGATTAGAATTCACGATATTCTTCAAACTAAACAACAAGAAGATGACCCGTTGTGGTTTGATTAAAGATTAGGATTCACGATATTGGGTACTTGCTCCTAATGGAAAGATATATGGTTGTGGTTTGATTAAAGATTAGGATTCACGATATTCATTTAAAAGTGTTACGTGATGGGAAGCCGTTGTGGTTTGATTAAAGATTAGGATTCACGATATTAAAAATATATGCTTTGCCAAGATATGCAGGGTTGTGGTTTGATTAAAGATTAGGATTCACGATATTCGCTAGCAGGACGCAAAACTTGCGCGCCTTGTTGTGGTTTGATTAAAGATTAGGATTCACGATATTCAGAACGTCCATAAATAAAGGCATCGTCCAGTTGTGGTTTGATTAAAGATTAGGATTCACGATATTGAAATCTCGTAGTCGCCATTTAGTTCAGGTGTTGTGGTTTGATTAAAGATTAGGATTCACGATATTATTGAAGCTATAAAATTGGAAGTTACCGAGTTGTGGTTTGATTAAAGATTAGGATTCACGATATTATGGTATTACTTGTGAGTCTTATGTGCTTGGTTGTGGTTTGATTAAAGATTAGGATTCACGATAT
>JAGQYY010000163.1 GCA_020435825.1 Aequorivita sp.
GTAAAGAACTCACGGGGTTCGAATCCCACGGAGGGTGCTATGATTAAAACTGAAAAAATTCTACTAGATTCTAAAAATAGAATGTTAAGAATAGGTTTTGGAAAGCACGATAACACATGGTTTTTTAGAATAGATTTATGGTGGATTGGATATAGATTTAAGAAATTTTAGATATACCTGAAAGTAGAGTAGGGTACAGATGAATAGCGGTTCGAGTCCGCCTACAATTGACATTCAAGGTGAGGTTGTGCAGGTGCAATATGCTGTTTTAGTATCTAAAAAATGTTCCTATAGTTCAATGGATAGAATAGAAGTTTCCTAAACTTTAGATGTAGGTTCGACTCCTGCTAGGAACACATAAAAACATTAATCCTTTACACGCCTATGTGTTGTTTACTACAAAACGATGCGCATTTTAATGTCGACTTGTACTGTCTGGAAGGTCAGACTAAGTAACATAAGCGCAATTTGTAAAGTTTTATTTTAAGAGGTTAAACTGCTTCCTAGGGCATAGTCACTGACCTCTAAACGCATCCGTAGCATAATTGGAAATGCCACTCCCTTCTAAGGAGTTTTATGGGGGTTCGAGTCCCTTCGGGTGTTCTAAAAATATTATTAGTGGCGGAATAGATAGACG
>JAGQYY010000164.1 GCA_020435825.1 Aequorivita sp.
ATTCCTCGCTCATCCAGAATTTACGTTAATTACTACTCATAAGAACTCCCTACATTGATCGAACTTACTATTTTAATGCCTTGTTTGAACGAGGCTGAAACTATTGCAATATGTATTCAAAAAGCGCAAGGTTTTTTACAGCAAAGTGGCATTGTTGGCGAAGTCATTATAGCTGACAATGGTAGCAGCGATGGATCACAAGAAATAGCTAGAAAAGCCGGAGCGAAAGTAGTCTCGGTTTCTGAAAAAGGCTATGGAGCAGCTTTAATGGGCGGCATTCGCACAGCAAGTGGTCAATATGTAATTATGGGCGATGCTGATGATAGTTATGACTTCAGTCGATTACAAGATTTTGTCGATAAACTCCGTGAAGGGAATCTGTTGGTGATGGGCAACCGTTTTCAGGGCGGTATCGCTAAGGGAGCAATGCCAGCTTTACACCGATACTTTGGTAACCCAGTACTGAGTGGTATAGGTCGCCTGTTATACCGCAGCCCCATCGGCGATTTTCATTGTGGCTTACGAGGTTTTAATCGAGAGGCATTGTTAGCTTTGGACTTACGTGCGAGCGGTATGGAATTCGCTAGTGAGATGATAGTAAAAGCGACTTTGCAAGGATGGCCTATTGCTGAAG
>JAGQYY010000165.1 GCA_020435825.1 Aequorivita sp.
CTACATCATGGTACTCAATGTTGATGGTTACACATTTGGAAATTCTATCAGTCAATGGATTGCTACTCATACCAACTATGACAAGTTGTCTATGGAGTTTATTCTTGGATATACTTTTGCACCTTTAATGTGGCTGATTGGCGTTGCCAAAGAAGACATTACCATTCTTGGACAGTTGCTTGGTATTAAATTGATTGCTAGTGAATTTGTCGGTTATATCAACTTGGCTGAGTTTAAAAATGTAGCTTCAGCCATGCATTTGTCTTATGAAAAATCAGTACTGATTGCAACGTATATGCTTTGCGGTTTTGCCAATTTTGCTTCTATCGGTATTCAAGTTGGCGGAATCGGACATTTAGCTCCAAATCAGCGAAAACGTCTTTCTGAGTTTGGCATTAAGGCTTTAATCGGTGGAACATTGGCATCATTACTTTCTGCCAATTTCGCAGGAATGTTAGTCGGATAATTTATCAGTTAATCTGTAATGTCGGAAAAGCAAGCCTATCTCATTGATGCTAGTATTTATGTTTTTAAAAGTTATTACGTCAATTACGGAAACTATACTGCCAGCAATGGAGAAAACATCAATGCGGTTTATGGTTTCACACGATTTCTGACAGATTTCAT
>JAGQYY010000166.1 GCA_020435825.1 Aequorivita sp.
TTGCTCCGTGTGTAATAATTCCATTCCACTCTTGGTCAGTTCCTGGCAAGAAACCTGGCACATCTTCCAACACTAATAAAGGAATATTAAATGCATCACAAAAACGCACAAAACGCGCACCTTTAATCGAACTGTTTACGTCTAAACATCCAGCCAAAACCATAGGTTGGTTCGCTACAATACCAATACTTCTTCCGCCCAAACGAGCAAAACCAACAATAATATTTTCGGCAAAGTTTTTATGTACTTCAAAGAAACTATCTTCATCGATAATTCCTTTAATAACATCGTGCATATCGTAAGGTTTGTTCGCATTATCAGGAACAATAGTATTTAATGCTGTTCGTAATTCTTCTCCAAGCTCGTAAGGTAATCTTGGAGTTGTTTCACGATTATTTTGAGGCATATAGCTCAATAACTTCTTTATATCTTCAAGACATTCGACACCATTTGGAGAAGTGATATGCGCCACACCTGATTTTGTAGAATGAGTACTTGCGCCACCCAACTCTTCAGAAGTAACCTCTTCGTTAGTAACCGTTTTTACAACATTTGGTCCGGTAACGAACATATAACTATTGTTTTCAACCATTATTGTAAAGTCAGTCATTGCTGGAGAATAAA
>JAGQYY010000167.1 GCA_020435825.1 Aequorivita sp.
ATATTTTGTACCGGAAGCCTCCTCGTGCCCGCGCATACGGAATGTCATGCACTCAAGGAGTACCGGACGCGGGTTTGCGCGGATAGACTCTGCAAGCGTACTGACTGTTTTATAAACTCTTACTATATCATTGCCGTCTATCTGAAAACCCTCCATCCCATAGCCGGAGGCTCTATCTATGAGACTCTCACACCGATACTGCTCTTTTGTAGTGGTGGAAAGTCCGTAGCCATTATTTTCTATTATGAAGATGACGGGAAGATCCCATACGGACGCGACGTTTAGTGCTTCGTGGAAATCGCCTTCGCTTGTTCCGCCCTCACCGGTAAAGACAGCCGTAACTTTACTTTCTTTTTTGAGTTTGCATGCGAGCGCAATACCATCGGCAATAGTCAGCTGGGGACCGAGGTGAGAGATCATTCCGACAATATGATGTTCGTTAGAACCGAAATGGAACGATCTTTCCCTGCCTTTGGAAAACCCGCCGTGCTTTCCCTGTAACTGCATGAAAAGTTTATCTAGAGGCATGTTACGTGTTGTGAATACACCGAGGTTGCGGTGCATGGGAAGAATATATTCATCATCTTCGAGTGCATTAGTAACACCGACCGCTATA
>JAGQYY010000168.1 GCA_020435825.1 Aequorivita sp.
TAAGTCCTTTTCTTGAAGCCTTGTAAACTTCCATAAAAGGCTTGTGGTATTCGTTGACAAAAACAGTCTCAAAGCCTTGAGTCGTCTCAAAACCCAAGTCAAGGAAACCTGCTCCTGCGAAAAAGGAAAAGATTCCAATTTTTGTTTCTGTTTTTTCGCTGTCTGTCATAAGGCAAATTTACAATTTATATCCTGTATTTAGTTTGTTTGTGGTGTCTTTTCAGCTTTGCCGGTAACGGTCTCGTATAACCGTCAGTTACGGTTTTATAT
This sequence comes from Aequorivita sp., assembly GCA_020435825.1. GTDB lineage: Bacteria > Bacteroidota > Bacteroidia > Flavobacteriales > Flavobacteriaceae > Aequorivita. The sequence goes on from JAGQYY010000168.1 coordinate 271, forward strand.
GCGTTAATTTTCGGTTTAGCACTGTTGTTAGCAATTCCGAGTGGATTCGGACGTAGTCGAATCCGCCGTAATTGCGGTTATACATTGTTGGCACACGTATTTTATTCGTTTTCAGTTTGTATTTCAGTTTCTTCCATTATTCCCGGCAACTCATAAATAAATCGCAGTAACATCTCTGTAAACTTTAAAATCCGTTCAGCTTCTTGTGGTGTTTTAAATTCAATTTTGTGATTAGCTTCATTTCCAAGTTTTCGGATTGAGTCAACCCATTTCTTACCATTTGGCGGTATATAATTATTTTCCTCCAAGTAAGTTACATACTGACCGAAACTT
>JAGQYY010000169.1 GCA_020435825.1 Aequorivita sp.
AGAACGTTATTTAGACGCGTTATAAGCACATTTTTATCTCTCTGGCTGCGTTGTTTTTGTGCTCGAATGGTCACTTATTACTCATAAGCTCACATTCTGTGCTAAAAACGCCTTGCCAGAGAGCAAAACCACACTAATTGTTTAAGATTTTCCTATACTCCAACAAATCCCCGGGTTGACATTCCAAGACTTCACATATTAATTCCAGAGTACTAAATCTGATTGCTTTGGCTTTGCCTGTTTTTAAAATTGAGAGGTTCGATAAAGTGATTCCCACTTTTTCGGACAACTCATTCAATGACATTTTTCGTTTTGCCATCATCACATCGAGGTTAATAATAACTGGCATGGTTATATGGTATATTGGTTTTCAGTTTGAATTTCAACACCTCTTTTGAAGACCTGAGCCAATACATAAACCAGAGCTGACCACAATAGATAAGATCCATCGAGGTATTCAGCGCTTATTCCTATGGCGTTTTCCAGAGCTTTTAAGTAAGCATTGTGTAAGATAGACAATGCCCAAATAACCAAGATGGAAAAGCAAATTTTCTCCATTAAGCGGACAGTTGAATTATTAAATGGATTTGTTAAATTGAAAC
>JAGQYY010000016.1 GCA_020435825.1 Aequorivita sp.
AGAAAGCAAAACACCGTAAGGTACATCGCTCATTAATTGACGGTGCACCGCTGCTTCTAGTGCTTTACGGAGTTCGGCTATGTTTGTCACATTATCTTTTACATTTTTATAGTCCATCCAATCGCGGGAGTACCAGCGTTTCAGTTTGCCTTCGCGGCTATCCAGATAATGGCCTGGAGGAAAGAGTTCTATTTTGGTACAAACGCCTTCCAAGGCTTTCAATTCGGAAGCTACATAAAAAGTTCCGTTTTGGTCCCAACCTATATACAATGGAATGATCCCAATATGGTCGCGGGCAATGAAATAGATGTCATTTTCAACATCATACAGCGCAAAACCAAAAATGCCGTTCATTTCGTCAAGAAAGCTTGCGCCTTTCTCCTTGTATAAAGGAAGAATGACCTCACAATCGCTTTTGGTTTGGAAGTCATAGTTTTTGAATTGCTTCCGAAGCGCCATATGGTTATAGATTTCGCCATTGGCAGCCAATACCATTTTGCCATCACTGCTGAAAAGCGGTTGTTTCCCGGAAGTGGGATCTACAATGGCCAGACGCTCGTGTGCCATAATGGCTTTGTCGTTACTGAAAATTCCGCTCCAGTCCGGCCCGCGGTGACGGATACACTTTGCCATTGATAACACTTGAAGTCTTAAAGCTTCCGCTGGCTCCTTTAGTTTGAATGCACATACAATTCCACACATATTTTCTATAATTTAGATTGTTGGTTTTAGTTCAAAAAAAAGCCTGTCAAGAAAAAACTTGACAGGCCATATATCGCGACAAGTTTTTGTTACGGCAGCACGTTATTATTGTTTGTATTTAAGCTGAAATAAAACATAGACTTGTTTTTTTTATAATTGAATTGCTAATGTAAAATATTTTTAGAACTAAAAGCAATTAATTTTTGGATTAAATTGAAAATAGGGGGAAATCCCCCAGTGATTTTAAAACAATTAAAGCTTGAATTTTACCTCAGTTTTGGAAAATCTAAAGGATTTGATTCGTGCATAATTTCATAAACCTTTTCATAAACATCTTCCACTGAAGGCTTGCTAAAGTAATCGCCATCTGTTCCATAGGCGGGACGGTGGTCTTTCGCGGCAAGCGTTTGAGGTTTGCTGTCAAGATATTTGTACCCCTCCTGAACATCCAAAATGTTTTGAAGTATATAAGCCGAAGCACCGCCAGAAACGTCTTCGTCAATAACAAGCAAGCGATTTGTTTTGGCTACACTTTTTACCATATCGTGGTTAAGATCAAGAGGGAGTAAAGATTGTACGTCAATAATTTCTGCGTCTATTCCTGCTTGTTGCAGTTCTTTTGCGGCTTCTTCCACAATCCTTAGGGTACTGCCGTAGGAAACCAAAGTGATATCTGTTCCTTCTTTAATTGTTTCAACAATTCCAATGGGTGTTTTAAGCTCACCCAGATTGTTTGGCATTTTTTCCTTTAAGCGGTAGCCGTTCAAGCATTCAATGACCAAAGCGGGTTCATCCGTTTCAAGCAGTGTATTGTAAAAACCTGCCGCTTTGGTCATGTTTCGCGGTACAAGAATGTACATACCGCGAAGCAAGTGGATCAAACCGCCCATTTGTGAACCACTATGCCAAATGCCTTCCAATCTGTGTCCGCGGGTACGGACAATCAATGGTGCTTTTTGGGTACCGTTGGTTCGGTAACGAACGGTAACCAAATCATCACTCATTATTTGAAGACAATACAATATATAATCTAAATATTGAATTTCGGCGATAGGGCGGAGGCCACGCATTGCCATTCCAATTCCCTGCCCAAGAATGGTAGCTTCACGAATACCAGCATCGGCAACCCTTAGTTTACCGTATTTTTCCTGCATCCCTTCCAAGCCTTGGTTTACATCACCAATCTCCCCGGCATCTTCTCCAAAAATTAATACTTCAGGATATTTGCTGAAAATAGCATCAAAGTTATCACGGAGAATTACACGGCCATCCACTTCCTCTGCATCATTGGCGTAGGCTGGAAGTACCTCTTTGATAGTCTTGGCATTTTCTTTTGCTTCACTATAAAGATGGGCACTGTATTTTGGCTGGATTATTTCTAAATAATTATTGATCCAGTCCTGTAATTGTTTCTTTTCTGAAGAAGCTTCGCCTACACTATTGCGCAATGCTTTGCGGGCAGAGGCAAGAATGTTTCTGCGCAAGGGTTCTTTTTCTGAAGCCAGCTCGTTTTTTATTTTTTCTATAAAAACTTTATTGGCGCTGTTTTCAGCTAAGTTGCCAAGTAACACTACCGCTTCTTCCTGTTCCTTTTTTTGTGGAGCCATGAATGCTTCCCAAGCAGCTTTTTTGCCATCACGGACTTTTTTCTTTATATCTTTTTCAATTTCCGTTAGCGTTTCTTCCGAAGCAATATCGCTGGCTATCATCCACTCTCGCATTTTCACGTTACAATCGTATTTTGCTTCCCACTCCAAACGTTCCTTGCTTTTGTAGCGTTCGTGCGAACCACTTGTACTGTGGCCTTGTGGTTGTGTAAGCTGTTGCACGTGAATCAAAACGGGAACATGTTCTTCTCTGGCAATTTTTGAGGCACGTCCGTAAACCTCAATAAGTTCGGGGTAATCCCATCCTTTTACGCAGATTATTTCATAACCGTTTTCTTCTTCGGTGCGTTGAAATCCTTTAAGTATTTCTGAAATGTTTTCTTTGGTGGTTTGGTATTTTGCGTGAACAGAGATTCCGTATTCATCGTCCCAAACACTCATTACCATTGGCACTTGCAATACGCCTGCGGCATTTATTGTTTCCCAAAACAGCCCTTCGCTGGTACTTGCATTTCCGATGGTCCCCCAAGCAACTTCGTTACCGTTTATGGAGAAATTGGTTTTATCCTCAATTCCTTTTACGTTTCTGAAAATTTTTGAAGCTTGTGCCAAACCCAACAAACGGGGCATTTGGCCTGCGGTAGGTGAAATATCGGCACTGCTATTTTTTTGTACAGTGAGGTTTTTCCAACTACCGTCCTCGTTTAAACTATGTGTTGCGAAGTGGCCGCCCATTTGCCTTCCGGCGCTCATTGGGTCTGCTTTTATGTCTGTATGTGCATAAAGACCTGCAAAAAACTGTTCGATGGTCAATTTTCCAATCGCCATCATAAAAGTTTGGTCACGGTAGTATCCGCTTCGCCAATCACCGTTTTGGAATGCTTTTGCCCAGGCCAATTGTGGCACTTCCTTTCCATCGCCAAAAATCCCGAATTTTGCTTTTCCGGTCAATACTTCGCGACGGCCCAATAAACTACATTCACGGCTGGTTACTGCTATCTTGTAATCTTTAAGGACTTCTTTTTTAAAATCTTCAAAAGAAATCTCGCCGTTGGTCTTTGGGTTTGTCTGCATTTCAATAGGTTTTAGTTTTGCAAAAATAGCGAAATTGGGGGTCTTTCGCAATGCTTAGTTATACACAACCCATTTTTGAAACGGAATGTATTTTAAGTTTAATCCTTTTTTAAGGAAACTAACATGATTATCAATAATCTAAGCAAGAGGAGAAAAGGTAATCCGTGGAATAAAACATCAAACCAGTCTGCAGCTCGCATTCCCTCGGCACCACCTGCAATCCATTTCATTTTACCCCAGATGTGCGGTTCGGGAAAGAAAGGGGCTAAGCCCAGTGTGAGGCAGAGCAAAAGTATAATACGCCAATTGTTTAGTAGTTGCATTTAAGTGATTTGTTGATTCGGACTTCCTCTTTTGAGGTTGTGGGTAAAAATAAAAAATCCCCGGAATTTCCGAGGATTTATATTTATGAATTTAATGTTACTCCACTTCTTTTACTGAAGCTCCAGGAGCATTTTTTCTCACGGATTCAATTCCGTTTTTTGCGCCACTTTCGGCGGCATACATTTGGCTGCTTCCAATTATCTGCCCATTCGTGGCTTTAATGTTGAAATGAATTTTTCCGTTTTTCGCAGTCTTCATTTCAAAACTGCTGTCTTTTCCGCAATTTTTCTGAACAGATTCTATCCCGTTCATCGCAGAAGCTTTCGTAGCGTACATCTGGCTGCTTAAAATAACTTGACCATTGGCCGCTTTTAATACAAAGTGAAATTTATCACCGCTTTTTTTTAGTTCAAACATAATTAGGAGTTTATTGATTACTGAATATTTGAGCGTTCAATATCGTGAAAAACAAGTTGTTTTAAAAATAAGCGAAAGCTTTTATAATAAGTTTAGCATTATTTATTTAAACATATCAAGCCCCGGAATATTTGGCAACCCTTCTTTTGCCACAGCGGCAACTTCTGTTTCGTGAACATTAGTAGCTTTCTCAATGGCTTTGTTCAGGGTAAGAATCATGTAATCCTCCAATTGCTCTTTATCCTCAAGCAGCGTATCATCAATTTCAATAGTTTTAATTTGTCTGTTTGCGGTAAGCGTTATTTTTAAAAGTCCGTCGCTGCTTGTTTCATCTATTAAAACGGAATCCAACCGTTTTTTTGTGGCTTCTACTTTTTCCTGGGTTTCTTTCAGTTTGCCCATCATTCCCATTAAATCTCCAAACATATTTTTTGCATTTAAGTTTGATGCAAATTTACTACATTGTAAAGCTATTCAACAACCTTCAATTATGAAAAATAGTTTAATTGTTTCAGTAGCTTGTCTTACTTTTGCCGTTGCTTGCAAAAATCAAGATACTTCAGATAAAAATATGGAAATCACTCCCCCGAAAGCAGAAAAAATAGCCAAGGAATTAAATGCCCACAACGATATTCGCATCGATAATTATTATTGGCTCAACAATCCCGAAGATGAAAAAGTAATAAATTATTTGAATGAAGAGAATAGTTACTACGAAGCAATGACGGAGCATACCAAAAAGTTTAAGGAGGATCTTTTTGAAGAAATGAAGGCGCGCATAAAGGAAGATGACGAATCGGTTCCCTATAAATTGAACGGTTACTACTACATTACTAGGTATGAAACAGGAAAAGATTACCCTATCTATACACGGAAAAAAGAAAGCTTGGACGCCCCCGAGGAAATTCTTTTTGATGTGAATGAAATGGCTAAGGATTATTCTTACTACAACCTTACCGGCCTAAATGTTTCTGAGGACAACAAGCTAGTTTCATTTGGGGTGGATACCTTGAGCAGAAGAAAATACGATATCTATATAAAAAACCTTGAAACTGGGGAAATTTACCCAGAGCGCATTCCTTTGACCACTGGAAGCGCAACTTGGGGCAGCGATAACAAAACGCTTTTTTATACTCGAAAGGATGAGAAAACCCTTCGGGCAGATAGAATTTACAGGCACACTTTGGGTGCCGACCCCATTACTGACGAACTAGTATTTTCCGAAAACGACGATACCTTCGGCACCTATGTGTATAAGACGAAGTCGAAAAAATTTATAGTAATAGGAAGCTACAGTACCTTAACTTCAGAATACCGCATCCTATCTGCCGATAATCCTATGGGTAAATTCAGAATCTTTCAGCCGCGCGAAAGAGGATTGGAATATAGCATTTCACATTATGGAAATAACTGGTATGTTTTGACCAATAAGGACAAAGCACTCAACTTTAAACTCATGAAAACTTCGGAAGACAAAACTTCAAAAGAGAACTGGGTTGATATGATTCCGCACCGCGATGACGTACTTTTGGAGGACATTGATATTTTTAAGGATTATTTGGTGGTTAGCGAAAGGAACAATGGCCTGACCAAGATTAGAATAAAAAAGTGGGAGGGCAACGAAGATTATTACCTTCCTTTTGATAATGAAACCTATACTGCTTTCACAACACAGAACCCCGAATTTGACACAGAAATACTTCGTTATGGCTACAATTCTTTGAACACGCCAGCTTCCGTTATTGATTTCAACATGGAAACGAAAGACAAAATGGTTTTGAAAGAAACTGAAGTTTTGGGCGGAAAGTTTGATAAAGACAATTATGAAACCGAGCGTCTGTGGGCGACTGCTGCTGATGGAACAAAAATCCCGATGTCGGTTATCTATAGAAAAGGCATCAAAAAAGATGGTAAGAATCCGTTACTCATTTATGGTTACGGTTCCTATGGCGCCACGATGGATCCCTATTTTTCTTCTGTGCGTTTAAGTCTTTTGGATCGCGGATTTATATATGTAATTGCGCACATTCGCGGTGGAGAATATATGGGGAGGAAATGGTATGAGGACGGAAAATTGCTGAAAAAGAAAAATACCTTTACCGATTTTATTGATGCTTCCAAATATTTAGTAGAAGAAGGTTATACTTCTCGAGAGCATCTTTACGCTTCGGGTGGCTCTGCTGGTGGACTTCTGATGGGAGCAATTACCAATATGGCACCAGATTTATATCATGGTGTGATTGCTTCGGTGCCATTTGTAGATGTTGTTACCACAATGTTGGACGATTCAATTCCATTAACTACAGGCGAATATGACGAATGGGGAAACCCAAATGAAGTGGAATACTACAATTATATTAAAAGTTATTCACCATATGATAATGTGGAAGAAAAAGCCTACCCAAATATGCTCGTAACTACAGGTCTTCATGATAGTCAAGTACAATATTGGGAACCGGCTAAATGGGTCGCCAAACTTAGAGATTTGAAAACTGACAATAATATATTGCTGTTGCAAACCAATATGGATGCTGGTCATGGCGGGGCTTCTGGGCGTTTTGAAGCGTTAAAGGAAGTGGCAATGGATTATGCATTTCTGTTGGATTTGGAAGGAATTAAGGAGTAATAAAAATATTTCCTTACCTTTGTGCGGTTAAAATTTTCAGTTTTGAACTGAAGTCATTTTAAAACGAACTCCCTCTTTATGAAAGAAGAAATAAAAGCCCACAATAACGTGTTGGAACTTATAGGCAACACACCATTGATAAAGCTTAACAAAATTACCCAAAATATGAAGGGTAATTATTTCGCAAAAGTTGAAGCGTTCAACCCAGGACATTCTACTAAAGACCGTATTGCTCTTTATATTATTGAAGAAGCCGAAAGAAAAGGCATTCTGAAACCAGGCGATACCATTATTGAAACCACGAGTGGAAACACTGGTTTCAGTATTGCAATGGTGAGCATTATTAAAGGATATGAATGTATTTTGGCTGTTAGTTCAAAATCTTCCGCAGATAAGATTGATATGCTAAAAACGATGGGGGCCAAAGTCTATGTTTGCCCAGCCCACGTTAGTGCAGATGACCCTCGTTCTTATTACGAAGTTGCAAAAAAACTTCATAACGAAATAAAAGGTTCTGTTTACATCAATCAATATTTTAATGAATTGAACATTGATGCGCATTACCAAACCACTGGCCCAGAAATCTGGGAACAGACTGCTGGAAAAATAACACATTTGGTGGCTTGCAGTGGGACAGGGGGAACAATCTCTGGAACTGCTCGCTTCTTAAAAGAACAGAATCCAAATATAAAAGTAATAGGTATTGATGCTTACGGCTCGGTACTTCAAAAATACCACCAAACCAAGGAATTTGATGCCAATGAAATCTATCCATATCGTATTGAAGGTTTGGGGAAAAACTTAATTCCTACCGCTACAGACTTCAATATTATTGATAAATTCGAAAAAGTAACCGATGAGAGCAGTGCGCATACTGCCCGCGAACTTGCAAAAACCGAAGGACTGTTTGTGGGTTATACAAGCGGTGCGGCAATGCAAGGTTTGAAGCAACTTGAAGAAGAAGGTGAATTTGACCAAAGCAGCAATATAGTTGTTATATTCCCCGATCACGGTTCACGCTATATGAGCAAAATTTACAATGATGAATGGATGAGCCAGCAGGGCTTTTTTGATTCGGAAACTGCTGAAATCCACCAAATTGAATACGTAAAGTAATTTTAGATATATGATTTAAAAACCGATTGTTATTTTCAATCGGTTTTTAATTATATGATTTTATAGGTAGGAAGAAGCGCGATTAATCACCTACCTGGGTTTTTGGATTTCGGTTGTTTAAATCTAATGTCTAAAATCTAATATCTCACAAATTAATTAATTAATTTTGCCCCATATTCTTAACTAAAGATTTAATGAAAGATTTATTCGATAAAATTTATAAAGAGAAAGGTCCAATAGGAAAATGGGCTGAACAAGCGGAAGGCTACTTTGTTTTCCCAAAATTGGAAGGTCCAATTTCCAATAGAATGAAATTTAAGGGCAAGGAAGTAATCATTTGGAGTATCAATGATTATTTAGGCCTTGCCAACCACCCGGAAGTTAGAAAAGTAGATGCTGAAGCCGCCAAAAAATGGGGCTCTGCATACCCAATGGGCGCCAGGATGATGAGTGGCCATACCGATCTTCACGAGCAACTTCAGCGGGAACTTGCAGCATTTGTACATAAAGAAGCTGCTTATTTACTGAATTTTGGTTACCAAGGAATGGTTTCAACCATTGACGCACTCGTTTCAAAAGACGATGTGATTGTTTATGATGTTGATGCCCACGCTTGTATAATTGACGGGGTTCGTCTTCACTTGGGGCAACGCTTCACCTACAAGCATAACGATATGGAGAGTATCGAGAAAAACCTGCAACGTGCCACAAAAATGGCCGAAAAAACAGGCGGCGGAATTCTTCTTATTTCTGAAGGGGTCTTCGGAATGCGCGGAGAGCAAGGAAAATTAAAGGAAATTATTGCGCTTAAGAAAAAATACAACTTCCGCTTTTTTGTGGATGACGCGCACGGTTTCGGAACACTAGGAAAAACAGGTGCCGGAGCAGGCGAGGAGCAAGGTGTTCAGGACGGAATAGACGTTTATTTTGCCACTTTTGCAAAATCTATGGCGAGTACCGGAGCTTTTATTGCGGGTGACGAAGAGATTATGAATTACCTAAAATATAATCTGCGTTCGCAAATGTTTGCAAAATCATTGCAGATGGTTTTGGTGGAAGGTGCATTGAAGCGTCTGGATATGCTTCGCAGCATGCCAGAATTGAAGGCGAAACTTTGGGAAAATGTAAACGCGCTGCAGGGTGGACTTAAAAAGCGAGGTTTTGATATAGGAACAACCCAAAGTTGCGTTACTCCTGTTTATTTAAAAGGAAGCATCCCGGAAGCAATGGCCTTGGTAAAAGATCTTCGTGAAAACCATGGAATTTTCTGCTCAATTGTTGTGTATCCGGTAATCCCGAAAGGATTGATTCTTTTGCGAATGATTCCAACGGCTTCACACACTATGCAGGATATTGAAGAGACTTTGGAAGCCTTTTCATCCATCCGCGAACGCTTGGAGAATGGAACCTACAAACGTCTGTCTGCTGCTGTTGCGGAGGCGATGGGAGAGAAGATTTAATAATTCCCGTGCAAACGGGAATCTCACAATATTTAAAAAATCCACCTTTTTTGGTGGATTTTTTTATTTCAAATATTTTTCCTATACGTACTCCGCTCCTTATGCTGCACGGGATTGTAGTCTTTCCAAAGCAATTGTACAGCAGTGTTTTCCTTTAATTCAGGATTGGTTTCAACGGTGTGTATTCCCTTGGCGTTAAAAAGGTGTTGCATCTCTTCAAAAATAATTGCCGTAACACCCTTTCCTTGGTATTCGGGGTCAATTCCTATTAGATAAAAGGCGGCGGTATCGTTCTTTTTCTGTGCTTTTAAAATATAGTTCCATCCCAATGGGAACAATTTGCCATTGGCTTTTTTCAATGCCTTGGAAAAAGAGGGCATCACGATGGAAAAGGCAATGAGTTTTCCATTTTTGTCTTTTATACAGGTGATGTAATCGGGATGGATAAAGTTAAAATATTTTTCCTTGTAATAATCAATTTGGTACTGCTGTATGGGAACAAACGTTTGGAGCGTGTTGTAGGTTTTGTTCAGCAAATCGAACATACTGTCCACATAAGGAAGGATTTCCTTTTTGTTTTTGAAGCGGATTACGGAAAGCCCATAGCGCGATTTTACCAATTCTGAAAACTTTTTCACCTTTTCAAAAATGGATTGCGGGACGTTCATTTTATACTCTACCCAAGTTGCCTGCTTTTCAAAGCCCAGTTTTTCAAGATGTTTGGCGTAATATGGAAAATGGTACCACGTAATCATCGTATTCATTTCCTCAAAGCCCATCGTTAAAATTCCTGCCTTTTCCATATTGCTGAAACCAACGGGGCCTTCGGCATATTCAAGATTGTGTTCCCGGCCTTTTTCAAAAACTTTTTCCAACAAGGCTTTGGTAACTTCAATATCGTCCACCATATCCAGCCAGCCAAAGCGGATTTTTTTCTTCCCCTGTTCATTTACCTCCAAATGGTTTAAAATAACTGCGATACGGCCAACAATTTCATTTCCTTTATAAGCCAAATAATACCAAGCTTCGGCATTTTTAAAAACAGGATTTTTTGCGGTATCCAAAGTTTCCATTTCATCTTTAATAAGCGATGGAACCCAATATTTGCTGTCTTTGTATAGTTTAAAGGGAAAAGTGACGAATTTTTTAAGATCACTTTTGGAGGTTAGTTGTTTTATTGTAATCATGCACAAAATGTTATTATTCACCACCTTCGTCCAAGTTTAATTCTTCTTGGCGTTCTTCTTTTTTATCCTTTTCCTTTTTGTCTTTCATCTCTTTATTTGCATCATCTTCTAAATATTCGTCTTTGTTGTGCATATCAAATCGATATGCCAAGCCTGCACGTCCATAAAATTTAGAAGGAGTGTCCTTAAAACTATAAGTGAGAGAGAGGTCTACTTGCAGGTTTTCGTTAATGAGAGCAGCTGCGCCACCACGCAACAATTGATCGGAATAAAAGTCACTTTTTAAGCCTTGATTTTCAAGAAAAACCGAAAAATACCGATTGGTAGCATGTGTTAATGTTACAATATAACCATAAGTCGGAAAATCTGTAGTAACGCGATCCACGATAATATTGGTTACAAATACCCAACCGCCAATAAAATTGTTCTGAGTTGCGATAACAAATTTAGGGCTTATTTTCCCTTCAGCTTCGGGGGTGAATGGATTGTCCGCAAAATCAAAATTGGCACCTGCATAAATTGATATTGCAGGAATTAAATCTGCCCACTGTGTTTTGTTGTTTGCCTTCCAACTGTAAAGATTAGGACCTTTTAGGTCGCGCTTTCGATAGGGGTCATAAATTAAATATTTAGCGCCAAGTGTGTTGCTTTTAAAGTTTGAAAGACTGTATTCTCTTGCCGTTGTAGAACGATTGTCGGTAATTTTGTTTGATTGAAACTCGCCCATAAGGCTCACTTCCAAACGTTCTTTCCAAAATCCATAACGAATGGAGTAGTCTATTGCCAAACCGTTGGTTTCGGTTTTCAACAGCTCGTGTTTTTCTTTTCCGTAGCTAAATCCAGTTTCAATCTGAAGTACATTAGTCCCAACCGAAAAAGCACCCTGTGAGCCGCCGGGGCGGTTGGTATTTATCATTTCGGTATATTGTGCCGAAACAGGCGAAAAAGAAATTGTGCAAAGCAGAAATAGAAAGGGAAGTTTGATATTCATGGATAGTTGGGTTTAGTTCAAAGATATAAGATTTTACCATTTATTTAATAGTCAACATTCGTCTTTTTCTACACCAATTCTTATTTTTGGAAAGAATTTTACAGTTATGATGACATTCCTAAAAACGATATTAATCGTTCTTCTGGTATATTTTGGTCTAAAGTTTCTTATTAGACTGGCAACTCCTTATTTAATACGCTATATTTCAAAGAAAGCAGGACAGCAGTTTGAGCAATTCTTCGGAAATAGTCCAAACATGAACACCCAGCACGAAAAGGAGGGGAGTGTTACCATTGATAAAAACCCCTCTCCAAATTTCCGAAATAGTAAAAAAGTTGGGGAATATGTGGATTACGAAGAGGTAGAGTAGTGGTGAATGCATGAACGGGATGATATAGTTTGCTAAAACTTGTAGTACTTCCGGCGTCCACCGTTAAATATATTTTTCATAATTTTCCCTCTTCAAAATCACAAGCCAAATTATGCAGTCCAACTATAAAAAATTTCTTCCGCATTTAGTTGTTTTCGTTTTGTTTATCGTTGCTTCGCTGGCCTATTTTAACCCTGTTCTACAAGGAAAAAAGATATTCCAAAGTGACATCGTGCAATACACTGGAATGGCAAAACAGCAAAATGATTTCCGAGCGAAAACCGGCGAAGAAACCTATTGGACCGATGCCGCTTTCGGCGGAATGCCAACATATCAATTGGGTGCAAAATACCCTAACAATTACATAAAACAGCTCGATCTCGCCATTCGTTTTCTGCCCCGTCCGGCTGATTATATCTTCCTTTATTTTATTGGAATGTATATTCTTTTTCTAGTGTTGAAAGTGGACTATAAACTTGCTTTTCTGGGTGCACTGGCGTTTGGATTCTCAACCTATTTGATAATAATCTTGGGGGTGGGACATAATGCAAAAGCCCACGCAATAGCCTATATGCCCTTTGTTTTAAGCGGAATATTTCTCACTTTCCGTAGAAAATATTTGTGGGGATTTTTACTGCTGACGGTTTCAATGGGACTGGAGCTGGTTGCAAACCACTTCCAAATGACGTATTATTTGATGCTTTTGGTAGTAATCATCGGCATCGTTTATTTGATTGATGCTTTTAAGAAGAAAATGTTGCCCCACTATTTCAAAGCGGTGGGTATAATGATAGTTGCAGTAATTATTTCCATAGGTTTAAATGCCACGAATATTATGGCAACCAAAGAATACGCAGATACTTCTACCCGTGGAAAAACTGAATTGACCATAAATGCAGACGGTACGCCGAAAGACAACAAAACAGGTCTTGATTACGATTATATTACTGAATATAGCTACGGAAGACTTGAAAGTTTCAACTTATATATTCCACGATTTATGGGCGGAAGTTCTGCCGAGTCCTTTCCAAAAGATTCCAAAACCGTTGAGAGCTTGATGCGAATGGGCGCTTCGGCACAGGAAGCCAATCAAGTGTTAAGCCAGATCCCAATGTATTGGGGCAAACAGACCTATGTGGGAGCCCCGGCATATATAGGCGCGATTGTTATTTTTCTTGCGGTGTTGGCACTTTTTTTAGTTCGAGGAAGATTGAAATGGTGGATAGTTTCAGGTTTTATTTTGACCCTTTTGTTATCGTGGGGAGACAATTTTAAAGGGCTGACTCAGTTTTTCATTGAGTATGTGCCGATGTACAATAAATTCCGCGCAGTTTCTTCCATTCAAGTAATTATTGAATTGATTCTTCCAATCCTTGCTATTGTTGGTTTACATCAGTTTTTTAGCCATTTTGAAAAAGAAGATGAAAAGAAGAAAGCATTGCTTTGGTCAACAGGAATTGTGGGAGGAATTACATTGATATTTATTCTTTTTAAAACAACATTGTTCGATTTTGCGAGTCCATACGATAGCTATTTTAGGGATGAAATGGGCCTTCCGTTTTTGGAGGCCATCCGTGAGGATAGAATGTCGCTTTTCACTTCAGATGCTATCCGTTCATTGATTTTTGTGCTTTTAACTGCTGCCGTTCTTTGGTTTTTTATGAAGGGGAAACTGAAAAAAGGCTTTGCCATTGCTGCACTTTGTTTGTTGGTATTGGTAGATTTAGTTGGCGTTGATAGACGATATGTGAATGAAGAAGATTTTGTACAGGCAAAATTGGTTGAGCAGCCTTTCCAAAAAAATGGAGCCGATATGCAAATATTGGAAGATGATGGCCATTACCGTGTTTATGATGCCGCTACAAACGCTTTCAACAGTGGGCGTGCAAGTTATTATCACAATGCTTTGGGTGGTTATCACGCTGCAAAACCGGGCAGAATGCAGGATTTATTTGAATTCTATATTTCAAAGGGAAATATTGGAATTTTGAATATGATGAATGTTCGCTACATTATTGCCCAAGCCAAAAACGGTGGGCCAGTAGCGCAGCGCAATCCGTACGCAAATGGAGATGCCTGGTTTGTTGAAAACGTGCTACCTGCGGAAAATGCAAATGAGGAAATCCAGCTTTTGGACAGTTTGGACACCAAAAAAACCGCAGTCATCAATAAAGAATTTCTTTCAAAAATTCCGAGCCATAAAATTGAAAGGGACAGTACGGCAACTATCGAACTTTTCACTTATCAACCCAATCATTTGGTTTATGAAGCTTCTAGCAAGTCGCCACAATTGGCTATCTTTTCAGAAGTATATTATCCAAAAGGATGGAACGCATACATAAATGGTAAACCTGCTGAATATTTCCGAGCCAATTATCTACTTCGAGCTATGGTCATCCCAACGGGAAACAATAAAATAGAATTCAAGTTTGAACCAAAAGTAATCCAAACTGGAAGTACCATTTCTTTGGTGAGCAGTATTATATTCCTATTAATTTTGTTGAGCGGGCTATATTTTGCCTTTCGAAGAAAAGAACTGCAAGAATAAATGAAACGCGCCCTTATAATTACATACTATTGGCCTCCTGCGGGTGGTCCGGGCGTACAGCGGTGGTTGAAGTTTGTGAAATATTTTAGGGAATTTGGAGTGGAACCAATAGTTTATGCTCCCAAAAATCCGAACTATCCTTTGATTGACGAAAATTTTTCTTCGGAAATTCCTTCTGGTATTCAAATTTTGAAACAGCCAATTAGCGAACCCTATCGTTTCTCGAAAATTTTTTCGAGAAAGAAGACCAAGCAGATAAGCAGCGGTATTATTTCAAAAAAGGAAATTTCGGCAATGGAAAAACTGATGCTCTACGTTCGCGGCAATTTTTTTATTCCCGATGCGCGCGTGGGCTGGGTAAAACCTTCGGTTAGATTTCTTTCAAAATATATTTCTGAAAATGCCGTGGATGTTGTGATTACAACGGGTCCGCCGCACAGCCTTCACTTGATCGGGATGCAGCTTCAAAAAGAGATGAATGTAAAGTGGATCGCGGATTTCCGTGATCCTTGGACGACTGTTCATTACCACAAATCTCTACGATTGAGCAAAGCATCAGCTAGAAAGCACAAGGCATTGGAAGCCTCGGTTTTAAAAACAGCATCGATTATCACAGTAACCAGTCCAACTACAAAAAAAGAGTTTGAAATGATTACCAAAACCCCGATTGAGGTAGTTACAAATGGTTTTGATGTTTCCAAAAAGACTGATTTTGAAATAGATTCCAGTTTTTCAATTTCTCATATTGGCTCACTTTTGAGCGAACGAAATCCCGAAGTCTTATGGAAAGTCCTTGCTGAAATTTGCAAGGAAAATGCTTCCTTCAAAAATGATTTGCAGTTGAAATTCGCTGGTGCTGTAAGTGAAGAAGTGAAGCAAAGTTTGAAAGATTTTCATCTTTTGAAAAATTGTAGATTTTTGGGATACATTTCCCATTCCGAAGCTTTGCAAATGCAACATCAAAGTCAAGTACTGCTTTTGGTTGAAATAAATAGTGCCGAAACCCGTGCTATTATTCCCGGAAAGCTTTTTGAATATCTGGCTGCCAAACGCCCAATAATTGCTTTGGGCCCCAAGGAAAGTGATATCGAAGGAATTATTCAGGATACCAATGCCGGAAAATTTTTTAGCTATTGGGATGATAATGCATTGAAAGCTGAAATCCTTCAATTGTATGCAGCATTCAAATGTGGAAATTTAGGGATCGCTTCGGAAGGCATTGAAAAATATAGCAGGAGGGAACTGACGAAACAAATGGCTGACTTAATTCAAAATTTAAAAAGTAAACCCCCGATCATCCAAGGAATCACGGAGGTTTAACCAACCAACCAAAAAACTATCTTTATCCTCTTCCCCTTATAGTTTTACTACTTGAAGAATTACCTCTAGAAACTGTGTTCGCCTTTGAACTGCTTCGAGAAGGAGCACTGGATTTATTTACTGTACTACGACTCGCCGTTTCTCTTTTGGGAGCCTGTGTTGTATTTTTTGTTACCGATCTACTTTTGTTGTTTGATGAAGTAGTGCGGGTTTGTTGTTTTTGAACATTTCTGTCCGCTAAAACATTTCGTGAATTAGTTGGGCGAGTTGTATTCGCAATTCTGTTATTTTTCACGTTGTTTTTGGGATTTATTTTTTCTACATTTCTATTTGTATTGTTGCCATTCACTCTTGTTGTGTTTCCACTACGTGAGGTAACGGTGTTTTCTCTAGAAACGTTTCCTGAAATATTTCGAGTGCTATGCGTGTTTCGATCCACATTTGTGGCTCCTTTACTATTGGTGCTGCTGTTTCTTGAAACAGTATTACTTCTTGTATTATTAGCTTGTGTTTTATCACTTCGGACTGAGCTATAGTTGCGACTGTTATTTGAAGCAACCATAGTGTTTCTTCTATTTGGATTATATTCTTTGTTTATAGAAGATCTTCCTTTTTTATCATAAACACGGCTTCCAGGACGATAAAAATCTCTTCTTCCATTGTGATAGGCTACGTTTTTTCTGTTTTTGTAGTAAACTACGTGATCGTGATAGCTATATCTAACCGGGCTGTAATATCTTCTATAGGGCATATCATAAACTACACAGTGGCTATAGATAGGTCTCGCGTAATAGACATGCCAAGGGCGATAAACATAATATGGATTGTACATATTTATAACGCCGGTGCAATGTGAAAAATAGCCGTAATTATTATACACTACGTGTAATCCACCAACTCTAACTAATCTTCTGTCATTATATTGAATGTCAACATTCCCAGCTTGAATTATTCGACCGTAATAATCATAATAAATAGGAACACTTTCAACTTGGATTACCGCGCCGTAGTCATCATATTGAACGTAAGCATCATAATCATAACCAGAATTGAAACTTATGTTTACATTGGGAGTATTTATGGTAACACTTGAGCCTTTTTGTGGCCCAACATATACAAAATCAAACTGCCCATCGGGGAAAACGGAGAATTCCACATCGCCTTCCACAAAAATATAGGCGTTACCATCATAACCTCGTCTGTTATTGTTTTCACTTTCATTGGAAGTTGCATTTGCTGAAAATCCCATTAAAAGGATGCTGAAGATTAATGCTATGTTTTTCATAAGTTTCAAAAATTAAGGTTTGTACTCGCTTTAAATTCTTTGGTTAGCTGTGTACGATTTTAAATAACCAACGACCGTGCCAAATTTTTAAATGATTGATTTTCAATGTTTTTTGAAGTGTGATAAAACTGAGAAGATATTTTGAATGTATTTAAATGAAAAATCCGCTGAAGTGTTTTATCAATTCAACGGATTTTAAAAAACTAACCAACCAAAAAAACTAAAAGTCTTATTTCTTTTATTTTTATTTCAATTAGTGTGCCAAAAAATAATGGGATTTTAAAGTTTTTCTTTCAAATATTCTGCCGTAAAGGATTTCTTACTCTTTGAAACTTCCTCTGGAGTTCCCTCAGCAACCACTTGTCCCCCATTTTCACCACCTTCCGGTCCTAGATCAATAATGTGGTCTGCACATTTAATCAAATCTAAATTATGTTCTACCACAATCACAGTATGTCCTCTGTCAAGTAAAGCATAGAAAGAAGCCAATAATTTTTTTATATCGTGAAAATGAAGCCCTGTTGTGGGTTCGTCAAATATAAAAACGGCTTTCTCTTTTGAAGTCCCCTTAACCAAAAATGAAGCAAGTTTAATTCGCTGAGCCTCTCCGCCGGAAAGGGTAGAGGAGCTTTGCCCCAGCTGGACATAACCAAGTCCCACATCCTGCAATGGCTGCAATTTTGCCGCAATTTTATCCTGTTTGTGCTCACCGAAAAAAGCAACGGCATCATCAACGGTCATCGTGAGAATATCGTCTATGTTTTTGCCTTGGAAAGTTACCTCCAAAATCTCTTTTTTGAAACGTTTACCATTGCAAGCATCGCATATTAAATGTACATCGGCCATAAACTGCATTTCTATGGTTACTTCACCTTCGCCTTTGCAGGTTTCGCAGCGACCACCATCTACATTGAAACTGAAATGCTTTGCTTTGTACCCACGTATGTCCGAAAGTTTCTGTGAAGCATACAGATTTCTTATGTCATCATACGCTTTTATATAGGTTACCGGATTGCTTCGGCTGGAGCGGCCAATAGGGTTTTGGTCAATAAATTCAATACTTTTTATAGTATTGAAATCTCCCTTTATTTCTGAAAACTGTCCGGGCTTTTCACCATAGCCGCCAATTTCCCGCATTAGGGCGGGATAGAGAATTTTCTTTACCAATGTACTTTTTCCGCTACCTGAAACGCCTGTTACCGCAGTGAAAACATTTAAAGGAAAAGTTACATCGATGTTCTTTAAATTATTTTGGCGCGCGCCGTTGATTGTTATTTTGTTTTTTGAAGTACGCCGTTTCTTAGGCACTTCAATCTCCATTTCGCCATTTAAATATTTTGCAGTGAGCGAATTGGATTGTAAAATTTCAGTATAGGTTCCTTGTGCAACCACTTCCCCGCCAAAAGTTCCGGCTTCGGGGCCAATGTCTATAATTTCATCGGCAGCTTTCATTATGTCCTCATCGTGTTCAACAACGATCACGGTGTTTCCTAGATCACGAAGGGATTTTAAAACAACGATAAGCCTTTCCGTATCTTTTGGATGAAGCCCAATACTCGGTTCGTCTAAAATATACATAGAGCCTACAAGGCTACTCCCCAAGGAGGTAGCTAGATTGATTCGTTGCGATTCGCCGCCCGAGAGGGTGTTTGACTTTCTATTCAGGGTTAAATATCCCAAGCCAACATCCTGTAAAAAGCGAATACGGTTGTTGATTTCCAGTAACAAACGCTTTGCTACTTTTTCATCAAATTCAGACAATTCTAAATTTTTAAAGAATATTGCCGTTTTATCCAATGGCAATTCCACCAATTCTTGAATTGCGGTATTGTTGATTTTTACATAGCCGGCTTCGGGACGAAGACGCTTTCCTTTGCAAGTGGCGCATTTTGTCTTTCCGCGATAGCGAGAAAGCATAACCCGGTTTTGGATTTTATAGCTTTTCGATTCCAAAAAGGAAAAAAAACTATTCAATCCCTCAAAATATTTGTTTCCGTCCCAAACAAGTTGTTTCTGTTCTTCGGTAAGCTGAAACCAAGGTTTATGTATTGGAAAGTCAAATTTATAGGCATTATTGACCAATTGATCCCGATACCAGCTCATACTTTCCCCACGCCAAGGAAATATTGCATTTTCAAAGATTGAGAGCGCAGTGTTTGGGATCACCAAGTCTTCATCTATACCAATAACATCGCCATAACCTTCGCAAGTTGGGCAAGCACCATAGGGATTATTAAAACTAAAAAGGTGCGCATTTGGTTCCATAAAAACCACTCCATCGGCTTCGAAGCGGTTGTTGAATTCAGTAATTTTATTGGTGGAAAGTTCTTGAATAAAAAGTTCGCCTTTTCCTTCAAAAAAGGCTATTTCAATTGCGTCTGCTAACCGATTGTAAAAATCTTCTTCGTCTTTTGTAATGATCCGGTCAATGACCAAATCTATTTTATTCGGAAAGGATTTGCATTCTAATTCATCAATCCGTAAAACTTCGCCATTTATTTTAATTCTTGAATATCCCTGCTGTGCCAAAGCCTGGATTTTGTTTTGCATTGTGCGGCCTTCTTCCAAAAGAATAGGGGCAAGGAGTAGTAGCTTTTCACCTTCGGAAAACTTTTTTATGAAATTTAAAACATCTGTAGTTGTGTCCTTTTTAACTTCTTTGCCTGAAATTGGCGAAATGGTTTTCCCGATTCGTGTGTAAAGCAATTTCAAATAGTCATAAATCTCAGTGGAAGTTCCAACGGTAGAACGCGGGTTTGTGGAATTTACTTTCTGTTCTATAGCAATAGCTGGTGCAATACCTTTTATTGAATCTACCTTGGGTTTGTCCAGTCTTCCCAAAAATTGGCGTGCATAACTGGAAAGGCTCTCCACATAGCGGCGCTGGCCTTCTGCATAAAGCGTGTCGAACGCCAAACTGGATTTTCCGCTTCCGGAGAGGCCTGTTATTACAACCAATTTATTCCGAGGAATAGCAACAGAAATGTCTTTGAGGTTATGAAGTTTAGCACCCTGAATCAGGATGTTTTTTTTAGTATCAATTGTTTCGGCACTCAATTTATTTTTCCTTTTTTATAGCTTTTAGCAAAGATACTATATCGATTTTCAGCAATGCGCAATTGGGGTTATTATTATTTTTTAATGAAAAATTTAACCTTTTTTTTGCATTTGTAAAATCTTTGTTGTTATATTTACGGCTCTTAACGTCATATATAAAAATTATTGCCTATAGCTGATCATTACTTTTAACAAATAAACATTGTAACTAAGCAACCAAATACATCGTTGTTTGTTTTTTAAAAAGTATTGATATGAAGCAAAGTAATAACTCCTCTGATGCGTTTTTAGTGAACGCTTATATGAATGGTAACGAATCTGCACTAAGCGAGCTAGTATCTAGACACAAGCAAAGAATTTACAGTTTTATTTATTCAAAAGTTTTTGATAGAGATGTTGCTGAAGACATTTTTCAGGACACTTTCATTAAAGTTATTAAAACCCTTAAAAGAGGCGCCTATAATGAAGAAGGCAAGTTTCTTCCTTGGGTTATGCGTATTGCGCATAATTTGGTTATAGACCATTTCAGAAAAAACAATCGTATGCCGAAATTTGAAAACAATAATGATTTCAATATATTCTCGGTTTTGAGTGATAATGCTTTAAATGTTGAAAAGCAGATTATCAAAGGTCAAGTTGAAAGTGACATAAGAAGATTGATTGAAGAGCTTCCAGATGATCAAAAGGAAGTTTTGATGATGCGAATATATAAGGATATGAGCTTTAAGGAAATAAGTGAGCAAACCGGTGTTAGCATCAACACTGCTCTGGGACGGATGCGTTATGCGCTAATCAATTTGCGCAAAGTAATTGATAAACACAATATTATATTGACCAATTGATACAATAAACTAATTTTTGCTGCGTTATTTGGAAATAAACTTCAAAATAACATTCTATGCAAAAATTTTACTCTGAAACATCACGTGTGGACGACGTGAATAAAAAACTTGTTCCAAAAGACGAAACCATTAAGTTTCTTCTGGATTATTCGATGGCTTTAAGTGTTATAGATTACCATAAAATGAAGTTTGAAGCACTTCTAAACTAAACTTTGGAAAAACCCTGGAATTAGCTTTTCGGGGTTTTTTTTATAAAGTTTTTTTCTAAATTTTTTAAATACCAAAACTCATTTGCTTTTCTTATTTAAATAGTCATTAATAACAGTTTTTCTGCCAATGGTCTTGGTAATGATGTCTTTATCCAAATTCCAGCCCCTTGCAGGAGAATATTGCCTTCCATACCATATAATTTGAAGGTGAAGTTTGTTCCATAAATCTTCTGGAAACAAGCGTTTTGCATCCTTTTCAGTTTGAACTACATTTTTACCGTTTGTAAATCCCCATCTGTACATTAATCTATGTATATGTGTGTCTACTGGAAATGCGGGAACATTAAAGGCTTGGCTCATCACTACGCTTGCGGTCTTATGGCCTACAGCGGGTAAAGACTCTAAAGCTTCAAAGTCTGCTGGTACTTGCCCATTATATTTATCTATTAATATTTCTGATAGTCCGTGGATACCTTTTGATTTCATTGGCGAGAGACCAACTGGTTTAATGATTTCCCTAATTTCCTCTACGGTAAGTTTCACCATATCATAAGGATTATCAGCTACTTCAAACAACAGTGGCGTAATTTGATTGACCCGAACATCTGTGCTTTGCGCGGAAAGCAATACAGCAATCAATAAAGTATAGGGATCTTTATGGTCCAAGGGAATTGGAACCTGAGGATAGATTTTATTTAACGTATCAATAACAAATGTTACCTTTTCCTGCTTGGTCATTTTAAGTATTTTTATGCAAAAATAAATATAATGAAAACATTAAAGGTAGGAGATAAGGCCCCAGATTTTACAGTAAACGATCAAGATGGAAATAGTATTTCCTCAAATGACTTTAAGGGAAAGAAATGGATTGTGTTTTTCTATCCCAAAGCCAATACTCCTGGGTGTACAGCGGAAGCCTGTAACCTTCGAGACAATTATAAAGAATTGCAAAACGAAGGATATGAATTATTGGGCGTAAGCGCAGATAGTGAAAAACGCCAAAAAAATTTTAAAGAAAAATATAATTTCCCATTTCCCTTATTGGCTGATGAAAACAAAGAAGTTATCAATGCGTTTGGAGTTTGGGGGCCTAAAAAATTTATGGGAAGGGAATTTGACGGTATCCACCGAAAAACCTTTATAATGGACGAAAGTGGAGTCATTACCCGTGTAATTGACAAGGTTAAAACTAAAAATCATGCAGCGCAAATACTGGATTAATTATTTATTTTTGCTGGTACCGGTTTGTAGTTAAAAAGACATTTGTCTTTTATAATTTCTGAAACTCCAGGAGGCAACATTTCTTCCCAACCTTCTTCTCCAGTTTCTATCATTGCTAAGACTTCGCGTGAAAATATTTCCATGTTTTCAGGGTTATAGTCTGTGATGTCAACTACTTTTCCATTGTATTTAAAGAATTTATATAATTCCTTCATTCGCGGATGGACCTTTAGGTTTTCGCTGTTAGTGTATTCTCCGGTTTCTGGATCTTTCATTGGGTAGAGATAAACCTTCAGATCTTTAAAGAATAATTTTCCAAAGGCTTCCAAAATACCACCACTCAAATGGCGATAGTATTTTTCATCAAAAATATCCACTAAGTTATTAACCCCCATGGCCAGACCCATGCGCATTTTAGTATATCTGGAAAAGTATTCCACCAATTTATAATATTCCTGAAAGTTAGAAATCATAACCGTATATCCCAAGAAACATAGCAATCTTGCGCGGTCCATAAAGTCCTCTTCGTCAATTTCACCTTCAGCGCGAAGGTTTGAAAGGGTGATTTCAAAGATAACTTCGGTTCTATCTTTTTCTACTCTGTTTTCATTGAGAAACATTTCATAAGAACGCTTAAACATATCTATATTGACCTTTGTTACTGGTCTAAAGCTTCCGCGAAGTGCCAATATATTCTTTTTATAAAGAATTCTTGCGGGAAGAATGTTGTGCCCTTCAGGATCAAACATAACTGCATCCGTCATTCCATTCTTAATTAATTGAAGGCTCATCAATCTATTGTCAACTTCAGCAAAACGTGGTCCTGAAAAATTTATAGTATCAATTTCAATTTTATCTTTATCGATGTGATCATAAAGATAGCGCAGTAACTTGTTCGGCTGGTCATATTTATAGTATGCTCCATAAATTAAGTTTACCCCTAAAGTTCCAAGTGTAATTTGCTGTAATTGTGCATCGTTCTCATGAAAACGAATGTGAAGCGTTATTTCATTATAGGGTTCTTTCGGATCAATTTGATATCGGATGCCTACCCAACCATGACCTTTATATTTTTTAGCAAAATCAATCGTGGCAACAGTATTTGCATACGAAAAGAAAAGTCTGTTGGGATGCTTGTCACGATTTATGCGTTCCTCAATCAACTTGAACTCGTGGGAGAGCATTTTCTGAAGTCTCGATTCTGTTACATACCTGTTGTCTTCTTCAATCCCATAAATGGCGTCGCTAAAATCCTTATCATAAGCTGACATGGTTTTGGCAATGGTTCCAGAAGCGCCACCAGCCCTGAAAAAATTACGCACTGTTTCCTGACCTGCTCCAATTTCGGCAAAAGTGCCGTAAATATTTTCATTCAGATTAATTCTTAAAGCCTTACTTTTTATGGAAGGAATATTTTCAAATTCCTTGTCTCCTATTATGGATTCTGGCATAACAACGTTCTTTTTTTAAATGACAAAGGTAGCGATTACAATAGGTAAACAAAAAAAATACCAGTATTTTTGCTGGAATGAATTCAACTTTTACAGTTACATTTCTCGGCACTGGAACTTCGCAGGGAATACCCGTAATTGGTAGTAAACACCCAGTTTGTTTAAGTACCGACCCTAAAGATAAACGTTTGCGGGTATCAGTTTTATTGCGTTGGGACAATTTTTCTTATGTAATTGATTGTGGGCCAGACTTCAGACAACAGATGTTGCGTGAAAATGTTTCAAAAGTTGACGGGATCCTTTTAACCCATGAACATAGCGACCATACAGCTGGGTTGGATGATATTCGTCCATTTAATTTTTTGCAGGGCAATATGCCTTTTTACGCCCACAAACGGGTTTTTAGATCCTTGAGGGAACGATTCGCATATATTTTTGCGACAGAGAATAAATATCCGGGAGCGCCAAGTATTGAAGAAATTGAAATTGACAAGGACGCTCCATTTATTATTGGAGGAAAAAAAATAGTTCCCATTGAAGCCATGCATGATACCCTTCCTGTTTTAGGCTTTAGGGTAGAGGGCTTTACGTATTTGACTGATGTAAAAACCATTTCAGAAGAAGAAATTGAAAAAGTGAAGGGCACAAAGGTTTTAGTTATAAATGCCCTTCGGGAAGAACCGCATTATTCACATTTTAATATCTCGGAAGCACTTGATTTTGTTGAAAAGGTGAAGCCAGAAAAAATATATTTCACACACATTAGCCACCTTATGGGCTTTCACCAAGAGGTTGAAAAAAAACTTCCAAGACATGTCCATTTGGCTTATGACACACTTACTTTAACTATTTGATTATGAAGAATAAAATTTTCATGTATTTATTTTTTTTCGCACTGCTTTTCATTTTTTATCAATATATGAATGAAAAGAAAATTTTTGAATCACAAGATGCCAGAATAGAAAAACTTGAAGCAAATATTAAAGCAGGGAATAGTTCTGTTGACAGTTTGCAGAACCAGGTTCGCGATTTAAATTATTTTACTCTTTTGGGAAATGACAATGCAATGACCTATTTAGAAAAAATGGGCTTTGAAGCAGCAGATGTTGAAGCGATGGTCTCTGACCAAATCTATGATTTCAACTTACAAAAAGGCAATAATCCATTGGTCCCTTTTGAAGGAATGAACGGCAATATGAAAATAAACAAATTGAAATTTTTGAACCATAAGTGGATACAAGCAGATTTTACCGATGGAAAATATTGGGGCGAAATGATTTTGGAATATTACTTTAATGAAAAGAAAGAACTTGAATTAACTCCAATTGCTTCACTTCTTTATCCAAACTGAGTTACTGAACCTTGTCCTAATTATCATTGGTTTTCTAACCAGTTTTTTAATTCATAAAAATTCTGCGGCGCCACACCGTGACCAACAGGAAATTCCGAATACGTACAATCAATATTCAGATTTTTAAGAAATGGTTGGGTTTTTCTAGCCCACTCCACAGGAATTACTTGATCTACATTTCCGTGGGATGTATAAACTTTAAGCTTGCTGAAATCATTTTTGGCATAGCCTTCTTTTAAAATATCTATGTTAATGTAACCACTTAAGCCTATTACATTCTTAACTTTTTCAGGATAGCTCAAAGCAACGGCGAAGCTTAAAATTGTGCCTTGGCTGAAACCAAGCAGCGTAATATTATTTTTGTCAACTTTATATTTTTCAATCACTTCGTCAATACATTTCGAAACCAATTCCCGCGAGGCGATTGCTTGTTCATCATCACTAAACTTTCCTTGCGAATTTTCAAAATAGATGTTATACCAAGCATTTCCGTATGGCTCCAATCTAATAGGCGCTTTAAGTGAAAAAATTGCATATTTTTCCGGTAATTCATTAGCGAAGGAAAACAAATCGTTTTCATCGCTGCCAAACCCGTGGAGCATGATAATGGCTGGTGGATTTTCCGAAGAGTTATAAGCGGGTCTGTAATTGTGTTCTAAAAGTAGCGTCTGTTTTTCCATAGCTTGTAAAAATAAACAAGACCTTTTAAACTGAAGGTCTTTCAGCTTAAAAGGTCTCTGTTGAATATTGTTAAGATCTAAATTCCCTTAAACCATTCTTGAAATTGCTCGCCGAGAACCGGAACGGGTTTCATTTCGCCCTGCACTGCACTTATCAAACCAAGGAGCCAAAATACAAAAATAGCAAGTTGAACGATCCAACTGAGTAATGATATGCCAACAAAACTTATTATAATACTTAAAATTACTCCCACACACATAATCCCCAGTGATTGGCGTACGTGATAAGAGCCTAAAGCTGTTTTGTTTCCGTTATTCATTACAAGGGCGATAATCCAACCGATAAGCGTAATGTAGGCAATGATGGCAACCGTTTTGCCGTTGTCTGTAGTTGTTTCCATTTTTTTTGAAATTAGGTTAGTTTATTGATAGGCTAAAGATAGCTATTACTTTAATTCAAAAAGGTAAACCACACCTGAAATTTTTTACTTAAGAATGGAATGCCCTTTTCTTTATTGAAATAAGCCATAGCCCAACAATATAACCAAAGCAAGAAGCAAATACCCCATAGAATATCACCGATGGTAACATCAACATGCGATTGAACAATAAGCGAAACAATAAACAGAATAAACAAACCGAACATATTCTTTATATGCCAAGTAGCGAATTCATGATTTTCTTCTTTATTCAAAAAAAAGGCGATCATAAAACCTACAAATGGAGCATAGGCAACTAAAGCTGAGTTTTTTCCCAAGGGAGGATTGGTATTCATTATTTATTAAGCTCCAATTTGTTATTTGAAAGTATTCCGTAAGGTCTTCCTTTTAGTTTCATGCCCAATAAAGCAGTGTTTTTTGAAGTAGAAATAATGTCTTTTTCAGAAAACTCCCAGTTTTCATCAGGATTAAAAAGGGTAAGTTCAGCTCTGTTTCCTTCTTCAATTTTTTCTGAAGGAATTCCGAAAGTATTTTTTAAACCGGTAAGTGCTCTAACGGCTTCTTCAATGCCCAATACGGTATTTAAAGATCCAAAACATCCTTCAAGCCCAATGCTCCCAAAAAGTGCGTGCTCAAACTCCGTTTTTTTATGTTCTATATCTATTGGGTTGTGGTCACTGGTTGCGCCGTCTATAGTTCCGTCTTTCAAGCCTTTCAGTAAAGCTTTGGTATCTTCCTTTGTCCGCAATGGTGGAAGTAATTTGTAATTCGTGTCAAAACATTCCAAAACATCATCTGTCAATATTAGATTGAAAATGGCCACGCTACAAGTGATGTTTAATCCTTTCTTTTTGGCATCTTTAATAAGTTCAACAGATTTTTTAGTCGAAATGGTCGGGATGTGAAGTTTTCCGCCTGTATATTCCAAAATATACAAGTCACGGATTATTTGAAGTTCTTCAGAAAGTGCAGGAATCCCTTTCAATCCCAATCGCGTGCTGGTTGCTTCTTCATTCACCATTCCATATTTAGCGACTGATTTTTCAAAAGGAAATGATTGCACCAAGCCATCAAAATTTTGGGTGTATTGCAATGCAATTTTCAAGAGGTTGGCGTTAGCAATTGGGTTTTTGTAATCATAAAAAGAGATCGCACCTTCATTCTGCATATCATACAGTTCTGCCAAATCTGTCCCTTTACTGCCAACCGTTAATGCGCCAATAGGGTAGAGACTAACAGCATTCCCATCGGCTTTGCTTTTCAAAAATTTGATTTGTCCTTTGTTATCGGTTACAGGAAAACTGTTCGCATTTACCGCAACACTTGTGAAACCACTATAGGCTGCCGTTTTTAAACCATTTTGGATGGTTTCCCGTTCTTCAAAACCGGGCTCCCCAAAAGAAACGCTACAATCAAACCAACCTTGCGAAATGTGAAGATTTTTTAGTGAAACTTCCTTTATTTTTTCTGAAGATGGAATAGTCCCGGCAATCTTTGAAATTTTACCATTTTCAATTAAAACATCCCGTTTCTTTAAGTGGTGCTTACTGGAAGCATCAACAATGGTGGCGGATTTCAGTAATAGCTTCATTTGTAGAATTTTAAGATAAGCATTTCAAAAAGTAAAAAGAGCAATGCAAAAATAGCAAACCATTTCCAGAAATTGTTAATTGAATTGGCTTCATTAATTGAATCAAAAAGGGCATCAATGGTTTTATAAACTTTTGCGCCTATCCAGTCTTCAGGATTCAAATATTGCAACTGGCTTTCATTTCGGGCGTAATTGTAGCTTATATTTTCCAAAAAATCGTTTTCCTCAACAATTTGATAGTTGCCTGCTTTGTTGGGTTCTTCCGTGGTTGTCATCAAAACAAAATTGGCTTTGGTTTGTTGAAGCGGAATGAATTGAGCAGTACTATCCTTTATTGTTAGAATTTCATCAGCACCCAATTTTACTGGAACTGCGATTGAATTTTGCTCCCCAATCGTATAGTACAATTTCGGCAAAGGCAAACTTTGCAAAGCCATATTGTAAATGGTTGGCACCACTAAAGGCGAATTCTGAAAGTTTGAATTCTCTTTATTTATTGCCGCAGTGAATAGATAAGTTTTGTTTTTCTGAAGTAAAAAAGGTTGGGTGTCCTCAAAACCTATTGCAGATGTTGCGGTTGTTGAAATATCATAAAAGGAATTGACTTTTGGATATTGAAAATTTGCAACTTCCTTTTCAAAAACATCTTTAAATAATGGATGCGAGAAAACGATTTTCGTAATCTTTTTTTCCTGAACCCTTTCAGAAGTGAACGTTCCCAAAGACATTGTTTGAAGAAAGTTGTTGTAGCTGCTCAAATCTACTTCTGAAGCTGGGATAACAAGCACACTTCCGCCTTCATCGCTAAATGATTTTAGAGCCGTGGCCAGCGAAGCCGGAATTTCTTTCAACTCATTCAATACAATAAAGTTTTGGTCGGGAATTTCATTGTAGTTCAGCATTTTGAAGGTTTGCTGTGTAAATAGAAATTCCTCTTTTTCAAAAAGCCGTTGGAGAAAATCGCCATCGGTTTCATTTATTGCTAAAATCTTAATTTTTCCTGGTTTGTTAATGCTGAAAAATAATGAATTGTCAAACGGAAGATTGGGGTCGTTTAGTTGTAGTTTCCCAATAAATTCTTCAGAATTATCGATGTCGAAAATTACAGATCCTCTTGTGTTCTTTGAAAAGTCCAGTGCTGTTTTGGCAATTAATTTTTCACTATTGAAAAGGGAAATTGGCACATTGGAAATTTCATTGCCGTTCTGAGCTTGTTGAAGTGTTGAAACCTTCACTTTCAACTGCGTGGTAGAGGCGTTTTTTGAAGCGATAAACACACTGTCAATTGAAATATTTGAAGTTTTCACTGGCTTTAGTTGCACAGCTTCCAAAATTATATAGTCAGGAATCTCCGGAAAAGCTTCTTTTTGTTGAAAATCTGAAATATAGACCAATTGCTTCAACACATCTTTTTCATTGGAGAAAAGCTGAGATGCCTTTAATAATACTTGGCTTGGGGTTAATTGATTTTGAAAGTATTCCACAGAAAGCACTTCATTTTTAATATCCTGAGGTGAAGCATTTTTCCGTTCATAATTATTTGTGAACCAGCTTAATTTTTCAGTTCCACCAATTTTATCAAACAAATCCTGTAAGGCTCGCTCCAGTATTGGTCCTTTTTGGCCTTTGGCTTGCATACTGAACGAATTATCAATATAGACTACAGTTTCTTTTTTGGAGTTTAAAGTTGTTTTTAAAGCTGTGAAAGGTTGTGCAAAAGCAATGATAATGCAAGCCAGTGCCAACAAGCGCATCAATAAGGTGAGCCATTTTTTTAGCTGCGAACTTTTTCGGGTTTGAATGGTCACTTTTTTAAGAAAAGCAACATTGGTAAAATCTACTTTTTGAAAACGCCGAAGTTGAAAAAGATGAATAAATATTGGGATGAGCAGTAGGAAAAGGGCGTAAAGAATTTCTGGGTTTTTAAACTGCATTCCTAATAAATATTGCCCAAAGATAAAAAATGGAACGTAATTAAAGCTATTTCTGAATGGTAAACGTGAAGATACTTCCTTTTCCGGGTTCTGATTCCAAAAAAATAGTTCCACCAAGCTTTGAAACCAAACTTTTTACTGTCGCCAAACCAATACCTGTACCTTCTTTGCTATCTCTGTCCTTTATACCTGAGGTTTTAAAAAGTGTAAATATTTCTTCCTGTACGTCAAGGTCAATCCCCATTCCGTTGTCTTTGATTGAAAATTTGTAAAAATCAGGCCCTTCACTGTATGTTATAGACACCAATCTTTGTTGGTTCAAATTATATTTTAAACTATTATCAACCAAATTGAGGAAAATCTGGGAGAGTGCTGCCTTATTCACATTTTTCAACACACCCTCGGTCGGAAACTTAAAAACAATGTCGTCTGTCATTAAAATCTCATTTATTTCTTCAAATAGTTTTTTTAACTCAACGTTCTTCTTTTGGGCATCTATCAATTCATCAGCTTTGTAAAATTTTAAAATACCGTTAATGTATTTTTTTAATGTGGAAGATGATTCTTCAATGTAATTGAGATATATATTTGAATCCTTGGAGAGGTTTTGAATATTTTCTTCGCGAAGCAAGCGGGTAAGCGAAGTAATGTTTGCCAATGGAGATTTCAAGTCGTGTGAGACCACGTGGGAAAATTTCACTAATCTTTCATTACGCTGCTGCAATTCTTTTTGAAACTCTGTCAATAATTTATTTTTTTTCTGAAGTTCAAAAAGAATAACTACCTGTTTTGCCAAGGCTTTCAGAGATGTAATTTGAACCTTGCTGAGTTTTCTAGGTTTGTCATCAAAAACACAAAGCGATCCAAGTTTGAATCCGTTGTTGCTAACAAGAGGAACACCTGCATAAAATATGGCTTTCATTTCCGTAACTAAGGGATTGTCCTTAAAGCGCTCATCTTTTGTAGAGTCCTCAACAATGAAAATTTCTTCTTCCTGCAAAATAGCGTGTCCGCAAAATGAAATGTTTCTGGGAGATTGGTTAAAATCAAGCCCAAAATGCGATTTATAAAAATTTCGATCGCTGTCCAGAAGGGTTATCAATGAAATGGGTACTTCACAAATTGCCGCAATAAGCGCAGTAATATTATCAAAATCGTTTTCGGAAAGGGTATCGATTAAATTGTATTTCTTTAATTCGGCAATCCGCTCTTTTTCATTGTTGGGGAATTTCGGGAAAATCATAAAAATATTTCAATGAGTATTTTTTATTCGCATAAATATAGTTGGATATAACTTATTTTTGAATAAATTAAAAGGATTTGAACTAAAAGGCGTTAGCTTTTTTAATGTTAAATTGAAAAGAGGTCCCTTTCCCCATTTCTGAAGAAATTTCTATTTTCCCACCGAGCTTTGTTACAAGTTTTTTAACTGTGGATAGCCCAATGCCATTGCCTTTCTTTCCATTTCTGTCAAGTTTGCCCGTGGTAACAAACAGATCAAATATATTTGAAAGTTTGTTTTTTGGAATTCCCATACCGTTATCAGAAATTGAAAAATGATAAAACCCGTTTTTTTCGGTGCATTCAATGTCTATTTTTATTCTTTCCTTATCGTTGTATTTTAAACTGTTGCCAACAAGATTAAGAATAATTTGCTCCAAGGCTGCTCTATTGGCCTGCATTTCAATATTTTTTTCCGGAAGATTTATTTCACAATCAATATTGATGTTCAACAATTCAATTATTTCTTCCAAAAGGTCATTGCTGTCAAAAACCTCGGCGTTTAAGGAAGCTGTCTTGTCACTTTCATAATGTTCCAGAAGTCCTGTAATATACTCGCTCAATGTAAATGAAGATTGCTTTATATAATCCAAATATTCTTGTCCCTGTTTGTCTAAGTGATGACCGTATTTACTGCGAAGCATATCTGAAGTTATAATCATATTTGCCAGCGGCATTTTCATATCGTGAGAAACAATTCCCGCAAAGTTTTTAAGTTCTTCATTTTTTTCTTTCAACTCCTGCTGTACCGCCAATAAGGTTCTGTTGCGTTTTCTTGCTTCAAAAAGATTCACAACTTGATAAGCCATTGAAATGAGTGCCTTTTTCTGTGATTTTGAAAGTACTCTGGGCTTGGTGTCAAAAACGCAAAGTGTCCCCAACGGATAGCCATCAGAGTTAATTAACCGAACCCCTGCGTAAAAAATAGCGTTCATGTCCTTTACGAGCGGATTATCCATAAAACGAGGGTCTTTTCTAGCGTCTTCAACAATAAAGATGTTTGATTCTTCCAGAATGGCATGTCCACAAAAAGAAGTGTTGCGCGGCGATTCGTTAAAATTTAAACCATAGTACGATTTTAAGAAGTTCCTGTCAGCATCAAGCAAAGTCACCAAAGAAATGGGAACATCACAAATGCTTGCCGTCAATGCGGTTATATTGTCAAAATCCTTTTCTGGCAAGGTGTCCAACAAATGATAGGAACGTACAGCGGCCAAGCGCTGCTCTTCATCAACAGGAAATTGTGGAGTTATCAAGGTTTATTTTTCATTATCTTAAACCCGAGAAAAAGCTGGTATTTAAGGATTAAACGTAAATGTACAATATTTTATAATCCGTTGAGAAAAGGATAAAAATAATGTGAAATGTATTAACATTTAAATCAAAAACGTTCAAAGGCCCCCAGTCCGAAAAGGGCAAAGTCATATTTTACAGGATCTTGGGAGTCTAATCCGCGAAGTGAGTTATCCAATTCCAACAAGGCTTTGGCATCATTTTGTTTACGATTCAGCAGTTTAAGTTTCCGAGCAACGTTTCCGCTGTGAACATCGAGCGGACAAGATAACTTGGAAGGAGCGATGCTTTTCCAAATTCCAAAATCTACGCCCGCAGTGTCATTACGGACCATCCACCGAAGAAACATATTTATTCTTTTTGCTGCTGAATTTTTTAAGGGATCGCTAATGTGTTTTTGTGTTCGAGCAGGATGGGGAAGTTCAAAAAAAGTTTTTTTGAAATGATGTATTGCCGGTTGCATCGAGTTTTTTTCAGCATGCTTTGCAAACAAGTTTTCTAGCCCTCCGTGGTTTTTATATATGTTTTGGAGTGATTTCAGAAAATAGGCAAGATCTTCATAATTGAAAGTTCTATGAACAAAATTTGAAAGTGAACCTGAGTGTTCTTCTGAAAAATCCATCACAAAATCATATGGTGAATTTCCCATCATTTGTACTAAACGGTTTCCGTTGGTTATAATGCTTTTTCTATTTCCCCAAGCGATGGTAGCAACCATAAATCCTGCAATTTCAACATCTTCTTTTAAAGAAAAAAGATGCGGAATTTGAATAGGATCAGTTTCAATAAAGTTGGGGTTATTGTATGTATTGACCTTTTCGTCAAGGAATGATTTCAGTTCAGCTCTATTCATTTAATGGCCCACAATTTTTCCGTCCTGCATGACCAATTTTCTATCGGCCATATTAGCCAGTTCTTCATTGTGTGTAACAATTACAAAGGTTTGCCCATATTCATCCCTCAATTTAAAAAATAGATTGTGCAGGTTTTCGGCACTTTCGGTATCGAGGTTTCCACTGGGCTCGTCTGCAAGAATGATTGATGGGTTGTTTATCAGCGCTCTTGCTACGGCAACCCGTTGTTGCTCACCGCCCGAAAGTTCATTTGGTTTATGGTTTTCGCGATGCGAAAGTCCAAGAAATGCTAAAAGTTCTTTTGCTCTTTTAATAGCTTCGGATTTTGGAGTATTTTTTATGAATGCTGGTATACATACGTTTTCGAGAGCTGTAAACTCTGGTAAAAGTTGGTGAAACTGAAAAATAAACCCCAAGTTTTCATTTCGGAACTGAGCTAATTTCTTCCCCGAAAGGGAACCAATATTTACGCCGTTTATTGTTAATTTACTTTTTGATTTATCAAAAACGTCCAACGTTCCCAATATTTGCAGCAATGTGGTTTTTCCCGCACCCGAGGCACCAACTATTGAAACAATTTCACTTTTGTTGATGTGAAGGTCAACACCCTTTAAAACGTGGAGGTTGTCGTAGTATTTGTGAATATTTTGGGCCTCGATCATAACAAAATTTTAAACCGTGAAAGTACTATTTATAGCGCTATAATACAATCCAATGGGTTATATTGTTTTTATTCGGACTTATGTGTTTATTTTTGGCTTTTAATTTTCAAACATACAAGATGTCATCATATAAATATTTTGAGGAATACGAACATTCTGTCACAGACAGTTTGATTAACGATTATAGCAATATTCTAAGCACCATTGGCGAAGATGTTTCCCGAGAGGGAATTTTAAAGACTCCTGAAAGAGCTGCGAAAGCAATGCAGTTTTTAACATCTGGCAATTGCCAAGACCCTGCGAAAATCTTGAAAAGTGCCATGTTTGCCGAAGCTTATCACGATATGGTTATTATTAAGGACATTGAGCTTTATTCACTTTGTGAGCACCATATACTTCCCTTCTTTGGGAAAGCACACATTGCTTATATTCCCGATGGACATATTGTGGGCCTTAGTAAAATTCCACGGGTGGTAGATGTTTTTGCGCGTAGATTGCAAGTTCAGGAACGCTTAACTCATGATATTTTGGAATGTATAAACGATACCTTAAAACCAAAAGGAGTTGCAGTTGTTATTGAAGCATCGCATATGTGTATGATGATGCGCGGTGTGCAGAAACAGAATAGCGTTACTACAACTTCGGGTTTCCGTGGCCAATTTGAGGCTATAGAAACCAGAAATGAGTTTTTAAAGTTGATTAGTAGCGACTTGGGTTGATTTTTTGGAATGTTTTTTGCACTTTGTAATAAAATTAAACACAACAAAATGAAAAACGAAAAATATAAATTGCTCCGAAAAAGTATCTTTTATGATGTGATTGGTATGGTCACAATGGCCATTCCCGTAATTGGGCCCTTTTTAGATTTACTTTGGGCGCCCATTGCTGCAAAAAAAATGAGTGAAATGTATAAGGGAACTGAAGGTAAAATCGCTTCCGTACTTGTATTTTTGGAAGAAATATTGCCTTTCACGGATGTTGTACCCACCTTTACACTAATGTGGCTTTACACATTTGTTTGGAAAAAGCAGCCCACAGCTCAAACTATTGAAATTCGTGCAAACGAATAAAAAAAGCCCCGACCGGGGCTTTTTTTATTAGATTTCTAATTTTAAATTCACATTTATACTCCGCCCAATATTGAAAATACCATCCGGTTTAAACCGTGATAGGTGTGAAGTATATTCCTTATCGGTTAGATTTGTTCCATTTATACCTAATTTCAGCACTATTTTTTGAAGTTGAAAGCTACTTTCAATACCTGCACTTAAAAGTGAATAACCACCTGTTCTTGTTTCAGAATCACTTATGTTTTTCTGATCAAAAGTGTTATCTAGAGTTACAAATGCAGCGCTATACTTTCGAATTTTACCATCGTGCAATTCCACCCTGAATGTGTTTCGAAGTGAGTTTGCAGGAATCAACGGCAAATAAACGTCATTATTCAACTTCCCGGTAACGGTTTCAAAACTGCTTTCAAGATGTAGCCAATCCAAAGGGTGCGGATGCAAGTGAAAACCAAATTCACCACCATATAGCGTAGCATCGCTTTGAAGATAATCATAGACTTGTGTATCATCAATTGTTTCATTAGTGGGCGAAATAAATATGTAATCGTTCACAACATTGTAAAAACCGTTTGCGAAAAACTCTACATGTTCGTTTCTGTACTCCAGCGATATATCCGTTTGAAAATTCTGTTCGTTGGTTAGATTCGCGTTTCCTCTTTCATATCTATTTGTGCCTTCGTGAACTCCGTTAGAAGTTAATTCCGCCAAATTGGGTGCCCGAAAACCACTCGCAAAATTTATCCGTGCAGAAAGATTTTCAAATAAGTCCAGTTTTGCACCCAAAGCTGCAGTAAAGCTGGTAAAAGTTTTGTTTAATGCTGGAATAAAATCTACATCCAAAGGGTTCCGCGCTGCTTCACTTTCAATTTTTCGTGAATCAAAACGGATTCCAGCTTGTAAATCCACTTTTTCCAGATGATAGTGTGAAGTTGCCAAAACACCTATATCTGTTGTGTTTGCGTTAGGAATAAGGATTTCTTCACCTTCATTTTTGTTATTTTGAAACATCCCCTGCAAACCAACTATGGTTTCAAATTTTCCCAATTCTGGCAGATTGTATTTCACGTCATAATTAAACGTGTTTAATTTTAGCCGAAGCGCAGCCAAACCAGGGTCATCTTCAAATTCACGGCGATCGTTAAACAAATAACCTGCTTTCACATCCAAACTTGAATTATTAAAAAAAACGGTATTATCAAAGCTTAAAACATGGTTGTCAATCTCCTGATAAGGAAGTTGA
Source organism: Aequorivita sp. (assembly GCA_020435825.1). Classification (GTDB taxonomy): domain Bacteria; phylum Bacteroidota; class Bacteroidia; order Flavobacteriales; family Flavobacteriaceae; genus Aequorivita. Next base: position 36,204 of record JAGQYY010000016.1, read on the forward strand.
AGGTCCTTTGAATGAGTCTGTTCGCCTATTTCTTCGGCAATACCTATATTGGAACGATTGTAATTGTAACGAAATGTTGACTTAAATTTTGTGCCTGCATATTGTACGCCCGCCTTTAGATCTTTTTCATTAAAACGCGTATTGGTCACGCGATAGGCAGTTCCAGCTTTATAATCACTAAAAGTAGAATAGGATCCGCGCGCCAAAAATTTCAGTTTTTCACCAGAAGTTTTCACACCCAAATTTGTTGAAGTTCCCAAAGTATTTGAAAAATATGTGCTACTTAAATCGCCGTGTGTTTCACCGGAATGGGCAAACCTTTCTGGATTTAAGTACAGCACTCCGCCCAAAGCATCACTTCCGTATAGAAGGGAAGCAGGGCCTTTTATAACTTCAATACTTTCAATACCGGCCTCGTTAACTCCAAGTCCGTGCTCATCACCAAATTGCTGGTTTTCAAGACGAACGCCTTGCGTATAAGTTAAAACACGGTTGGAGCTCAATCCGCGAATAACAGGTTTGCCAATACCGGTTCCAGTGGTAATAAGGTCAACTCCCGCAATGTTTTTTATGCCATCAGCAAGGGTTACTGCACCGGAAGAGTTTAAATCATCTGTTGATATACGATCTACCTTCATAACATTATCGCTTTGTAACTTGTGAAATGGAGTGGAAACGATTACTTGTTCCATTTCAACAGCGCTTTCTTCCATTTGAAAGTTTTCGGCAACTATTTCATTATTCGAAAAATTTATTTTTTTTGAAATAGTGGCGTATCCCAAAGATGAAATAACAACGTTGTATTTTCCATCAGGGATGTTTTTTAATTCATAATTTCCGTCAAAATCCGCAGCAGTACCTTTTTCTAGTTGTGGAATGTAAACTGTTGCTAAGAGCGGTTCGTTACTTGTTTTTGAAGTTATGGTTCCCGTTAAGGAATTTTGAGAGCTCGCCGCAGTATATAAAAAAAACACTGCAAGCAAGCATAGAATATTTTTCATGCTTTCTTGATTTAAAATTAATTGTAGATTAAAAAAATGCTAAAAATCAAGAAAATAGAGGGGGGCCTCTGAGAAAGTAATGTTTAGGATTTAGATTGAACCCAGGAATTAAGTAAACAGTATCTATATGTTGAAAACTGTGAAATACTACAAAGTCAGGAATTTCCTGCGGTTTAAAATCAAAGATTGAATAGTGAAAATCACAAATGGAGCAATCCAATTGTTTTTTGTGAAGATGGACAGAAAAATCTGTACAGGCCAAATGTTCATGACCTTCAAGTGTATGCGCAAATTTTACGGCTGTGGGAAGCAACAGCGCAAATGAGAAAAACGCAACCGAAATTATTTGTAATATTTTCTTTTTAAAAAATGTCATTTATTAAATAAAAGCCCAAGACCCATCCCGCGCAGCATTTTCTTTACAAAATTCCAAAAAAAAGTAAATTCTCCAAACACCCACCCGAAAAAAAACAGAAGTACTTGATAAATGGGAAAAATAATCAAGATCCTGAATGGCCAATAAATGTACCAGCCCATTTCTTTCTTTATTTCGAAAAGATCCGTGACGGGTGATGCTAGCTTTGCTGCGGAACTTCCTGTGATGGCAAAAACAAGAAATATAATAAAAAGTTGTCCGTTGGTTTTTATTCCCCAACGTTTTTTAAGCTTTTTCAATTTCTTACGCCTATGAATTTTTGATTGTACTTCTCCTGAAAATATACAAAGTAATTGTAGAGCAGATAATTTACTTCGTAGCCATAGTCTACAGCTGGGTCATAATTTATTTGCTCAGCATATAAATTATGGGAATATTTGGCGGGCTGAAGTACGCGGCTGTTATATTCAGAAACCAAAGAATAGTTTTTAGATTCCAACAGTGGCTGGCCATAAAACCCTCGAGGAGGTTGGGTAGCAAGCCAGGATTCAAAACCTGGTTCAATTATCATTATTTCATATTCCAGACTATCATTAACAATGCGTATGGTATCTTTTTCGATACCGGCATCTGAAGAAGTGTTTTTCATCGTTTCATTGCCAGTTCCGCAACTGTATAATGCAACACAAAAAGCTGCTATGAGTAGAAGGTTTTTCATATATTTTATTTTTACAAAGTTAAACAAAGTATAGGAAAGCAGAGGGCATTTAGCTTTCATTTAAAAAAAATGCCGTCCTTAACAAAAATGGACAGCATTTTTTTAAAGCGAATAATAATTTTATTTTCCAAAAAAACTTCCCAAAAGACCGCCGAGACCACCATTTTTCTGGTTGCCGCCCCCAAGGACCATCCCTGCAATATCATCAATAACGCTTCCGTCATTATTACCGTCAAGCAATGATTCAATCATAGATTGTTGTTTTGTTTGTTTGTTGCCACCACCCATAAGGCTACCTAGTAAATCGCCAATTCCGGATTCTGAGTTTACGTTTTTCTGTTGCTTTTGTTTTCCCAAGTAACCCAATAAAATAGGAGCAGCAACCTGTAAAATTTGCATAACTGAATTGGTGTCCAATCCAGATTTTTGGGAAAGTGCTCTCACTGCATTATCCTGTGAACCTCCTAAAACATGGCCTAAAATACCAAGCCCGTCTTGTTTCACTTCTTCATTTACGCCACCCCCAAAAAGGCCGCCTAAATTATCGAGAATACTACCATCATGCTTACTGTTTAAAGCATTCATTAAATTAACGGCTCCACTTTCATTACTTGCATTGCGTTTCATTGCACCTAGCAAGATAGGCATTGCCATTGTTACTACAGAAGCTGTTTTGTCTGCTGGTTGGTTGGTCTCTTGGCTAATACCTCCAATAATCTGTTTTCCGAGGTCGCTGTTCAATAAATCTAAAATTCCTGACATTTTGTTTTAAATTAAATTATTTATTTCCGCAAGTTACTGAAAATGAATAATTATCTATTTATAAAATGGATATAATAACACGATAGCGCTTTATATGAATAAAAAACACTCTATTTTACTAAAATCGAGATGATTTGATTTGCCAGCTCTACTCCGATTCTATCTTGTGCCTCATTTGTAGCTGCACCAATATGGGGCGTTAGAGAAATTTTATCGTGCATTAATACTTTTATGGAAGGGGTGGGTTCGTTTTCAAAAACGTCAAGTGCCGCAAAAGATACCTTTCCATCCTCAATGGCCTCCAAAAGTGCATTTTCATCAAGTATTCCTCCACGGGCAGCGTTAATAATACCCACACCATCTTTCATTTTTGAAATTTCATCCTTGCCAATCAAATACCCAGATTGTGAAGGCACGTGGAGGCTTATAAAATCACTTTGCTTTATTAATTCATCTATTGGTGCTGTTTTTATTTTTAAAGTAATTTTTTGTCCATCGTAAAAATCAAGTGTAATGTCTGCTTCTCCCACTTGTTGATCGCTGGCGATTACCTTCATACCGCAACCTAAAGCAATTTTTGCAACTTGGCGGCCTATTCTCCCAAAACCAATAACCCCTAATGTTTTTCCTCGTAGTTCACGGCCAGCTCCATAATTTTTCTTTAATTCCTTAAATCTAGTATCTCCTTCCAAAGGCATATTTCTGTTAGAATCATGTAAAAAACGCACACCGCCAAACAAATGGGCAAATACCAATTCCGCTACTGATTCTGACGATGCCGCTGGAGTATTTATTACCTCGATTTCCTTTTTGCGAGCATGATCCACGTCTATATTATCCATACCCACACCTCCTCGGCCAATGATTTTTAGGGTTGGGCAATTGTCAATAATATCTTTCCGTACTTTCGTAGCACTTCTCACTAAAAGCACTTCAATTTTATGTTCGTTGATATATTTTTGAAGTTGCTCCTGCGCTACGTGTACTGTCAATACTTCAAAACCTGCATCTTGTAATGCTTCTATACCACTTTGCGAAATTCCGTCGTTTGCTAATATTTTCATTTAATAAAATTCTGTGTTATTACTTCACTTACTTATGCTCCTTTTTCAACTGCTTGCATTACATCCACTAAAACCTGTACGCTTTCCAATGGCAGTGCATTATACATAGAAGCGCGGTAACCGCCAACACTGCGATGTCCATTTAGGCCATTGATTCCGGCTTGTTTTAAATGGTCGTCAAAAGTAGCCTTCAATTCATCATTATTTAAATTGAAGGTAGCGTTCATTTTTGAGCGATCTTCTATATTGGCCACAAAACCTTCAAATAGTGGGTTTCTGTCAATTTCATTGTAAAGGAGTTCAGCTTTTTGATTGTTTACTTTTTCGATTGCTGAAATACCGCCCAAATCCTTTAACCATTCTAGTGTCAGCAAAGATACGTACACCGAAAATACCGCCGGGGTGTTGAACATACTTTCCTTGTCAATATGTACTTTGTAGTTTAACATTGAAGGAATGGCGCGGGAAACTTTTCCTAGAATATCTTCTTTCACCACAACCAAAGTTGTTCCCGCTGGACCCATATTTTTCTGTGCCCCGGCATAAATCAAACTGAATTTTGAAAAGTCAAGCTGGCGCGAAAAAATATCACTGCTCATGTCGCAGATCATCGGGATTTTGGTTTCGGGAAAAGTGCGTATTTGCGTTCCAAAAATAGTATTGTTGCTGGTGCAGTGGAAATAATCTGCATCTTCCGGAATGCTGTAATTTTTTGGAACAAAGTTGAAATTATCACTTTTTGAAGTTGCTACTTCCACAACTTCGCCCAATAACTTAGCTTCCTTGATGGCTTTGTCGCTCCAAGTTCCCGTGTTTAGATATGCCGCTTTTTTCTCCAAAAGATTATAGGCGACCATCAAAAATTCCAGACTTGCACCACCTTGAAGGTATAAGGCATGGTAGCCTTTATTTTGAAGCCCCAAATGCTCTAAAGCAAGATTACGGGCATTGTCCATCACCTCTACAAAATCTTTGCTACGGTGGGAAATTTCTATCAAGGAAAGGCCTGAGTTGTTGAAATTTAAAACTGCCTCGGCAGATTTTTGCAATACAGATTGTGGCAAAATGCAGGGCCCTGCACTAAAATTGTGTTTTTTCATTTTATGAAAATTTATAGTACAAAGATGTGAATTATGCTATTAAATATGTATGAATTATGATTATTTTATCAATGAAGTTTCAACAAAAAATCAACCGTATCCATACCGTCTGCATAATCCCATAATTTTGGGTTTTGTGCTTTTCCGAAAGAAAATTCATTCGGAATGCCTGTTGTTGAGACCACGCATTGAATATTTTCAGATTGCGAGTTCAATTCTTTTTTTAAGGTTTCCAGAGAACTGTACTTTTCATAGAAAACTACCGAAATAGGAGAGGAGAAGCCTGCGTCTTCTTTCAATAACATAAATTCGTTATCCAATAATGGGAAACCATCCATTAAATAGACTGCTTTATTATAATCGTAATTGTTTATGTATTTGTGGTTATGGATTATTTCTTTCCAACTGAACATTGCGTTGAAAAACTTCTCAAAATTGTAATTTTCTGGGACATAAATTTTTGAAACATTGCGGCAACCAAGGCCGAAATATGTAAAAATATCATCGGCCAGCAGCTTTAGATCTGTTTCGGTTTCCTTTCCGCCCAAAACCGCAACAGAGTTTCTGTTTTTACGGATGATGTTTGGATATTTTCCAAAATAATAATCAAAATAACGTGCAGTATTATTGCTCCCAGTGGCGATTACCGCATCAAAATCTTTAAGCTTTCCCTCTGTAAACGCAATATAATTTTCGAAATCAGGTTCAATGGCAATTAAATGGTTTGCTAGAAAAGGAAGTAAGGTTTTATCATTTGAAGATAGTTTCGCAAGAATTTTGTTGCCAGTAATCAATACCGAGATAAAGTCGTGAAAACCTACGAGCGGAATATTTCCAGCCATAATGACTGCAATGGTTTTTCTTTCGTTTACCAGGGCATCAGCTGTTGTATTTTCAAGTTTATAGTTTGAAACCCATTGGTGCAAATTTTCTTCGGAAAGTGCATCTGCCCATGTTTTTAGCGAAAATTTTATATTATCCAGAGTAAACCATCCGTTTTCTGCTTCGGCTTTTCTAAATACATTTTCAATATTTATTTCTTCTTGGCTACTGAACGAAGACGAAGTATCGATTTTCCTCAGGAATTCACCTAAGTGGGCAAAAGCGTTAATTCTTTGTTTTAATTGCATACTTATTTTGGAGTTACCCGAATAGGGTTTAAATTTGCGCAAAGTTAGAAAAAGTAGAAGCTATGGCAATTATTATAACGGATGAATGTATAAACTGTGGAGCTTGCGAGCCTGAATGTCCAAATACAGCAATCTATGAGGGTGCGGATGATTGGCGTTATGCTGATGGAACAGACCTAGACGGAGAAGTTGTGCTTCCAAACGGAAAAAAAGTAAATGCGAACGAACCCCAAGAACCTGTTAGCGATGAGATATATTTTATTGTAGCAGATAAATGTACCGAATGTAAAGGCTTTCA
>JAGQYY010000170.1 GCA_020435825.1 Aequorivita sp.
CATTTTCACCGAGAGTCTTTGCAACTTCCAATGCGGCAAAAGCAATTGTGCCTGTTGAACCGCCGGCAAAGATACCTTCTTCTTTTGCGAGCTTCAGACACATATCCACAGAATCCTTATCATTAACATTGATGATCTCATCAATGTATTCAAACATAACATTCTCAACCATAATGTCCTGTCCGATACCTTCTATAAGGTAGGGAATAGGTTCGGGAGCTACACCGGTTTCTTTTATTACTTTAAAAATTGATCCGTATGGATCAGCACCTATAACTTTTACATTTGGATTTTTTTCCTTTAAATATTTTCCCGTTCCGCTGATCGTACCGCCTGTACCTACACCTGCAAAAAAATGTGTGACCTTTCCGTCCGTATCATTCCAGATCTCCGGACCTGTAGTTTTATAATGAGCTTCCGGATTAGCAGGATTTATATATTGATAGAGGAACAATGAATTCGGAATTTCCTTAGAGAGCCTTTCAGCAACATATACATAATGATCCGGTTCCCCGTATTTCGCAGCAATCGGCTGAATCACAACCTCGGCTCCAAGAGCCTTCAGATAATTATTTTTTTCTTTTGAAGCTTTTTCCGTCAT
>JAGQYY010000171.1 GCA_020435825.1 Aequorivita sp.
ATTCTTAAAAAAATCACTAAACGTCCTTCAAAGTTTATTGCTACCATGCTGGTGGGTAACAATATTGCCTTAGTGGTGTATGGGTTTTTTATGGGAGCCGTTTTAATGCGTCTTATCCCTTTAGAAGGCATTGCGGGCTTATTGGTGCAAACGTTAATTTCAACACTGGTCATTTTGCTTACGGCAGAATTTTTACCCAAAGTTTTTTTTCAGATTTACGCGAACCAGTTGGTGAAAATTTTTGCACTTCCTGCGTATCTTTTTTATCTCTTATTTTCGGTCATTTCTGAATTTATTATTTGGATTTCAGATTTGGTTTTAAAAATATTTTTCAAAACCGAAGGAGACGCAGTACAGTTAAGTTTCAGTAAGGTAGAGTTGGGAAATTATATTACCGAACAGATGGAAAGTTATGAAGAGTTGGACGAGTTGGATACCGAAATACAAATCTTTCAGAATGCGCTCGAATTTTCAGAAGTGAAAGCACGGGAGGTCATGATTCCGCGGACTGAAATTGTTGCTGTAGATATTGAGACCACCCCCAAAGAACTAGGTAAAATATTTACCGAAACCGGACTATCAAAAATATTGGT
>JAGQYY010000172.1 GCA_020435825.1 Aequorivita sp.
CTGGACTCAATCGGAATCAAAAGCTGGAATAAAGCATTTAGCGGAATTTATAGTTGACGAACAAATAACACTTTTTGATAGAAAAAAAATCAGCGGATTTCACGACCAAAAAGAAAACTCGGAAGAATTAATAAATTGGATTTTGTCAGATAAAACTCTTAACAAGATTCAACAGAAATATTTTGAATTTGAAACAGAAAGTTTTGCCGAGAAAGTTTCTAGGGCTGAACAAATAATAACAAATGAAAGAAAAAGTACTGCACACAACAATGTATAACCGCAATTACGGCGGATTCGACTACGTCCGAATCCACTCGGAATTGCTAACATCAGTGCTAAACCGAAAATCATTATCTTTAATCCCGTAACTGACGGTTATACAAGACCGTTATCATTCATCCAAACATCTTCTTAAGATCACACGCAACCAAAGAAACCCATTGTGAAATGGATTTAAGTAGACATTCGAAAAATTTAGTGGAAAAACAGAGTGTCTAAGATGACCACTCCCCTGTTGATTAAAAGCATATTGAATAAAGGTGGTTTATTAAATCTGTCTTTGAATCAACAGGTGGACAAGTTAGCCTTAAAA
>JAGQYY010000173.1 GCA_020435825.1 Aequorivita sp.
GATGGAATGGACGGCGAACAAGGTATACAGGGCGAGGCTGGGCAAAATGGGCAAGACGGTAATGCCAATGTGATAACTGTTCTTTTTGAAAATAAAGCTTATATAGCGGGAATAACAGATTTTATAATACCCGAAATAACACAGGATATTTTAGATAATGGTGTAGTTCTGGGTTACTTAAGTGCTATAAATAATAGATGGCTTTCACTTCCTTATAATTATGGAGGTCTTGAAATGCATATTTTCAGTATCCAACTAAATAAACTATTACTTGCATCAAATGATGATGGCGGTTCGAATTTCAGATTTGTAATCATAGAAGGAAGCGCCGGAAATAGGCCAAACAAAAAAGGAGGAAAATCAGCCAAGGAAGCTATTTATGAAGAACTGGAACAGGCCGGAGTGGACATCAACGACTACGACGCAGTGGCTAACCATTACAATATTCCTAATTAAACATCCAAAACATTTAAACACTTAAATTAATTTCTTATGAAGACAACTCTTAAATTTTTAATGATTGCCTTTTTGGCAATAATGACAGCCTGTTCTCCCGAAGACGGAAAAGATGGAATGGACGGCGAACAA
>JAGQYY010000174.1 GCA_020435825.1 Aequorivita sp.
TGGTGTCGGCCCGAAAGTTCCATTTTGGTGGAGAACAATTCGTCTAATTTCTTTTCAAATTTGTCTGGTCCGCCATAGAGTTCAATCATCCCTTCAATATCTTGTGGAACGAACATGGAATATTGCCAGGAATTGGCTTCAGTAAAATTGAAATTCACTTCTGAAGGATCAAAATTTGGTGCAAAAGCCCCATTCATTTTCGATTGCATGAATCCTGTTTCGGGATTAAAGAGGTTCTTGTAGTATTGGGCTCTTTCAATATACTTGTTATAGATTTCCTTGTTTCCATCAGCAAATTCCGCAATGCACCAGTCGTCATAGGCATATTCCAAGGTTTTGGAGACAGATTCGGCTTCATCTCCTGCAGCGATATAGCCTTTTTCTCTGAAAGCGGGCTGACCCAAATGATCCATTTCAGCTGAGTGAATCATGGCCTCCAATGCTTTTTTCCTGTCAAATTCGTGGTTTCCTCCCTTAGCGGCATGGTCAACAATTACTGGGACAGCATGGTAACCAATCATGCATCCGGTTTCATTTCCAGCTAGTTCCCAAACAGGTAGAGCTCCTCCTTCTTGATATTGTCTGA
>JAGQYY010000175.1 GCA_020435825.1 Aequorivita sp.
CGATTTAAATATAAAAGGAACATTTAATTTATTAGTAAGCTCAATAATTCTTTCTGCGGTTGATAATGTTATTTCTCTATTTTCAACAACACATGGGCCTGCAATTAACACGAGCGGCAAATTATCACCGATTTTAACTTGATTAACCTTTACCATTAATTTCTCTTATTCGAATAAATTATTTTGAGTTTCAGTTTTATTTTTAGTTTTATTAAATCTAACATAAGCCAAATCAGTAGCTTCCCTACCCCGAGGTGTTCTTTGTATAAATCCTTGCTGAATTAAAAATGGTTCGTAAACTTCTTCTAATGTTCCGGGATCTTCGTTTACAGAAACCGCTAAAGTCCCTAATCCAACTGGACCGCCTTTGAACTTCTCAATAATTGTTAAAATAATTGCTTTATCCATTTCGTCAAGACCAAAATCATCTACTTCTAAAGCAGCTAAAGCAGTTCTTGCGATCTTTAAATTTATAGTTTTCATATTTTCAAAATCTGCAAAGTCTCGTGTTCTTCTTAATAAACGATTTGCAATTCTTGGAGTTCCTCTGGAACGTTTTGCGATTTCTTCAGCTGCTTTATCATCA
>JAGQYY010000176.1 GCA_020435825.1 Aequorivita sp.
GTATTTATTGTATAATTCTTCTACAAAATCAGTATGTACGGCATTGAGGAATGAAAACATGTCCATCAAATATCAATTACTATTACAAAGTTGAATGGCAAAAGTACAATTTTATCAATTATAACAAGGTTCAATTCAAATTTTGAAGTATAAAAATTAACGCAAAAAAATAATCATTACAGTTTGCAGTAAATGGAAAAACAATTATATTTGCACACCATTTTAGAAAATGAAATTCCTCCTTAGCTCAGTCGGTTAGAGCATCTGACTGTTAATCAGAGGGTCCTTGGTTCGAGCCCAAGAGGGGGAGCAAAAATTAAAAGAGCTACTCAACAGAGTGGCTCTTTTTATTTTTCCACTCTTGTTGCGAGTCCTGAAATTTCGGAATATCCTGAGCATAGACGAAGGGAAGGAAGCCCAAGCCTGTCCTGAGCTTGTTGAAGGGTTATGTAGAACTCACAGGTTTATTCTCCCTAACTATACCCTAAAAACTAATTTGAGCTATAAAAAAGCTTTATATAACTAAAAAATATATTATATTTGAGCTATAAATATTGAAAATATAACTCATGGCATTTAAAA
>JAGQYY010000177.1 GCA_020435825.1 Aequorivita sp.
AGGAAGTTGTCAACACCTGCTCCCCAGTTCCAGCCACCATCTTCGTCATCATAGGTGAAACGAACCTGGAACGCCGCGTTTGCATAGGCAGAAACATCTATATCGCCCGTATTTGTCGGGTTCACGTCCGTGTCATCAACAAACAATATCTGTTGCCACGCAGAGCCGTCCCATACCTCTGCTTCAAAAGTCCCGAATCCGATGAAGTCCTGAAGGGCATAGTCAAAGGAAAGCTGTACGTTGCTACCGCTTGAAAGGTCGTAAACAGGAGATAAAAGTCTTGCCATGTTTGCCGGACCAGTTCCCGCAGCATCATCATCAAAGATCGCCGCGTTGGTCGGGAAATCACCGCCGGTTGGCATATCGCCACTTCCAAAGGTCCAGTCCTGGCTTCCAGACTCAATTACCGTTGTCCATCCTGTCGGAATCGTAGCGCCCTCAAAGTCCTCAGATTCTGTAATAGTTGCAACACCGCCTACACAAACAATTTCCGGCGCAGTAACGTCCTGAACGGTAACGGTAGAGGTACAGGTGCTTGAATTTCCGGCATTGTCAGTAACAGTAAGAATTACTGTGTTGGC
>JAGQYY010000178.1 GCA_020435825.1 Aequorivita sp.
CGTAGTAACAGACAAAGCCAAAGAAGTATTGGCCAAAGTAGCCAAGGTAATCAACAGTAAACCTGATTTTGAAGCCATGGTTGAAGGCCATACAGATAATGTACCTTACAGCAAGCCACCTTTATTGGACAACTGGGATTTGAGTGTGAAACGTTCCACATCCGTTGTGAGAGTTCTTCAGGAGCTGAATGTTAACCCTGCGCAATTGATTGCTGCCGGACGTGCCGATTACGTACCTTTGGTTGCAAACGACACTGCCGAAAACAGAGCGAGAAACCGCCGTACAAGAATTGTGGTAATGCCTAAGATTGACCAATTCTATGATATGATTGAAAAAGAAATGAAAAACTTAGAAGCTGCTGGCAACTAAAAATCATTTCTCACATAAATAGTTAAAAAGCCCAACTAATGTTGGGCTTTTTTATTAGAATATTTCCAAGCTTCCTTTTCCTTCTCTAATAATTAATGGTTCGTCTTCGGAAAGGTCTATAATGGTGGAAGGCTCATTATCGCCATAGCCACCGTCTACCACTAAATCTACTAGCTTATCCCACTTTTCCAAAATCAATTCAGGATCGG
>JAGQYY010000179.1 GCA_020435825.1 Aequorivita sp.
ACTCTTCTTTGGTAGCCTGTACTTTCTCAGGTTTTTTCTCTCTGGCCTGTGATACCTGTTGTGGACTTTGGCTTGGCAATTCACCCTTAAATAAGAATGATAATACTTCTTTGTTTACCTTGTCCAACATTTTTTTGAAGAGTTCAAATGCTTCAAATTTATAGATCAATAACGGATCTTTTTGTTCATAGGTAGCATTTTGAACAGATTGTTTTAACTCATCCATTTGGCGGAGATGATCTTTCCATGTTTCATCAATAATAGCCAACGTAATGTTCTTTTCAAAATCGGTTACCAATTGTTTGCCATGTGTATCATATGCTTCTTTTAAGTTGGTAACAACGCTCAATGTTTTTACACCATCAGTAAAAGGGACTGCAATTCTTTCATAGCGGTTGCCTTCTTTTTCGTAAACATCTTTAATAACAGGATATACAGCTTCCGCATTGCGGGCAATCTTTTCCTGATAATGTTTATAAACGGTATCAAAAAGTTCATTGATCAATTCCGGATCAGATTTCTTTTCAAAATCTTCTTTATTGAATGGAGATGAAGTAGAAGAGAACCTAATCAGTTCA
>JAGQYY010000017.1:0-3338 GCA_020435825.1 Aequorivita sp.
CAATTCAAGCATATAAAATTTTAATTTTGAAAAATCCCGAAAAAAGTGGTTTCTTTGCAGACCAAATTCGGGCAATAGAAAAATTGATTAATTCAGAACAATCATGAGTACGTTTACAATATTTTTAGTTTTAATAATGATAGTGGCCTTTTTGTTGGTCGTAGTTATAATGGTACAAAACCCAAAAGGCGGCGGACTTTCATCATCGTTTGGTGGTGGCGGTGGCGCACAGATTGGCGGCGTGCAGAAAACAAGTGACTTTCTTGATAAAAGTACTTGGACCCTTGCAACCATTATGCTGGCGTTGATTTTATTTTCAAACGTTTTTATAATGGGTGGCAACACTGTGCAGTCAAAAACATTTGACGAAAGTGCAATTCCTGCGGTTCCAACCACAGAAACTCCTGCCCCAACTACAACTGATCCAGCAGAATAACTTCCTTTTAAAATATCTAAAAATGCCAGCTTCTGACAAGCTGGCATTTTTGTTTTGTAATGTGTCAGTTTATGGGCAGTGGCACAGTTTCTGCCAATTAGCAATCAAACATTTAAATTCAAGTTTAACCCGCCAGCCGGCAGGCAGGCAACTAAAAAATAAAATTGAAATGGCATTAAAAATTCAACCACTTGCAGATCGCGTTTTGGTGCAACCGCAAGAAGCTGAGACTAAGACTGCATCCGGGATTTACATTCCCGATTCTGCAAAGGAAAAACCACAACAAGGTAAAGTAGTAGCTGTTGGTAAAGGCAAAGAAGACCACAAAATGACCGTAAAGGTTGGCGACACTGTTCTTTATGGAAAATATTCAGGCAGCGAATTGAAATTTGATGGCAAAGATTACCTCATCATGCGAGAGGATGATATTCTTGCAATCATATAACATTTCAAAATAAGTTCAAAAAATTAGTTTAACCAATGCTTAGGGCAAACAGCCAAAAGCACAAAGTATTTAAAAAAATGGCAAAAGATATAAAATTTGATGTAGAAGCCCGCGACAGCATTAAGCGCGGCGTTGACGCATTGGCAAATGCAGTAAAAGTAACTCTTGGACCAAAAGGTAGAAATGTTATCATTAGCAAAAGTTTTGGTGCACCACAAGTGACAAAGGATGGTGTTACCGTCGCAAAAGAAATTGAACTGGAAGACGCCCTTGAAAATATGGGTGCACAGATGGTGAAAGAAGTAGCCTCAAAAACCAATGATCTTGCAGGTGACGGAACTACAACTGCTACCGTTCTTGCACAGGCAATTGTAAAAGAAGGTCTTAAAAACGTGGCTGCCGGTGCTAACCCAATGGATTTGAAACGCGGGATTGACAAAGCTGTGGAAGCCATCGTTAGCAATCTTGAAAAACAAGCTACTAAGGTTGGCAATTCTTCCGAAATGATAAAGCAAGTAGCTTCCATTTCAGCAAACAACGATGATGTAATTGGCGAATTGATTGCCAAAGCATTCGGAAAGGTTGGAAAAGAAGGTGTTATCACCGTTGAAGAAGCCAAAGGAACCGAAACGTACGTAGATGTAGTTGAAGGGATGCAGTTTGATCGTGGTTACCTTTCACCCTATTTCGTGACCGATACCGAAAAAATGCAAACTGAATTGGAAAACCCAATGATTTTGCTTTACGATAAGAAAATTTCTTCAATGAAGGATTTACTTCCTATCCTTGAGCCAGTGGCACAACAGGGAAAATCTTTATTGATTATTGCAGAAGATGTTGATGGCGAAGCATTGGCTACATTGGTAGTAAACAAACTTCGTGGTTCGTTAAAAATTGCCGCTGTAAAAGCACCTGGTTTTGGTGACAGAAGAAAAGCAATGCTTGAAGACATTGCAGTATTGACCGGAGGAACCGTTATTGCTGAAGAGCGCGGTTTCACTTTGGAAAACGCAACTATTGATATGTTGGGTTCCGCGGAAACAATCACAATTGATAAAGACAACACTACAATTGTAAATGGTGCAGGTAACAAGAGCGATATTAAAGGTCGTGTAAACCAAATAAAATCTCAGATAGAATCTACCACCAGCGATTATGACAAGGAAAAATTGCAGGAACGTTTGGCCAAATTGGCTGGCGGAGTTGCTGTTCTTTACGTGGGCGCTGCTTCTGAAGTAGAGATGAAGGAGAAAAAAGACCGAGTGGATGATGCGCTTCACGCAACACGTGCGGCTGTTGAGGAAGGTATTGTTGCCGGAGGTGGCGTAGCCCTTGTTCGCGCTATTGAAAGTTTGAAAAAACTAACCACGGATACTTTAGATGAAACAACTGGGGTGCAAATCGTGGCCCGTGCCATTGAATCTCCACTACGTACCATTGTTGAAAATGCAGGTGGCGAAGGCTCGGTAGTAATCAACAAGGTAATGGAAGGCAAGAAAAACTTCGGGTACGATGCCAAAACCGAAAAATATGTCGATATGCTCAAAGCTGGTATTATCGATCCAAAGAAAGTAACGCGTATTGCGCTTGAAAACGCTGCTTCGGTTGCCGGAATGATCTTGACCACCGAATGTGCTTTGGTTGACATAAAAGAAGAAAATGCCGGTGGCGGAATGCCAGCAGGTATGGGCGGTGGAATGCCCGGGATGATGTAATTCCCACTAAGCGATTAAATAGATATAAACCTCACAAGTCTTAAAGATTTGTGAGGTTTTTTATTTTTTTAAATTGATTACATTTATATCCAAACAATCAAAATTTGGAAATCCCTTTTGAGCCCATTCTCTTCGGAATAAAAGTGAATGTTCATCTAATCTTGGAATATCTCGCTTTTATCGTTGGCTTTCGTTACTACGTTTTTCTTAGGAAGAGAAGCACCGATGAAATTTCCTCAAACAACCGTCTTTCTATTATTATCGGCGCAACCTTAGGGGCATTGGTCGGTTCACGGATTATTGGTTTTTTGGAATATCCTTTTATAAACTTTTCTGAAAATACCTGGATTGAACTACTGAACGCAAAATCAATTATGGGCGGACTTTTCGGCGGACTTTTAGGTGTAGAGATCACAAAAAAAATAATCGGCGAAAAACGTTCATCCGGTGATTTGTTCACTTTTCCCATCATTCTTGGAATATTTATCGGCCGCATTGGCTGTTTTCTTTCGGGCACCAATGAGTTCACTTACGGAAAAGAGACTGCTTCAATCTTCGGAATGGATTTGGGCGATGGCCTGCTTCGGCATCCAATCGCGTTGTACGAACTCATTTTTTTGGTACTTTTAACAATAGTGTTGAAGCTAATTCAAAAGAAGAAAATTTTAAAAAGCGGCGAATTGTTCCAATGGTTTATGATTGCCTATTTCAGTTTTCGCTTTTTTATTGAATTCTTAAAACC
>JAGQYY010000017.1:3438-9139 GCA_020435825.1 Aequorivita sp.
AGCGTGCAAATACTGTGTATTGTTTGTTTAATCTATTATTACAAAACAATTTTTTTCATAATAAAAACAAGTCAGCAAACTTAAAACTTTGAACTTTAAACTTAAAACCCTTCGATGCCCGTTAGAAAATACACATACTACGATTTCACATTAAGCCTCTGCCCAGAATGCCTAAAGCGAATTGACGCCAAAATAGTTTTTGAGGAGAACAACGTTTTTATGCTGAAACGCTGCCCAGAACACGGCAGCAGCAAAGTCTTGATTGCAGACGATGCCGAATATTACAAAAACATTCGCAACTACAACAAACCCTCGGAAATGCCATATACGTTCAACACCAAAACGCATTACGGCTGCCCTTATGATTGCGGCTTGTGCCCAGACCACGAACAGCATTCGTGCTTGACGATCGTGGAAGTCACCGATCGCTGCAACCTCACCTGTCCTACTTGTTATGCAGGGTCATCGCCTACTTATGGCAGACACCGTACTTTGGATGAAATAAAAAAAATGATGGACGCCGTAGTTCGGAATGAAAAAGAGCCGGACGTAGTGCAAATAAGTGGTGGCGAGCCTACCATCCACCCGCAGTTTTTTGAGATTTTGGATTATGCCAAAACGCTTCCCATAAAGCATGTAATGCTAAACACAAACGGAATCAGGATTGCAAAAGAAAAAGATTTTGTTGAAAAACTGAAAACGTATGCGCCCGATTTTGAAATATATTTGCAGTTCGATTCCTTTGAAGATTCAGTTTTGCAAACCCTTCGCGGGGCAGATTTAAGTAAAATTAGGCAGCAAGCACTTGCTAATTTAAACGAGGTAAATCTTTCCACAACGCTGGTCGTAACGCTTCAAAAAGGATTGAACGATGGTGAAATGGGGAAAATTATCGACTTTGCCCTAAAACAAAAGTGCGTTCGTGGCGTAACGTTTCAACCTACACAAATTGCAGGTAGATTGGAGGATTTCAATACCGAAACCGATAGAATTACACTAACGGAAGCAAGAAGAAAAATCTTGGAACAGACCGATGTTTTTAATGCTGAAGATTTACTGCCCGTTCCTTGCAATCCCGATGCCCTGGTGATGGGCTATGCACTGAAATTGGGCGATGAAGTTTTCCCGTTGACGCGTTACATAAACCCACAGGATTTGCTTGATAATAGTAAAAACACCATTGTTTACGAACAGGATGAAATACTAAAAGGAAAAATGATCGAGCTTTTTAGCACGGGAAATTCGGTGGAATGTGCGCAGGAAAATCTCAAGTCAATTCTGTGCTGTTTGCCAAATATTGATGCGCCGGAATTGGGCTACGATAACCTTTTCAGAGTAATAATTATGCAGTTTATTGATGCCTATAATTTTGACGTCCGTAGTATTAAAAAATCCTGTGTACATATAGTTGACAAGGATTATAAAATCATCCCCTTTGAAACAATGAATCTATTCTATCGGGATGATAAAAAGGAATACTTGGAAAAACTTAAAGCAGAAACAATATGATTTTTTTAGAAGTAGGTGACCTAACAGGTTTAGTCATCATCATTGTAGCCATTATGATACTTCCCTCTATTATTTTGGGAATAATTGGTGCCGTTTTATTTGCGAATGACAAGAAAAAAGCTGCTAAAATTTTATTTATAATCGCAGTAGTTTACGCAATTATAAGTTTGGGTATTTGTGGGAGTATGATGGTGTGATTTTTAAAAAGTAACCTCAACTTCTTTCAATTCTCCATCCCTTTCAACAGTGACATTTGCAGTCTGTCCTTTTTCAAATTTTGAAAGGCTCTTCATATAGCTCATCATATCGACTACTTTATATTCTCCCATTTTCACGACCACATCACCTTTTTGAAGTCCAGCTTTTTGGGCGGGTTTATCTTCACTCACACCATCAATACGCATTCCTTTTCCGCTGAAAAGATAATCGGGCACAACGCCCAAAGTCACTTTAAAATCAGGCACCACTTCGCTTTCATTTTTGGTTTTTCTGAATGGAAGCTTTTTCTGCGAATCCAGATCCTTAATAATGCTAAAGATGTAGTTTGAAATGATTTCCATTCCTGTAAAATTCACTTTTTCGGTATCGTCACTCGGTTTATGGTAATCCTCGTGCTGTCCCGTGAAGAAATGCAACACGGGAATGTCTGCCAAATAAAATGACGTATGGTCGCTTGGACCAACACCACTTTCGTTTTCGGCAATGTTTAAATTACCCGCATTTGCGTTTACGGTTTGTTTTAAGATAGGCGAAGTTCCCACTCCGTAAACCGCCAACGTGTTTTTAGCATTCAGTCTTCCTACCATATCCATATTGATCATATAGGTAACCTTTTTGGTATCAATAGTAGGATTTTTCACAAAGTAATTTGAGCCCAGCAACCCTTCTTCTTCCCCAGAAAAAGCGATGAAAAGATAATTGTTGTTTTTGGGTCGCTGAGTGGAGTCGAAGCGAAGCGAATCTGCCAAATGCAGCATCATGGCCACGCCGCTCGCATTATCGTCCGCACCGTTGTGTATTGCTTCACCTTCACGATATAGTGAGCTTTCGCCGCCCATGCCCAAATGATCGTAATGCGCGCCGATAACAACCGTGTTTTGTGCTTTGTTATCTAAATACGCTATTACATTTTCACCGGTTTCTGCACCGATCCCTGTCGAAGGGTCATTTTCTTCGGAAGTAAACTCCGCCTCTTGATGCGGATTTTTACTAGCCTTGTAAGTAAATTTTTGAAAATATCCTTCGGTTCCTTTGGCTTGCAACCCTAAATCTTCAAATCTTTTCGCAATGTATTTTGCGGCTTTCTTTTCGCCTTCAGATCCCGTTTTTCTTCCGTTTAAACTATCGTTGGCCAAAACGGAAACATCTTCCTTCATAGTTACGGCTTTCTTTACTGTAGTTTCCTTACAAGAAAATACAAGCGTTGCCAGAAATAACACTAAAATTGTTCGCATATCATTACTTTTGCACAAAAATACATTAATAATGAAATTTCTATACACTTTTATATTTATTCCCCTTCTCATAAGTTGTAATAACAATCAGAAAAAAGACGAAAAATTAACTGCCCCGCAAACCGAAACTAAAGCTTCATTTGTTCTTGACGAGCAAACCCAGGACACCTTAATATATCCCGAAGAAAAGCATTTCAAAAATATTCGCCAGGTAACTTTTGGTGGCGACAATGCCGAAGCCTATTGGAGTTTTGACGATAGCAAGCTCATTTTTCAAAGCAACAATAAAAATTGGGGCGTAAACTGTGACCAAATGTTTTTGATGAATGTTGACGAAACTTTTAAAGATAAGCAACCCCCAATGGTGAGTACCGGAAAAGGTAGAACTACTTGCAGCTACTTTCTACCCGACGGTAAACACATTCTTTATGGAAGCACCCATTTAAATGATGATAACTGTCCCGAAGTACCCGTAAAAAAAGATGGAAAATACGTTTGGCCAGTGTATGACAGCTTTGATATTTTCGTTGCGGATCTAGAAGGAAAAATAACTGCCCAACTCACTAACGAACCGGGTTACGATGCCGAGGCAACCGTTTCGCCCAAAGGGGATAAAATTGTTTTTACCTCCATGCGCAGTGGCGATCTGGAACTGTACACGATGGATATTGACGGGAAAAATGTGAAACAGATTACTGATGAATTGGGCTACGACGGAGGTGCCTTCTTTTCACCCGATGGTTCAAAATTGATTTTCCGTGCCTCCCGCCCAAAGACCGAAACAGAAATTAAGGAATACAAAGATTTACTTGCCCAAGGTTTGGTACAGCCCACCGAAATGGAACTTTTTATCTGCAATGCAGATGGCAGCGAGCTTCGCCAATTAACGCATTTGGGCAACGCCAATTGGGCACCGTTCTTCCATCCTTCTGGAAAAAAGATTTTGTTCTCCAGTAATTTTGAAGCAGCGCGCGGCTTTCCGTTTAATCTGTATATGATAGATATTGATGGAAAAAATCTGGAGCGCGTAACCCACGGAGAAACCTTTGATGCCTTTCCGGTATTTTCAAACGATGGAAAAAAATTGGCTTTTTCTTCAAATAGAAATAATGGCGGCACCCGCGACACCAATCTCTTTATTGCTGAATGGCAGGATTAAATTTATTAAAGATTTTAGATTGCCTATTGTAGATTTTTGATGTAATGCTTTAATAGTTGCTTTTGAATTTCATTAAACAATATAAAATTCCGCTACTATTTGCAATAGCTTCTATTGTACTTTATATCAATTTTGGTTATGGTTTGGAGCGAAGTGATTTTATAAAATTAATGTCGCTTTATGCTGCTCTTTTTTTTATAGCCTATATTTTAATCGAAAAGCTTAAGCTTAATTTTTGGTTATTAGCGAGTTTGGGAATTGTTTCAAGACTTACTTTTATTTTGGCAATCCCGAACCTTTCTCAGGATTTTTATCGCTTTCTGTGGGATGGGCGACTGCTTTTGCAAGGCTTTAGTCCATATTTATTCACTCCAGATTCTTCAGCCGCTTTAGGTATTTCAGTTGTGCAATCGAAAGCGTTAATTGAAGGAATGGGTGCGCTGAATGCAAGCCATTCCAGCAATTATCCGCCCATTAACCAATTATTTTTTGCCATTGCTGCCCTATTTACTGGAAAAAGTATTTTGGGCTCAGTGGTTGTTCTTCGGGTGCTGATTATTATGGCCGATGTTGGTATTCTTTACTTTGGAAAGAAACTTTTGGAGAAACTGAACCTTCCAATTAAAAATATATTCTGGTATTTTTTAAATCCTTTTATTATCATCGAGCTTTCCGGAAACCTCCATTTTGAAGGCGTAATGCTTTTCTTTTTTGTTTGGGCGCTTTATCTTCTTTTTAAAGGGAAATGGTTATGGGCAGCCGTTTTAATTGGAATTTCTGTTTCTGTTAAGTTGATTCCGTTGTTGTTTTTGCCACTGTTTTTGAGGTATTTTCAATTTAGAAGTGATACCCCAGAAATTAAAAAGCCCTTCAACAAGCTCAGGTTGACAACTTTACTGAAATTTTATACCATAATCGGAATTACGGTTTTCATTTCATTTTTACCTTTTCTTTCTTCAGAATTTATTCAGAATTTTTCTGCTACCCTCGCGCTTTGGTTCCAGGATTTTGAATTTAACGCAAGTGTTTATTATATAATCCGTTGGATTGGGTTTGAAATTGTGGGATGGAATATTATTGGAACCATTGGAAAAATCCTTCCCGTTTTGGTGCTTCTTTTTGTTATGGCCATTGCTTTATTCAGGAAAAATAAAACACCGCAACAATTGATAACTGCAATGCTTTTTGCTGTTTCATTTTACTTTTTGCTTTCAACCACCGTGCATCCGTGGTACGTTGCTACGCCGCTTTTGCTCTCGGTTTTCACAAAGTATAAATTTCCGATAGTATGGAGTTTTATGGTAGTGCTAAGCTATTCTGCTTACGGAAAAGATGCTTTTGATGAAAAAATTTGGTTGGTGGCTTTAGAATATATTATGGTTATTGGCTTTGCGGTTTGGGAAGTTTTATTAAAAAACAAAGCCTATCGGACATTGAAAGCCTGATAGGTTTACGTTATTTAAAAAAAAATTATTTTTTTACTCTTTCCAACCTATAAAAATCCTTTCTTCTATCCTTTAAATTGCGTACAGCACCGAAAGTGTGCAACTCGCGAAGCAAATCTATATCTACATCTGCC
>JAGQYY010000017.1:9237-42209 GCA_020435825.1 Aequorivita sp.
CAAGATCATTTCTGTGTTTGGGGTTGCTTCGGCTTTTATCCCATTATTTGGAAAGGAGAAATCGCAGGGAGTGAACACAGCGCTTTGGGCATATTGAATGTCCATATTGTGGACCTTCGGAAGATTGCCAACGCTTCCGGCAATGGCGACATAGCATTCATTCTCCACAGCTCTTGCCTGTGCACAAAGACGTACGCGTGAATAACCGTTTTGGGTATCTGTTAGAAAAGGAACGAAGAGTATATCCATTCCTTCATCGGAAAGAAGTCTGGAAAGTTCAGGGAATTCGGAATCGTAACAGATAAGTACGCCAATCTTTCCACAGTCGGTATCAAAGGTTTTTAGGGAATTCCCGTTAACCATACCCCAAACGCGCTCTTCATCAGGTGTAACGTGAATTTTTTCGTAACGTTCCACGCTTCCGTCGCGACGGCAAAGATAGCCTACGTTGTAGAGTTTGCCTCGGACCATTTCGGGCATACTTCCGGTTATAATATTG
Source organism: Aequorivita sp. (assembly GCA_020435825.1). Classification (GTDB taxonomy): domain Bacteria; phylum Bacteroidota; class Bacteroidia; order Flavobacteriales; family Flavobacteriaceae; genus Aequorivita. The sequence continues at coordinate 9,737 of JAGQYY010000017.1, forward strand.
ATATTATAGGATATGGAAAGTTGGGAAAGTTTTTCGGTAATCTCTTTGGTATATTTTGCCAATTCACGAATGGCGTCCGGTTCGCTCATATGGTTGTATTCTGCCATAAGCGGGGCGTTAAAAAACTCAGGAAACATAGCAAAGTCGCAGCGGTACCCAGCAACGCTGTCTATAAAATATTCTGCTTGGTGCATCAATTCTTCCATTCCGGAATAGGTTCGCATTTGCCATTGAATCAACCCGAGACGCACTATGCTCTTTACTGCAGAAGGTTTTGGTTTTTTTTCAGGCTTGGTGTAATAGATATTGTCCCATTCCATCAATACCGCAAATTCTCCGGAGGCCTTATCGCCTTCCAAATATCCCTTTAGAACACGTACTGGGTGAAAGTCGTTTGAAATCTGGAAGTTCAGTACGGGATCGTCAATCTGCTTGCGCTTTACTTTTTCTATATACTGTTTTGGGGAAAGTTTCTCTGCGTGCAAATGGTAATTTGGCATCCTACCGCCGAAAACGATACTTTTTAGGTTTAAGTTTTCGCAGAGTTCTTTTCTGTAATCATATAATCTTCTTCCCAAACGCAAGCCTCGAAAATCTGGACGGATGAATACATCTATTCCATAAAGTACATCGCCTTCTGGGTCGTGAATCCTAAAGGTAGGGTCATCTGTTATATCTTTATAGGTATGTTGATCTTCGATTTCATCAAAATCTACAATAATAGAAAGTGCGCAACCAGCAATTTCACCATCGGCCATAATCACTACTTGTCCTTCTGGGAAAATGTCTATTAGGTTTCCAATTTCGTTTATCTTCCAATAGCTATTCGGAAGTCCTCCATAAGATTGAATGGTAGCTTCTTTTAACGCTTCATAATCTTTTAGTGTTAAAAATTTCAGTTCTATATTTTCAATCTTTTGGCTTTCCATTTGTGGTGTTTGTTATTCGCCGTTTGTTTTTTGCATTATTGTGTTTGTTGTACATTGTTCGGATTACATTCCTAAAAGGTACGCAAAAATCAGAGGTGCAACGATGGTTGCATCACTTTCTATAATAAATTTTGGGGTGTCTATATCGAGTTTTCCCCAAGTAATCTTTTCGTTTGGAACGGCACCGGAATAGCTTCCGAAACTTGTAGTGGAATCACTTATTTGGCAGAAATAGCTCCAAAAAGGGGTGTTTGTTCTTTCCATATCCTGGTAGAGCATGGGTACAACACATATTGGGAAATCTCCGGCTATTCCGCCGCCAATCTGGAAGAACCCGATGCCTTTTTCTGAATTATCGGTGTACCAATCTGCAAGAAAGGCCATATATTCTATTCCGCTTTTCATTGTAGAAGCTTTCAACTCGCCTTTCAAAACGTAGCTGGCGAATATGTTTCCCATAGTGCTATCTTCCCAGCCTGGGCAAACTATTGGTATGTTTTTTTCTGCTGCAGCGTACATCCAGGAGTCTTTTAGGTCTATTTCATAATGTTCTTCCATTGCGCCGCTCAAAAGCAACTTGTACATATATTCGTGCGGAAGGTAACGTTCGCCCTTTGCTTCGGCTTCTTTCCAAAGTTTTACAATGTGCTTTTGGATTCTTCGGAAGGCTTCTTCTTCAGGAATACAGGTATCGGTTACACGGTTCATTCCTTTTTCAAGCAGGTCCCACTCATCTTGCGGGGTAAGATCGCGGTAATTTGGGACACGTTTGTAATGGCTGTGCGCCACAAGATTCATGATGTCTTCTTCAAGATTGGCTCCTGTACAGGAAATGATATGTACCTTGTCCTGGCGGATCATTTCGGCAAAAATCTTTCCCAATTCAGCGGTGCTCATGGCACCGGCAAGGGAAACTAGCATTTTTGAACCGTTTGCCAGTTGCGCTTCGTATCCTTTCGCGGCATCTACAAGGGCGGCGGCATTGAAGTGCAGATAATATTTTTCAATAAATTGGGAAATTGGGCCATTGTTAGTACTCATCTTCTTCTGTATTAAATTTTGAAACGCCTTTTTTGGTTTCGTTAAAATTGCTTTCGTATTCGTCTTCTTCGTCAGTTCCTGCAAATTTATAGGTCAACATTTTGTAGTAAAGTTTTGCGGCTACGAAGTCTGAGGCTTTTTCGTTTTCATTTGGGCAAAGCTCAACAATGTCAAAACCTACCACGTTTCTTTCTTCAAAAACTTGTTTGAGGAAATCAAGGGTTTCATACCAAAAAAGCCCACCCGGTTCCGGGGTTCCGGTTGATGGAAGGATTGAAGGGTCAAAGGCATCAAGATCGAAGGTGATGAAAACATTGTCGCCAAGAGCTTCTACTACTTTGTCCATCCAATATTCGTCTTTTGCCATGTCATGGGCAAAGAATACTTTTTCTTCGTCCATCTCGCGAGTTTCTGCCACATCCATACTGCGGATGCCTACTTGTACTAGGTTTGTGGTCTGGTTAGCTTCATAAACGGCACAGGCGTGGTTGCACTTTGTTCCTTGGTATTCCCTTCTTAGATCGGCGTGGGCATCTATATGCAGTACTGTAAGATTGTCGAAACATTCGTTGAAGGCGCGTATGGTTCCTATGGAAATGCTGTGCTCGCCACCAAAAATGGTTACGAATTTGTTTCGCTTTATATAATCTTTAGTGATTTTGTGTACTTCTGAAACCATAGCTTCAGGTGATGAGTTTTCCGTAATTGCATCTGCGAGGAAAACCCCTTGTTTGTAAACTTCTGTTTGGGTTTCAATGTCATAAAGTTCCATATTTTCGGAAGCATCCAAAAAGGCCTCGGGGCCCTTATCTGCTCCTTTTTGCCACGTGCTGGTTCCATCGTAAGGAACTGGGATCAATACAATTTTTGATGTTTCCAGGGCCGCATATTTTTGCGGGATTCCTGCGTACGTCTTAGTGCTCATAACCTAAAATGTTTAGCAATTGCTCGCTTGTTTGTTGTTCTGAAAAAAGTTTGGTTGTTATTTTGTTGTTTTTGTCTCTGTCTATCAAAATATGTTTTGGCGAAGGGATCAAGCAGTGCTGCAAGCCCCCGAAACCGCCAATGGTCTCTTGGTATGCTCCTGTGTTGAAAAAGCCAATATACAGAGGTTTTTCTTTTCTGAATTTTGGCAGATAGATGGCCGCCATGTTCTGCTCACTGTTATAATAATCATCGCTGTCGCAGGTCAAACCGCCCAAGAGCACTCTTTCATATTCATCGTTCCAACGGTTTATGGCAAGCATGATAAAGCGCTTGCTGATGGCCCATGTATCTGGGAGGGTAGTGATGAACGAAGAATTGATCATATTCCACTTTTCACGGTCGTTCTGCTGTTTTTGGTAGAGGACTTCATAAATGGCGCCGCCACTTTCGCCTACGGTAAAGCTTCCAAATTCCGTAAAAATATTCGGAACCGGCATTTCAGCTTCTGCACAAGTTATGTTTATTTGGTTCAAGATTTCGTCTATCATATATTGATAGTCATACTCAAACGCCAAAGAGTTTTTAATGGGGAAACCACCGCCAATATTAAGACTGTCCAAGGACGGACAGATTTTTTTTAGGCGGACATAAACCTTTAAACATTTCACCAATTCGTTCCAGTAATAAGCTGTGTCGCGAATTCCAGTATTTATGAAGAAATGCAGCATTTTTAAATCTACGCGCTCGTTGTTTTTTATCTGCTCTTCGTAAAAAGGGATTATATTTTTGTACCCGATGCCCAATCTGGATGTATAGAATTCAAACTTTGGCTCTTCTTCGGAAGCGATACGGATACCTACATTAAAATGGCCTTCAATATTGTCTGAAAGGAGTTCAATTTCTTCGTAATTATCAATAATTGGGATACAATTTTCGTGACCGTTGTTGATTAGCCGGGCTATGTTTTCAATATATCTTTCACGCTTGAAACCGTTGCAGATTACATAGGTTTTGTCTGTTACTTTTCCTGTTTTCTTTAAGCTTTCAACAATATCGATATCAAAAGCCGAAGAGGTTTCTATATGGATGTCATTTTTTAGGGCTTCATTCAAAACGTGTTTAAAATGCGAGCTTTTTGTACAGTAGCAATAGTTATAGCTGCCCTTATAGTTGTTCTTTTCAATGGCATCTGCAAACCACTTTTTTGCCAAATTTATATTTTCCGAAATTTTAGGAAGATAAGTAAACTTTAGCGGTGCACCATATTGTTCTACTAACGCCATCAAGTCTATGCCGTGAAATTCCAACCCGTTATCGCCCAAGCGGAATTCTTCCTGTGGAAAATAGTACGTTTGGTTAATTAAATCTATGTATTTGGTGTTCATCCTTTTGTTTTCGTTGAATGGTGTAAATTAAAAATTCTTGTTGCATATTCCCCAAAAATTAAGGGGTATAACAAAAAATTAACTTGAAGTTTAAATGCGAATAGGCAGGGCGTTTATAGTGGAACTTGTGCCCGTAACTTGCTGCAATACAGCACCTAGAAGTAAAAATGTGTTGTTCATTTAGAATCTATGTTTTTGAAATTTCTCAAAAACCAACCATTTTAAAATACTGTTTATTTATTTTTTCAATACAAATGTGCCAAAAAAAATTCAATAATTTATAAAACCAGAAGATTTTTCACTTTCAGCTATATCATGCTGAACATACTGAGTTCCTTTTCGGTAAGTGTTCTCCAGCGACCGCGTGGTAAATCCTTTTTTGTTAAAGGGCCAAGGGTTACACAATCTACCCGCACAACATCATAACCTAGATGTCCAAATATGGTTCTGATAATACTGTTTCCAGTATGTTTTATTTTTAAACCTACTTCATTTTTTGGTGAATTATCTACGTAGCTTATTTCCTCAACGGAGATTTCCTTTCCGTCAATATTGAAGCCATCCTTTATTTTTTTTAGGTGATCAGCTTTTAGGTTTTTGTCCAGTTCAATATGAAACAAACGCGAAATTCCCTTTTTTGAGAATTTTTGCACAAATTCATCATCATTTGTGAAAAGTAAAAGTCCTGTTGCATTTCTACCCAAACGGCCGAAAGGCTTTATTTTTGCAGTGGTAGCGTTTGCAACTAGATCCATCACTGTCATTCCCTTGGTATTACTGTCCGTGGTTGAAAAACCTTTGGGTTTGTTTAGCAAAACGTAAGTATTTGGCTCGGGGTTTAAACGACGGCCATCAAAACGTATATCATCAGTCAATTGGACTTTATAGCCCATTTCATTAATGATCTTTCCGTTTACGGTAACCAAACCTGTGGCAATATAGGTATCTGCTTCGCGACGGGAGCACACACCACTGTTTGCAATGTATTTGTTAAGTCTAATTCCATCTTCAGGACTGCTTTTCTTCACTACTTGTACGGGTTTTTCGCGACGGCCAATTTCTTTTCCGGCTTTATCAAACTTCAACTTTGGTTTCGCTGGATCTTGTTGGCGGCCTGTTTTTCTGTTGAAGACGTCTGACTTTAATGGAGCATTTCCGCGAGCCATACTTTTCTTTCGTGCATTTTTTCCGGGCTTTTTGGAACCTCTTCCGCTATCGTAATTGTCTTGTGTGCTCATTTATCATTTTTTGCAAAGGTAAGCAAATTTAGTAGGCTGTTGCAGTTTTCTGTATGCAGTATAAAGGCTGTCAACTACAACGTGCTACTGCTACTTTTTAGGAAACTATTTCCTTTAAAATCTTTAAATAATCTGCCCGATTTTTCAGGAAATCCATATCTGAAATATCGATGATTTTAATGTTTTCTGAATGTTGGTTTTTAATAAATTCCAAATAACCCTTATTTAATTTTTTAAGATAAGAAGCTTCTATACTCTGCTCATATTTGCGTCCCCGTTTTTTGATGTTCTCCAGAAGCCTTTCGGTATTTTGGTATAAGTAAATATACATATCGGGTTTGGGGACGTCTTTATGCATTACCTGAAACAACTTTTTATATAGTGCATATTCTTCTTCCGGTAAGGTGATACTTGCAAAAATCAAGGATTTGTTCACGTCATAATCTGCAATGACAGATTCTTTAAATAAATCAAACTGAGTTATGTCATCTACCAATTGTTGGTAGCGGTCTGCCAGAAAAGACATTTCCAACGGAAAGGCATAACGCGCGGCATCCTCATAAAATTTAGGAAGAAATGGGTTGTCTTTAAACCTTTCAAGAATCAATTTTGCATTAAAATCATTTGCGATTTTCGAGGCCAGGCTTGTTTTCCCAGCCCCGATATTTCCTTCGATGGCAATGTAATTATACTGTGAAATATTAAAATCCCTCATCGGGTTATTGAGCCATTTGGATTGTTTTTCAAGAATACTTATGTCTTCGGTTTCAGCCAAAAGTTTAATTATACTTTTTTGCGAAATAGGGTGAATAAAGCTTGAATTCAATTCTGCTAAGGGCTGTAATACAAATTTTCGTTTCTCCATTTCTGGATGGGGAACGGTAAGTTTCTTCGATTCAATAATTAAATCGTCTATAAAAATAATATCGATGTCAATCGGCCGGGAAGTGTATGTTTTGGAAGTATTTCGTTCCCGCCCCAATGCTTTTTCAATTTCTAAAGCTACTTTTAGGATTTTTGAAGGCTTAAAATCAGTTTGTATCCAAACGGCACAATTTAAAAATGGATCACCTTCAAAACCCATTGCAGGAGTTTCATAAACGGAAGATATTTTTACGATGGAACCAATTTTCTCAAACACGCCATCAACCGCTCTTTGAAGATTTTCAAAACGGTTGCCCATGTTGCTTCCTAAGGACAGATATATATTTGTTTGTGGTTGGATGGAATTCCCTTGCTTTAATTTATTACTATTGAAACAACGTATCCTTCGTTTCCTCGAATATTGAACACGGTGTCGTCGTCAAAAATAAGATATTGCCCCTTTATTCCCTTTAAAATTCCTTCATAAAAAGGTGTTTTTTCAAGGTTGAGCGATTTTGGTTTTTCGGGATATTTCAAAACCGGGAATTGTAGATTGGTTTCAGCATTGTTCTCTAAATAATATTCAGCAGCTTCGGCTGGAATAAACTGTTTTAACTTATTGCGCCATTCTACCAAATTTTCATCTTGAATATCGTTTTTAAGCATGGCCCGCCAATTGGTTTTATCGCTCACGTGGTCTTTGAGTGCTACTTCAGTAATTCCCGCCAAATAACGGTTTGGTACTTCCACAATTTCAATTGCCTCATGTGCGCCTTGATCAATCCAGCGGGTGGGAATTTGGCTCTTGCGCGTAACACCAACTTTTACGCTACTGCTATTGGCGAGATAAACAACGTGTGGCTGTATCTGTACTTTTTCTTCATAAGCCAAATCACGATCTTCGATTCCTAAATGCGCTTTGCTTAATTCCGGGTTCATTATCCAATCTGCGGCCTGGGGTATTTCGTAAAAGCAATCATAACAAAATCCTTGGCGGTAAATTTTCTTTTGAAGCCCGCAATTTAGGCATTGATAGTGCAGGAAGCTGATGGAAACTTTTTTATCCATCAACTGGTTCATGTGCAAAAAATCGTTTTCAAAAACTAAATAGTACTGAATGGGCGACCCATTTTCAGTCTGCATTTTTGTCAACACTCCTTCGTAATTCATTTATTCAAAAATATTTAGGCGATGATTTTTCTGAAGAAACCCTGTGGAAACATCACTTCAAAAAAGCTGAAATCGTAATTATAAAATCGTTATTTTTATAGCATAAAGATAGCAGAAAAACATGCCAATCCCCATTGTAAATTCCATTGCTTCTTGGTTTCTTAAAAAAAGATTTCATCAAATAGACCTTTTTTTGAAGTATCCCATTGAAGTTCAGGAAGAACTGCTCCTCAATTTATTGCAAAAAGCGAAAAACACCGAAATAGGACGAGAATATGATTTTTCCTCCATAAAGACCTATCGGGATTTTGCAGATCGCATTCCCATAACCACTTACGAAGAAAACGAGGCGCGAATTGAACGCGCGCGCAAGGGCGAAAGCAATATTTTTTGGCCCACGCCCATAAAATGGTTCGCAAAATCCAGTGGCACTACAAACTCCAAAAGCAAATTTATTCCCGTAACCAGCGATTCGTTGGAAAATTGCCACTACGCAGCGAGTAAGGATTTGCTGTGCATGTACCTCAACAACAACCCAAATGCACAATTATTTTTGGGAAAAAGCCTTCGACTTGGGGGCAGCAAGCAACTATACCAAGAAAATGGAACTGTATTCGGCGATCTTTCGGCAATCTTGATTGACAATATGCCTTTTTGGGCAGAGTTCAGCAGTACGCCAAGCAACGAGGTTTCATTAATGAGCGATTGGGAAACAAAAATGCAGGCCATTGTAAATGAAACCATTAAGGAAAATGTAACCAGCCTTGCGGGAGTGCCTTCGTGGATGCTGGTCTTGCTGAATCAAGTAATTGAAACCACAGAAAAAAACAACCTTTTTGAAGTTTGGCCAAACTTGGAAGTTTATTTTCACGGGGGCGTAAATTTTGACCCTTACATTGACCAGTACAATAAACTGCTTCCCAAGAGTGATTTTAGGTATTATGAAATTTATAATGCCTCTGAAGGTTTTTTTGCAATCCAAGACAGAAACGAAAACAAGGAGTTGCTATTGATGCTTGACTACGGAATATTTTATGAATTTATCCCGATGGACACCTACGGCACTACTGATGAAAAGGTAATTCCTTTAAGCGAGGTGGAAGAAGGTAAAAATTACGCCATTGTAATTACTACAAATGCGGGACTTTGGCGCTATAAAATTGGCGACACCGTTCGCTTTACCTCGACAGATCCGTACCGGATAAAAGTGACCGGACGAACAAAACATCATATAAATGTTTTTGGAGAAGAATTGATTATTGAAAACGCCGAAACAGCACTGCGCAAGGTTTCTAAGCTTACCAATGCAGAAATTGTGGATTATACCGCCGCCCCAATTTTTATGAACGGCAAGGAAAAAGGAGCCCATGAGTGGATCATCGAGTTTAAATCGCCGCCGAAGGATTTAAAGTCTTTTACCCAACTTTTGGATTCCGCTTTGCAGGAAGTTAACAGTGATTATGAAGCCAAGCGCTTTAACAATACTACTTTAAACGCACCAAAGATCCACCACGCCCGAGAGCGACTTTTCTATGATTGGTTAAAGGAAAAAAATAAACTTGGCGGACAGCATAAGGTTCCGCGACTTTCCAATAGCCGTGATTATTTGGAAGAACTTTTGAACCTAAACAGCTCCGTTTAGCAGGTTTTTATCAATTTTTTGGACGTTGCATAGTGTTGTAAATCGGGCATTTTGAACGCTTTATCGACTGTTTTTTTCAAAGGATGTATTTCAACGAGTTTACTGGCAAGTTCAACTAAAACTTTTGTGGGCGCTTTACTTCCAATGTACTTTTGACCCATCAAATCATTAGTATTTCAATATGAAACAAGTTTTTTTTATAATGTGTTTTTTAGCTTTCGCGGTTTTATTTTCTTCTTGTTCAACAACACAAGCGGTAAATAAAAATGAAGTTGAAGTAGCTGGTTACAATTTGAAAAGTAAAAAAGAGCAAATGCAGAATAAAATTCTTTATAGCAAGAATAAAACTTTGCTCGCCACTCCCTAGGGACCGCATTAATACAACATAAAAAACCTCGGAACTTTCCGAGGTTTTTCTTTTTGTAAAACTGCATGATATTTTACGAAACAGCCTTCAGTTTTTTTATAGTTGATTTACTGAGCTTCTCTTCAACATATTCTTTTGTAACGCGAAGTTTTGTTTCATCGGTTCCGGGCAAATCGTACATTGCATCTGTTAAAACAGCTTCGCAAAGCGAGCGGAGCCCACGCGCGCCAAGTTTGTATTCAATAGCTTGGCCAACAATAAAATCCAAAGCTTCTTCCGTAATAACAAAATCAATTCCGTCCATTTCAAACAATTTCTTGTACTGTTTTATAATGGCGTTTTTGGGTTCGGTAAGAATGGCACGAAGCGTCTCCTTATCCAATGGATTCATATAAGTAAGCACCGGCAAACGACCTATTATTTCAGGAATCAATCCAAAATCCTTCAAATCCTTCGGAATAATGTAGCGCAGCATATTGTCCTTTTCCATTTGATTTTCCTTTACCGAAGCTGAAAAGCCAACCGCCTGCATATTCAATCTTTTTGAAATGTGCCGTTCAATACCATCAAAGGCTCCTCCGGCAATGAAAAGTATATTCTCCGTATTCACCTCAATGAATTTTTGGTCTGGATGCTTTCGGCCTCCTTTTGGCGGAACATTCACTGTTGTTCCTTCCAACAGTTTCAACAAAGCTTGCTGAACCCCTTCACCACTAACATCGCGAGTAATTGAGGGATTGTCGCTTTTTCGTGCAATCTTATCTATTTCATCAATGAAGACGATTCCGTTTTCAGCTTTTTCCAGGTTGTAATCTGCAGCTTGGAGCAAACGGGTTAAAATGCTTTCCACATCCTCGCCCACGTAACCTGCCTCGGTTAAAACCGTAGCATCAACAATGGCCAAGGGTACGTTCAACATTCGGGCAATGGTTTTTGCAATCAAGGTTTTCCCTGTTCCGGTTTGCCCGACAATGATAATATTACTTTTTTGTATTTCAATATCGTCATCGCTCTTTGGCTGTAGCAATCGTTTGTAGTGATTATAAACAGCAACCGACATTACTTTTTTTGTATGTTCCTGCCCTATAACATATTCATCCAAAAAGGCATTGATAAGCTTCGGTTTTTTCAGCATTAAATCCTTGGAGATGTCTGTGCTTCCGGAATGCAACGCCTCTTCAACCACAATCCCGTGGGCCTGTTCAATACAACGGTCGCAGATGTGGGCGTCCAAACCTGCAATGAGCAAATTGGTTTCAGACTTTTTACGGCCACAAAAGGAACATTCTAAATCTTCTTTCGACATATTATTTTTTTTCAAAAAAATGTTTTTTTAGCTTCTTGTCAATATTTCATCAATCATTCCGTATTCCAAAGCTTTATCGGCTTTCATCCAATAATCGCGATCGCTGTCCTCATAAACTTTTTCATAAGTTTGGCCAGAGTGGTTTGCTATTATCTTATAAAGCTCTTCTTTTAAGGTGATTATTTCGCGGGCGGTAATTTCAATATCGCTCGCTTGTCCCTGCGCCCCGCCCAACGGTTGGTGAATCATAACTCGGGAGTGCGTTAAACCGCTTCGCTTCCCCTTTTCGCCTGCGCATAGAAGTACGGCCGCCATGGAGGCCGCCATTCCGGTGCAAATGGTTGCCACGTCTGGCTTGATGAATTGCATGGTATCATAGATTCCCAGGCCCGCATAAACGCTCCCACCGGGCGAGTTGATATAAATTTGGATATCGCGTGAGGCATCGGTGCTTGCCAAAAACAATAATTGGGCCTGTACAATGTTTGCCACTTGGTCATTGATCCCCGTACCGAGAAAAATAATGCGATCCATCATTAAACGCGAAAAAACGTCCATCGCCACTGCGTTCATTTGACGCTCTTCAATAATATTTGGTGTCAAGTCCACTGGATACATACTGCTTATGATTTTGTCATAATACATATCGTTTATGCCTTGATCTTTTATAGCAAAGTTTCTAAATTCGTTACTGTAGTCCATAAATATTCTATTCCTATTTTTTAAATAATAAAGATTATTTGATTTCCCTGCCTTCGCAAGAAATTAAAAAGGCGTTAAATTTAAATAATTCAACGCCTAAAGATAAGTATTTCTTCGCTGAATTATGCGTAGGCTTCCTTAATGAATTTGTCGTAAGTAACTTCCTTAGTCTTCAATTTTGCATTTTCCTTAAAAAAGTTCAGCAATTTTGATGTGTTCAATTGTTCGCTCAAACGCTCTACTTCTTCTCTATTTGAAAGAATACGTGCCGTTATCGATTCCAATTCTTCGTCTGTAGGATTGGTCTGCCCAAACTGCGCCATTTGCGCTTTTATCATATTTTTCGAATAGTCTTTCAGTTCCTCAAAAGTAACTTGAAGTTTGTTGTCTGCACGAAGTTTTCCTTCAATCAATTGATAACGAAGTCCTTTTTCGCTTCTTTCGTATTCGGCCTTTGCATCTTCTTCGGAAAGTCTCTTTTCGCCACTCATAGCGATCCATCGCTGCAAAAATTCCTTTGGAAGATCAAATTTTGTATTCTCGATTAATGAATCAACAACGTCATTCAGAAGTTTTTGGTCGCTTTGCTGTGCAAATTGTCCTTCTGCGTCCTCTTTTATTTTTTCTTTCAATTCTTTTTCCGAAGTAACCTTCGCCTCGCCAAACAATTTGTCAAACAACTCTTGGTTCAATTCAGCCATTTCACGTTTGTTCACTTCTTCAATTTTGAAGGAAACCTCAATATCCAAACCGTGTGCATCATCGTGTGTTACGCCCAAATATTTTTGGTTGTCATGGTCGTCGGCAAACATGCCTTTTGTTTTTAAGGTAACGGTATCGCCTACTTTGGAACCAATTAAACTTTTTAACTGCTCTTTTCCGGCAATCTCCTCGGTAGAAAGGGTGGTTTTCTTTTCGATTTCTTTTTCAGTTGAAGTAAAAGTTCCGGTGATTTCATCCCCTTTTTCAACCTCTTTTTTCGAAATCAATTTTCCGTATTGCTTGCGGATTGTCTTTACTTGATTGTTCAGCATTTCATCGTCCGCAACAATTTTATATTGCAGCACTTCCTTTCCTTTTACGTTAACGTTGAATTCTGGAGCAAGGCCCAATTCAAATTCAAACGAATAATCATCGGCATCCCAATTTATTTCAGATTCGTTCTTCGGAAGCGGATTTCCAAGAATATCCAACTTTTCTTCGGTAAGAAATTTGTGAAGCGCTTCCTGCAAAAGTTTGTTTACTTCTTCTACCAAAACGGCTTTTCCGTATTGTTTTTTTACCATTCCCATCGGGATATGACCTTTTCTGAAGCCTGGAATATTTGCTGTTTTTCTGTAATTATTCAGCACTTTTTCAACGTTGCCTGAATAGTCTTCCTTTGAAACCTCAACTGTAAGGACAGCATTCAGTTTATCAATGTCTTTTTTTGTAATGTTCATTTTTTCTCTTCTGAATTTCGGGATGCAAAATTACGGTTTTTTGCAAAACCCAACAAACATTTGCATACTGTTATTCAGTCAATTATTTATCTTCCGGTAAAAGTGAAAATAGTATGGATTGGAAAAGGGAAAGCAATAGACTAAAAAGTAGCGCCCACCATATTGAAACCACTTCAAAATCATCTACAAAATAACCTGCCATTAAGATAATAATCGCGTTGATTATAAGAAGGAAAAGTCCAAATGTGACAATGGTTATCGGCAGGGTTAAAATGACCAATATTGGCTTAACAAGAAATCGCAACAAAGCAATGACAATAGCGACAATTATTGCGGAGCCATAGCTTTCAACGGCCACACCGGGAAGGATTTTTGCTAAAATAACAACAGCTAAGGCCGTAAGAAGCAATTTGATTATTAGTTTCATAAGGGAAGCATTAATAAAAAATTAGATAAGCTTTAAGTAAATATAATAAAAGAGCCGCCCTCAAAAATGAGAGTGGCTCTTTCCAAATTTAATCTCTAAAAATTAATTGTTTGCAAGCGTAACGGTTGCATAGTTGCCGATGTGTACCGTAGGAATGGTTGCATCATAAGTTTCGTTGATTGCTCTAATTATAAGATTTGCCGTGTAAGCATATCCTCTTGGCGTCGGGTGAACACCGTCCAAAGAAAACGCCCCGCCTGTTACAAATTGTGAGGTGAGCACGCCACCATCATAAGCAATGCCACCATTTGCGACTCTTGCCAAAGCAGCCCTTGCATCAACGAAAGCCAATCCTTTTGCACCCGCAAGCGTTTCAATAGTCGCATTGTAGGACGCAGCAGCTGTGGAAATGGATTGCTGTTCGGCGGGAATCAACACCCATTGGTCCTGCATTGGATAAGTTATGCCATTGACAGAGAGTTGAGCAGCCTGTTCTTGGGGAACGCCCATCGCAATTAATTGTGCAAGTCTATCACTATTTAAAGTCCCGATAACAGATGAACTTGTAAGTACCAACAAGTCCGAAGAAGTTGCTTGTCTTGCCTGTCCATATTGCAAACCAAAAATTGTTGCAGTAGGTACATCTAACCCTCCGCCTATCAATACTTGGGTAAGTTGTGCTGAAATATCCACAAGCGATTCATCTTGAACAACAACTGCACTTGGCCCTGACATTGAAAATTGAATAGATCTTTCAGGCACGCCCAAATATGCAAAAGCTTGGTTCAACAAGGCGTATTGCGCATTCAAGGCTGGTATTTGCGGACCAAAATCAGGATTTAGAGGACTTAAAGGTGCAAACGGAACTGTTGTAAAAAATGGGATGGAAGTTACCTCTGGAATATTTATCAATACTCCTTTGGCTCCACCGGCGGTCAAGGCATCCACCATTTGGCTATAAACCGAAGCAAATACATTCGGATCTGTAATGTCATTAGACCCATAGGTTGAAGGATCTAAATTTCCAGTTTGGTCAACTCCAACACCCCCTGAGGTTGCATAACTTAAAATGTCATTATTACCTATCCAAAGGCTGAAAAAGGTTGGATTCTGTGCAGCGGCATCGCCAATTACGGTTGCGCTTTCGCTACTTGCAAAACGCGCAAAATAAGGGTTGGCCGCACCAGTTGGCACGCCAGCTACATTACCATAACCTGGAGCAACTAAATGAAAACTCTTTGCGCCGGGAACACCCATATTGTTAAAAGATCCACTTAATTTATTTGAAACATCAGTAGTGGGAGTTCCTTCCAAACGAACCGGTCCAGGATTGCCATTTGCATCAACCGCAAGCACTAATCTGTTTTCAGCAATTTGTGCGCCGCCCAGTAATAAACCACCAATATTATCATTCATCAAAGGTTGGTAGAATTCTCCCCCGCCCGCAAAGGCAAATTGTTGCGCCATAATATTCGGGTAACTGTTTTTTTGGCCCGTAATGTACAAAGCGCCATCAGCATATCCTGCAGTCAAAGAGTTACCGACAGAAACGTATTTTGAAAGATTTGCCGTTCCACTAGTATAAAAACCGTCATCGGTTACAGGGCTATCAAATTCGGGTTCGCAGCTTACAAAACCAATAGCCAAAAGTGCGAATGTATATTTAAGTATATTTTTCATCTTTAAGATTTTTATCAATTATAGTTTATATGTTAGTCCCAATCCCGGAACAAAAGCATTGGTTTTGTAGGTTCCGCTAAAAGGAACTGCTACACCATTCTCAAAGTAATAATTGTAGGATGCATCAACCTCCTTAAAGTGTGAATAAAGGAAAGATGCGTCTATTTGAAGATGCTCGCCAATATTTACCGTAAGACCGGCTGTAAAGTTATTGCTATCGTTACGGGGTGTTTCAGGTGCGAAATAGCCTTCACGAACAGGAGATTCGTCAAAATAATAACCAGCTCTCAATGTAAACATTTTGGTAGCATCGTATTGAACCCCAAAACGATAGATAGAGGAGTTCTTATAATTACGTGCATTTTTTGAATCTGGAATGTCTTCAGCTTTAAAATCTATATCCAAGGAATTATAAACATTCCAAAAAGTACGGTTAAAATCAAATGCTACGGTCCAACTTTCACAAAAATCATAAGACATACCAACAGTCATTTCAGCAGGCATGGGTAAAGATGCATTAAAAGTTGTGTCTGCAAATGGAGTTAAAGGCGAGTTCGGTACATTTTCAAAGTCTGCATCGCCATCTTCAGCGTCCAAAATTATTTCTGAACGATAGGTTGCCCCTATATGGAGATTATCGGTTGGGTTGAACATTGCGCTCGCTACCCAGCCCCAGCTACTTACGCCCGAAGCATCAATGGTTACATTGGCACGGTTTCCTTCAAGATCGGTAAGAGTACGGTTTAGGTTTCTGTTAAAGTTTACAGAACCAGTAACATAAATTGGCCCACCACCAAAACTCAACTTATCGTTAATTTTGAAGGAAACTGTTGGCTGTATATAGATTGCCTGTAAATCAATATTGTTCACAAGGTGCGATCCTGCCCAATCGTCTTCATATTCCACAGAGCTTCCGTAAGGAGTGTAAACACCAAGACCAAAAGCCAACCAATCTGTGGCTTTGTATGATGCATAAAAATAAAGCGGCGTTCCCATCGGGCTGTCTGTCCGGGCATTAGCTCCAGTTTCTGCATCTTGGTAGGCAATGTTTGAAAACACTCCATGCATACCTGCAGTTACGTTAAATTTATCTTCCAAATAGACCAATCCAGCCGGATTAAAAAACACAAGTTCGCTACTGTTTATAACAGCAACCCCCGTGTGGCCCATAGCTAAGGACTTGTTTCCTTGCAAACTTACCCGGTAGCCGCCCGCATAAGTAACCGCGCTTGCGAGAGCAAAAACGGCAAGTAGTATTAATTTCTTCATAATTGTTTATTTCTTTAAAGTTAATTCTGAGGATTAAAAAAGTTAGGAATTATGTATCATAAATTTCTTATGCGTGCATAAGAAATATTCTTACAATATTATAAAAAATTCATAACAATTTAGTCTCTTTTATTTTATTTTTAAAAGGTTAATAGTGATTATAACTAAAAAACATTTAACGTCAATCCAAAAATTTAATGCAGGCTTCATAAAATTCATCAGGATTTTCTGCGTGGAGCCAATGCCCAGCCTTTGATATTGTAACGATCCTTGCCCTTGGAAAATGCTTTTTAATCAAAATCTCGTCCATCGGTTCTATATAGCCACTTTTCTCCCCTCCTAAAAAAAGTGTGTCGCCTTTAAAAACAGCATCTTTGGCAAGCGCAACACCAACTTCTTCAATTTTTTCTGAAAGTACGGGTAGATTTATGCGAAGCGCCAGTTCGTTTTTATTTTTGCGGTATAAATTTTTAAGAAGAAAAAGCCTTGTACCCTTGTCTTTTATATATTCTGAAAGGACATCCTCAGCCTCGCCGCGTGATTTTATTTGTGAAAAATTCAATGACGAAAGCGCTTTCAAAATATCTTGATGGTGTGATGGATAGGCCTTTGGCCCAATATCTGCAACTATCAACTTCGAAACCATTTCGGGATAGGTTACTGCAAACTGCATCGCCACTTTTCCACCCATCGAATGACCGAGCAGAATTATTTCCTTTAAACCGTGTTCTTCGCAATAATTTTTCAAATCTTCGGCCATTATTTCATACGAAAATTCATCGCTGTGAAAACTACGTCCGTGATTGCGTTGGTCCAAAAGATGCACTTCATAGCCTTCATTGGCCCAACGGCCACCAAGAGTTTTCCAGTTATCACTCATGCCAAGAAAGCCATGGAGGATTACGAAGGGTTTGCCGGAGCCTAGTATTTGAGAGTGTAGCGTCATCATTTAAGTTTTTTTAAATATTCTGAAATAACATTTTCCAATCCATCATAAAGTGCTTCACAAATAAGGGCATGTCCAATGCTCACTTCCAAAAGATTCGGGATGTTTTCCTTAAAGAACTTGATGTTATCCAAAGAGAGATCATGTCCCGCATTAATGCCCAAGTTCAACTTATTTGCGAGAATCGCACAATCTGTATATGGCTTTATGGCTTCTTTGTTGCCCAAGGAATATTGCTTTGCAAATTCTTCGGTGTAAAGTTCTATTCTGTCGGTTCCGGTTTCAGCGGCGCCTTCAATCATTTTTAAGGTTGGATCTACAAATATGGAAGTGCGGATTCCATTTCGTTTAAATTCTGAAATTATCTCCTTTAAGTAATCTCTGTACTTCACGGTATCCCAGCCTGCGTTGGAAGTGATTGCATCAACAGTATCTGGGACCAAGGTTACCTGGGTTGGTTTTATTTCCAAAACCATCCTTGTGAAATTGTCCATCGGGTTTCCCTCAATATTGTATTCGGTGGAAACAATTGATTTTAAATCGTACGCATCTTGATACCGAATGTGGCGTTCGTCTGGCCTTGGATGGATTGTAATTCCCTGAGCGCCGAATTTTTCCACATCTTTTGCAACCCGCAACAAATCAGGCACGTTGCCGCCTCTTGCGTTGCGCAACGTGGCGATTTTATTTATGTTTACGCTTAATTTTGTCATCTCTTTGTGTTAGAATTAACAAAAATACAAACCTTACAGCGCTAACCGAACCTTTATTTTAAGTAATTTGCGTTAAAAATAAATTGCAATGGAAACCCTGAATTATATCATCAACGATATTGAACCCTTTGACATTTCGGCGAAGATAAAAGATGTGCAAACCGTTTTTAATCAGCTAACCTATTCCCATGTGCCCGTTAAAAAGGACGGTCATTATATAGGTTGTGTTTCAGAAAATGATGCGTATTGTTTCGACAACAAAAAATTGCTTAGTGATTTTCAGTATGCTTTGGAGCCTTTCCACGTTTTGGAAGATACCAATTGGCTGGATATTTTGGAAGCTTTCGCCCTAAACAACAGCAACATAATGCCTGTTTTGGGTGTGGACAATAAATATTTGGGATATTATGAATTGGGCGACATTATGAGTCTTTTCAACAATACCCCATTTTTAAATGAAACGGGCGGAATTATAGTTGTTGAAAAAGGAATCCAGGATTATTCTTTCAGCGAAGTATGCCAAATTGTGGAATCTAACGGAACCCGAATATTTGGTGTCTTTATTTCAAAAATTGAAAATGACACTGTTCAGGTTACATTAAAAGTGGGCCACACAGCTCTTAACAGCATTGTTCAAACTTTTAGAAGATATAACTATAACGTTATTAGCCATCACGAAGAAGATAAGTTTTTGGAGGATTTGAAAGAGCGTTCCGAATACTTAGACAAATACCTTAATATATAATTGATGAAAATAGGTATCTACGGCCAGTTTTATCATAAAAATTCTGAAATCTATATTCAGATGTTGCTCGATGCACTTCAGAAGAGAGAGGCAGAAGTTCTTATAGAAGCAGTTTTTTTGGGCATCATCAACCAAAATCAAGAAATCACGAAAAACTTCTCGGGATTCTCCACTTTTACTGAATTAGATTCCAGCTTTGATCTTTTTTTCAGCATTGGCGGTGATGGAACTATATTGAAAGCCGTAACATTTGTAAGGGATCTGGGCATTCCGATTGTGGGAATAAACACGGGAAGACTTGGTTTTTTGGCCACGATCCAAAAAGAGGAAATGACGGAAAGCCTAAACCAAATTTTGGAAGGCGAATATTCCATTTCCGAAAGGAGCTTACTTACAGTGGAAACTTTTCCTGAGAGCGATGAAATAAAGCCGCTAAATTTTGCCTTAAACGAAGTAGCTGTAAACAGACGGAACACAACTTCCATGATTAAGGTGGAAACGCTAGTAAACGACAAATATCTAACCTCTTATTGGTCAGACGGACTTATTGTTGCAACACCTACAGGCTCTACAGGTTATTCATTGAGTTGCGGCGGACCGGTGATTGATCCGGAGGCTAATAATATTGTGCTCACGCCTATTGCACCCCACAATCTTAACGCAAGACCTTTGGTAATGCCAGATTCCTGCACCATCGCTTTAACAGTTTCCGGAAGGGAAAGCAGCTTTTTGGTCTCTATGGATTCGCGTATAGCTACACTAGAAAACGAAACAAGTATTATAATAAAAAAAGCACCTTTCACCATCAAATTACTTCAACTTCATGATGACAGCTTTATAAAAACCCTCCGGAAAAAACTTTTGTGGGGTGAGGACAAGCGGAATTAAACAATAAAATCCATCAAAATTTGTTAATCAACAGAGACAAATTGGCCGCAAACAATGTCAAGCCAAGTTTATTGTTATATTTGCAAACTTTTAAAGTATATGAAGTATTTCGCAACCTTATTTTTAATACTCTCAACGGCATTCTATGCACATTCCCAAACCTATGAAATAGGCGGAATGATTGGTGGTGCTAACTACATAGGTGATGTTGGAAGCACCTCCTACATTAACCCAAATAGTTTTGCCGTGGGCGGTATTTTTAAATGGAATCGGAGCGCAAGGCATGCATTTAGGGGTTCGGTAATGGTGGCAAAATTAAAAGGAGACGACTCCAAAAGTTCAAATAATCGCAGAAAGGAAAGAGGTTATTCTTTTGAAAACACCGTAAAGGAATTATCAATTGGTTTGGAATACACCTTTTGGGACTTTGATGTTCATGCTCAAAAATCAATTTCTACTCCATACCTATATACCGGCCTCACAGGGTTTAGCTACACAGCATTACGCAAAAAAGCTTCAGGTCAAATTGTTGAATATGACAATGCCATGAGTGTTGCAATACCAATGGTCATTGGCTACAAAGCAACCATTAGCCAGAATGCTATGCTCGGTTTTGAAATTGGTGCACGCTATACATTTACAGACGATCTGGACGGCAGTAACCCGGTAAAAGGACTGGCAAACGACGAAGGGCTTAAATTCGGGAATACAAATAGCGATGACTGGTACGTATTTACTGGAATAACCGTTACTTTTGCCTTTGGAAGAAAGCCTTGTTATTGCAATTTTTAAAAATAAAATGGATCAAAAAGACCAAATAGACAAAGACAAATTACCGCAACACCTTGCCATAATTATGGACGGCAATGGGCGTTGGGCAAAACAGAAAGGTCTTTTTCGCTCTATAGGTCATGAAAATGGCACCAAAGCAGTTCGTGAAATTGTAGAAGGAAGTGCAGAAATTGGGATTCCTTTTTTAACGCTCTATGCCTTTTCAACTGAAAACTGGAACCGCCCAAAATTGGAAGTGGAACTGTTGATGAAACTACTTGTTTCTTCGTTAAAGAAAGAAATAAAGACACTTCAGGACAACAATATTAGGCTCAATGCTATTGGCAATCTAGATGCACTTCCAAAAAAAGCGCACAATGAACTACTTGATGTTATTGATAAAACAAAGGACAACAAGCGGATGACCCTAACACTTGCCCTAAGTTATGGTTCTAGGGAAGAAATTACAAAAACAATAAAAGAGATTAGTCTTAAAGTTAAAAATAACCTAATTTCGCCGCATGATATTGATGAAACGGTAATAAATAATCATCTTTACACGCAAAATTTACCAGATGTAGATTTATTGATCCGCACCAGTGGCGAGCAGCGCATCAGCAATTTTCTGCTTTGGCAAATAGCATATGCCGAACTGTATTTTACTGAAACACTTTGGCCGGATTATACTAAAAACCATCTTTTTGAAGCAATATTAAATTATCAAAAAAGAGAAAGAAGATTTGGAAAAACCAGTGAACAACTTAATCAATAGTTCCCTATTGCATACATACAGAAAATCTTATTGTATTTTATTATTTACAATACTTTCCGTTTTTACACTACAGGCACAGCAAAAAGAACTTGACAGCGGTAAAAAATACACCATAAACAACATTACAGTTTCAGGAGCGCAAAGCTTTAATGAGCAAACAGTTGTTGCCTTTACAGGTCTTAAAAAAGGTGATCGTATCTACATCCCGGGCGAAAAACTAAGCCAAGTAACCAAGAAACTATGGGAGCAAGGACTTTTTAGCGATATTGCTTTTTATGTAACCAACATTGAAGGTGATAATGTGGATTTGGAACTATACATTGTAGAATTGCCAAAACTCAATGAAGTTGTAATAAACGGCAAAGGCATTCGCAAAGCGAAGCGAAAGGAAATCATTAAAGACAATAATCTAAAGGCTGGAACTAAAATCACGAAAAACCTTATTAATACTACAAAAAACTACATTTCAAATAAATACAAAAAAGAAGGTTTTTACAACACCGACGTAACGATAACCACCACTCCTTTTAAAGATTCTACTGGTGTAGAAATTTCCAAAAACATGACCATTGATGTAGATAGAGGAAAACGTGTTAAAGTGAAGAAAATAAATTTTGAAGGGAATGAGCATTTTACCAATGGTAAATTGCGACGTTCCATGAAAAAGACAAAACGTAAAAACTTTGCTCGTTTATGGAAACGTTCAAAATTCACTGAAGATGGTTTTGAGGAAGACAAAGAATCAATTCTTAAAAAATACAAAGCAAATGGATACCGTGATGCACGTATTGTTAGCGACACTTTAAGGGTTCTGGACAAAAAGAACATTGCTTTAGACTTTAAACTGGAAGAGGGCGAAAAATATTATTTTGGCGATATTAAATTTATTGGAAATAGCGTATTTACAGACGGTCAATTGCGCCAAGTTTTAGGAATAAAAAAAGGCGAAGTTTACAATGGTGTTTTGCTGCAGGAGCGTATTCAAGACGACTCGGCTCCAGATGCAGAAGACATGACCAATCTATACCAGAACAACGGATACCTTGCTGCCCGTATAAACCCCGTAGAAGTAGCCGTTCGCAATGATACCATAGATTTCGAAATTAGAATTATGGAACGCAGTTTGTTCTACTTTGACCATGTTACGGTAGTAGGAAACGATCGCACCAACGACCACGTTATTTATAGAGAGTTAAGAACACGTCCAGGCCAGAAATATAGCAAACGTGATGTTATAAGAACCATACGTGAATTAGGTCAATTGGGGTTCTTTGATCCAGAACAACTTACACCAAACTTTAAAAAGGTAGATGAAAACAACGGCCTTGTTGACTTGGAATATTCCGTTGTTGAAAAAGGATCCAGCCAAATTGAACTTCAAGGAGGTTATGGTGGTGGCGGATTTGTGGGAACATTGGGTCTTTCGTTTAACAATTTTTCACTTCGCAATCTTTTTAACCTTAAAGCATATAAACCTTTGCCAATGGGTGATGGACAAAAATTATCACTTAGAGCGCAAGCCAGCAGTTATTATCAAACCTATAGTTTATCACTTACTGAACCATGGTTGGGAGGAAAAAAACCCGTGCAGTTATCTACATCATTCTCACATACCATTCAGAATTTTTACGATTACAATAACAGACAAGCTGACAAATCAAGAAGTTTTACCATTACGGGCGGTTCGGTAGGCTTAGCAAAAAAAGTAAAATGGCCAGATGATTATTTTGTATGGTCCAACGCCATAAGTTTCCAACATTACAATCTGAACAATTACAACACAGGATTATTTACTTTCGGTGATGGGTACTCAAATAATTTAGCATACACTATAGGCATAAGCCGAAACAATACTGCTACCAACCCTATTTATCCAACACAGGGTTCAGACTTTAGTATTACCGCTAAATTAACCCTGCCTTATTCTTCATTTAATAACATAGATTATAAAGCATTGTCCCAAGAAAGAGATCAACTTGAACTTGTTTCTAGAGATAGTCCTGAATATGTAAATGCTTCACAACGGATTTCTGAAATTGACCAAGAGCGTTTTAAATGGTTAGAATATTATAAAATTAAATTCAAGGGCACTTGGTACACGCGTCTTTATGAAAAATTAGTTCTCCGCACCAATACTGAATTTGGATTCTTGGGAGCTTATAATCAAGACCGTGGTGTTCCGCCATTTGAAAGATTCTTTGTGGGAGGTGATGGTCTTGGAGCCTATAGTTTGGATGGTCGCGAGGTAATTCAATTAAGGGGTTACCCAAACCAATCCCTATCTAATGTTGACGGAAATACGATTTATGATAAATTTTCGTTAGAGGTAAGATATCCTGTTACTCTTGCACAGATGGCATCTATCTATGTGCTTGGTTTTGCGGAAGGTGGAGCATCCTTTGATGGATTCAAGGATTACAATCCTTTTGAACTAAAACGTTCCGCTGGCGCAGGATTACGTATATTTATGCCAGCATTTGGATTATTGGGTATTGATTTCGGATATGGATTTGACCCTGTTTTGGGCGGAACAGAGCCAAATGGATGGCAAACCCACTTTATCATTGGACAACAATTTTAAAAATTGGCACGATATTTTCTTAAACAACAACCAAATAATATGAAGACAAAAAAAATACTCTTTTTTACCCTTGCCCTTTTTTGCTTCACCTTCATGGCAGAAGCACAAAGAGGCGTTAGAATAGGATATATTGATATGGAATATATCCTGGAAAGTGTTCCTGAATACAAAGAAGCTTCCATCCAATTAGAAGGGAAAGTGCAGCGTTGGAAACAGGACATTGAGAAAAAACAAAAGGAAATTGATCAAATGAAATTGAACCTAGCCAATGAACGGGTTCTTTTAACAAAAGAACTGATCGATGAGCGCGAAGAGGAAATAAAAATCAAGGAAGACGAAATGTTAAAATATCAGCAGGACCGTTTTGGCCCCAATGGAGATTTGATGATTCAGCGCAGACAATTGGTCCAACCTATCCAAGATCAAGTTTTTAACATAGTACAAGAAGTTGCAGAAAACAAAAAGTATGATTTCATCTTTGACAAATCTGCAGATGTTGTTATGCTTTTCGCAGCAAAGAGAAATGATATTAGCGATTTAGTATTACGAAGCATTGAGCGTGCCGGTAGAAGAGTTCAGGCTGCTGATAAAAAAGAAAAGCGCGAAATAGAACAACGCGAAAAACTTTCACTTGAAGAAGAAGGAGCTGTTACAGAAAGAGAAAAAGCTATTCAAGAAAAACAAGAGGAGCGTGAAAAAATAGTTGAAGCCAAGAAAACAGAGCGTGAAGAAATGATGGCCCAGCGCCAACAGGAGCGTGACTCGATAAGAGCTGTTAAGAAAGCTGAGTTTGAAGCGCGTAGGGAACGTTTAATTAGGGAAAGAGAGCAAAGAAAAGATTCCATTATGAACTCCCGCCAAAATAAAAATAACCCTCCAAGTGGTGGAAATGACGGCGATGGTGGTGGAAATGACGGAGATGGTGGTGGAAATGACGGAGATGGTGGTAAAAATGGCCAATAAGCCCGTATAAAAATTTTATAATCAATACTATCAAATAAAATAACACTTAAAAATTAAATACACTTACAATGAAAAAAATGAAAACGTTATTAGTTGCAATTGCACTTTTCGTGGGAGCTACAAGTTTTGTCAATGCGCAATCAAAAATTGCACATATCAATGCACAAGAGCTAATTGAGGCAATGCCAGAATACAAAGCAGCGCAGAGCCAGTTGGAAAAAGTTCAAAAAACGTACGACACAGAGATTAAGGCAATGGCCAAGGAACTAGAGACCAAAATGAAGCAGTATGATGCTGAGGCCACTACCAAAACTGACGAAGAAAACCAAAAAAGATTCCAAGAAGTTCAAGGAATGCAGGATAATATTCAAGCATACAGACAACAAGCGCTTCAGGATCTTGACAAGAAAAGAACAGATATTTTTAAACCAATCCTTGAAAAAGCGCAATCTACTATTCAAAAAGTAGCAAAAGCCCAAGGTTACCAATATGTATTGGATTCAACTGTAGGTAGCGGTGTTATTCTTGCAGATGGTAAAGACCTAATGGCAGATGTTAAAAAAGATTTAGGAATGTAATTCTTTTTTTAAAACTGTAAAATTTAAAACTGCCCGTTATTTATGGGCAGTTTTTTTATACCAAAATTTGAAGTAATTGGCTACTTTTACGATATGGCTAAAAACAATCCCATAGGCGTTTTTGATTCGGGAGTTGGTGGTTCCTCCATTTGGCAGGAAATCCATAAACTGCTCCCCCTTGAGAATATAATCTATCTCGCCGATAGTAAAAATGCTCCCTATGGAAATAAAACTTCAGAAGAGATTACCGCGCTCAGCATTAAGAATGTTGAAAAATTACTCGAACTAGGTTCTAAAATAATAGTTGTTGCCTGCAACACAGCTACTACAAATGCCATTTCCACACTTCGGGAAAAATATGATATTCCAATTATTGGTATAGAGCCCGCAATAAAACCCGCCGCACTGCAAACATCTTCAAAAAACATAGGCATTTTGGCCACTAAAGGAACGTTGAGCAGTGCTCTTTTCAGCAAAACCACCAGAGAGTTTACAAAAGACATACATGTTGTTGAAATTATTGGCGAAGGGCTTGTTCCACTCATTGAGGCTGGAAATCTTGACGGCCCAGAAATGATTTCATTATTGAAAAAACACACCAAACCGATGATTGATGCGAATGTTGATTATGTGGTTTTGGGCTGTAGCCATTATCCATACATCATTCCTCAGTTGAAAAAAATTCTTCCGGAAAACGTAAAAATTATAGATTCCGGGGAAGCGGTCGCTCGGCAGACAAAAACCGTTTTGCAAAGCTTGAATTTGCTCCGAGAAGAGAATACAAAACCAACACTTGAGTTTTTTACAAATGCTGAAACAGGTACTTTAAAGTTTTTGCTGAAAGCGTATTTAAAAAAGATTTCGGTAAAGAAAATGGAGTTTTAAATCATTCTTTAAACCACGAGGAATACATTACATAATTATTTGCAATTCTTTCAATTTCACCTTTGGTAAGTTCAGTGCTGATATCCTTTAATTTCTTTGCTGGAATTCCCGCATAAATACTTCCGCTCTCCACTCTTGTATTTTTTGAAACCACTGCGCCAGCAGCAATAATTGAGTTACTTTCCACTACACAATCATCCATAACGATACTTCCCATCCCGATCAAAACATTGTCGTGTATGGTGCAGCCATGAACAATGGCATTATGACCGATAGACACATTGTTGCCGATAGTTGTAGGCGAAGTTTTATAAGTGGCATGAATAACTGCTCCATCCTGCACGTTCACTTTATTGCCAATTTTTATGAAATGGACATCGCCACGAATTACGGCATTAAACCAAACACTACATTCGTTGCCCATGGCCACATCTCCAACAATTGTGGCATTTTCAGCTATAAAGCAATCTTCGGGGATTTCTGGATGTTTTCCGTTTACGGGTTTTATTATCATTTGTTTAAAATTTTATCCAAAATAAGCCAACAAATCCTTCTTTCGTGAAGGGCTGACCATAATTTCCTTTCCGTTGGAAAGGACCACACTTCCACCCTTTCCTTTTTTATATTCAGTGATTTCATCCACGTTTACCAAATAAGATTTATGGACACGGGCAAAACCGCTTTCCGCAAGTGAATCTTCAAAATATTTTAAGGTTTTACTCACCAATCGCTTTCCAACTTTTAGATGAATCTGTGTGTAATTATCATCTGCTTGGCAATACAATATATCTTCCATTTGAAGCACTTCAAAACCGTTTTGCAATGGAATTGTGATCTTCCCGGCAACTTGAGTTTGCAAAGGCTTTAAAATTGAATTCTGGAGGTTGTTTTCCTTTGTTTTTATTTCTGAAACATAATCAACAGCCTCAATCAATTTATCAATGGAAATTGGCTTCAACAAATAATAGGAAGCGTGTGCGTTTAAGGCATCAATGGCGTAATGGTTATAAGCCGTCACAAAAACTGTTTCAAACTGGCGGTCGCCCACTTTATCCAGCAGATCAAAAGCATTTCCATAAGGCATTTCCACATCTAGAAAAACTACGTCCAAATCATTGTTTCGTATTAAAACCAAAGCATCATCTACGTTTGCGGCTTCACCTTTCAAAACGATATTTGGGCAGTATTTCGCCAAATAATTCCGCAGGATTTCACGGCTGGTTTCTTCGTCTTCTACAATAATTGCGTTTAGTTTCATCAGTCTTTCTTTAAAATAAGTACAACTTTGGTTCCTTCGTTATTCTCAAAAACGTTTTCCACTTTCACGTCCACTTTGTCTTTATACATTTGGTTCAAAATTGCAATTCGCTTTTGCGTATTACCCATTCCTTTTGACTTTTGTTTCTTTTGATTTTCGGTTTTAAATTCATTCGATTTTGAACGGCCAATTCCATCATCAATAATGGAAATTTTTATGGTTTCAGAGTTTATTTGATTGAAATTGATTTCCAACAAACCCTTTTCCTCTTTGTACCGAAGTCCATGCCAAACAGCGTTTTCAACATACGGTTGAAGCAGCATCGGTGGAATTACAAACTCGTTTAGCTGTATGTTATTGTCAACTGTTATTTTATAGTCGAATTTATCCTTAAACCGGAAGTGTTCCAATTTCACGTAAAGCTCCAACAGTTCAATTTCCTTTTCCAACGGAATAAAGTCCTCTTCGCTGTTTTCCAAAACGGAACGCATCAACAATGAAAAATCGGTCAAATATTTGTTCGCAGTGCGTTCGTCATTTACTGCAATAAAGCTGTTCACGGAATTCAGCGCATTAAAAATAAAATGCGGGTTCATTTGCGATCTAAGGGATTTCAACGCCAAAATATTGTTGGCGAACTTTTGCTGTTTCACATTTTTGAATTGTGTATAAGCCGCAAAAACCAAAAGCAAAACGATTAAAACCAAAGACCCAATAATCCACTTTTGAATACGATCATTTTTTTGAATGAGTTCTTGGTTTTCAAAAGCGAGTTTATAGCGGCTTTCGTTCAGTTTCCTATCGTTTTCTAAGCTTGCTATCCGGTTTTGCTTCTGCGTTATTTCTTTGCTGAAACGTGCCGCCTGGCTAATTTCCTGTTCTTTTTTAATGTAAAGTTCATCCACAACTTCCACATAACGTTGATAGCTCTCGGTGGCTTTGTCAAACTCGCCAATGTCCCGATAAATCTCAGAAAGCTTTCGCACCGCATCTTTTTGCACAATAAGGTCTTCTTTTTTGTCAGCCTCTGCAATACTTTTTTCAAGATACGGAATGGCCTGTTTGTATTTTTCCTGTGCCACAAAAGCGTTTGCAATTTTATAGTTTTGACGCTGTGGGGTCAATGCCTCATCTTCAACCGTAGCACCTTTATCCATAGAATTCAACTCTTCCAAAGTTTCTTCGCGAAGCTCTATTTCCTTTTCGTAATCTCGATTTTGGTTATAAAAATCCGCTACTTTATTTTTTTCTGAAACTGCGCGCTGCTTGTTTTCTTTTTTGGCCAGTTTTAATGAATTATCAAAATATTCCTCCGCCTCGCTCAACGCACCACTTTGGGCATACGCCTCGCCAATTTTGGAATTTAGATCTGTAATTTTTGGCGTAATTCTATTTTCTTTGGCCGTATCCAGTGCCTTTTGGTAATTGAAAACACTTTTCACACCATCTCCAATTGCTTTGTAAGTATCGCCCAAACCTTCGTAAACTTCCACTTTTTGATAAGCCGAAAGATTATCCTTCAACAATTTTTGAAAAGCGGAAATACTTTCCTGATAGTTTTTGTTCTGCGCAAACGCCTTTGCAAGCTTTATCGCAACGCCTGTATTACTGAAATTTTGAAGGCTTTGCTTAAAGTTATCAACTGCCAAATCTGGCTGGCTCCAAAACAGGTTGATATCGCCCAAAGTTTCAAAGGCCATACTATTATCCTTTTTTGAAATAGTTTGGCCCCGTTTCGGTTCCAACGCTTTGGTTACGTATTCAATACTTTTTTGCGCATCCTTTTTCAGAAAAAATTTTGCCGAATCCAAATAAACATTGAAACCAGCTTGCCTAATGCTTTGGGATGTTTTTGAAACAACTGGCACAGTTTCATTTTTGGCCTTTTCCACCCGAACAGTTACAAAATCATTTTCCTTAATTGTGTAATAAACCGTAACAAAATCATCACTTTTAATAACCAACTCATCGCCTATTTTTGCTGAAATGGCAAACCTGCCCGAGAGATTCGTTGTAGTGTATTGGCCACCCAAAATCTCAACATTCACCTTTGGGATTGGCATATTGGTTTCGCCGTCAATCACTTCGCCCTTCAGCATAAAGGATTTATTTTCCGAAGAACGCTTCACCTGTGAAAAGCTTTCTGCCGGAGAAAAAAGGGCAACTATCAATAAAAGAAAAACAAGTTTTTTCATTTCGTCTTTAAAACGGTAAACATACGCACTTTGACGCAATGTCTAAAATTACGTTTTTCTGAAATAGCTTCCACGAACAAGAAAAAAGAATACTTCACTCAATCAGAGATACTTTTCACTAATCCAAAGAAACCGCTTCCTCAAAATAGGTTTTCTTCGCAAAAAGTTCGCCTTAGATTTATACCATTGAAAATCCATTTAAAAAGTACAATTATGAAAAAGTTACAAATCATTTTAATTTTAGCAGTCTTCACGCTAACAATTTCCTGCAAAGCTGACACTAAGAAAACCGATAAGGAATTATTGGCAAAATTGGAAACCCAAAACCCAAAGAAAGACCACTACATAAAAGTGGCTCTACTTTTAGACACCAGCAACAGTATGGACGGATTGATAGATCAAGCAAAAGCCCAACTTTGGGAAATTGTAAACGAACTCAGTTACGCAAAATGCCGTAATGACCGTCCTAAACTTCAAATAGCTTTATACGAATATGGCAATGATAATTTAAGCTCTCGCGATAATTACATTCGAAAAATTTTAAGCTTTACTGAAGATTTGGACGATGTTTCAAAAGAACTTTTTTCACTCACAACAAATGGCGGAAGCGAGTACTGCGGGGCGGTAATTCAGGAATCCCTTAACAAACTGGATTGGGGCAATGAAGCAGACGATTTGAAAATGGTTTTTATTGCGGGCAACGAACCTTTTAACCAAGGCAAAATTAATTATAAGGATGCTGCAATGGCCGCAAAAGAAGACGGCATTGTGGTGAATACTATTTTCTGTGGCGATTATAAACACGGAATTGATAGTTATTGGAAAGATGGCGCCCAACTTACTTATGGCGATTATATGGCTATAAACCAAAATCAGCAAACTGTTTATGTTCCATCTCCATATGATGACATAATAATTCAATTAAACATAAAACTGAACAACACCTATGTCCCTTATGGAACCCGTGGAGAAATGAAAAAAGCAATGCAAAACGAGCAAGATTCAAATGCCGAGGAATACAGTAAGGCTAACGCTGTGAGCCGAACAGTTTCAAAAGGAAGCCACCTTTATACTAATAGTACTTGGGATTTGGTAGATGCCGAAAAAGAAGCAGATTTCAGTTATGACAAATTGAAAAAAGACGAATTGCCACAGGAACTGAAAGGAAAAACAAATTCGGAAATAAAAAAATATCTTGAAACGAAGCGAAATGAAAGAGAAGCAATTCAAAATGAAATAATGGAATTGAATGAACAACGAAGAAAATACATTGCAGAAAACACGAAAAAAACCAACAATGGTTTAGAAAACGCAATGATCCAAGCTATAAAAAAGCAAGCTGAAAAGAAAAGTTATACTTGGGAATAAAACTTTTTAAAGAATAAAAAATGCCTGATGCTTTTAATGTATCAGGCATTTTCTTATAAAACAAAAAAATTAGTTTATCGCAGGACAGTTACAATCATAAGGTTCTGGTCTTCCACCCAAAAAGTCGTAGCCCAAAGTTATTTGGTGGTATGAACCGCCATCAAATCTAACATTTCCAGATTGATAGGTATATGTGTAAGCAAACATAAAGTTCTTGAAATTAATACCCAAGATTGGAGAAAAGTATTGGGGTTTTTGACCCTTTACTTCACTTCCATTCAAATAATCAGCACCATCAAAACCTCTCCTATAAGACAATCCACCCCACAATTGGCCGAAGTCCATTTTTCTATATGCTTTAAAATTTACGTCGATTGCTTGTTCGCCGGTTCCCTCACTCCACTGAAAAAGGAAAGAAGGCTCATAGCTCCAATCTGCTCCATATTTGCCAATGGCATAACCTGCAGACAATAAATATTTCCGCTGATTATTGGATTCATACTTTTCCGTATAAATAGATCTATTCTGAAAAATGATATTTTTTACAGTAAAATGCCCCGAAAAATTCAAGAAGTTATATGATAAACCTGCGTCCACATTAAAGTAGGAAGTACTCTGAACAATTCCAGCAATTACCGGATCGTAATCATCTAAGGGAAACTTAGTTTCATCAAGCCTTTGCTGTGTCAATCCAGCACTCAAACCAAATGATAATTGGTTAAGATCAGCTTCACTTCTTGAAAACATAAGATGGTGAGCATAGGTAACGTACCCTCCTGTTTGCGAATGATAGCCATTCTTATCATTATAAAAAATAGCACCTACGCCAGATCGCTCTCCAAGTCTTGCATTAAAACTCAGCGTCTGTAAGTTTGGTGCTTCATCTTGATCAAACCATTGTTGACGCGCAGTTAAACGTAGTTGATTGTGCGTTGCGGCACCTGCCATTGATGGATGCAATAAATATAAATTATCAGCTAAATATTCTGAATATATAGGTATGCCATCTTGAGAAAATCCATAAAGCGATGATATCAAAAATAGGATAAGGGGAATTTGTTTGATGTTCATAATTTCTATTTATCGTTTTAGGGTAAAATGTCCTTTAAATTCCTTGGCGTTGCCGTCCTCGGTATATTCCACTCGGAACCAGTAGTCGCTCGAGGGCAGCGGGCTGCCGTTGTAGGTACCGTCCCATCCCGGGCCCATCGGGCTCAGCTGCTTGAGCAGCTTGCCGAAGCGGTCAAAGATATAGATCCTCGCCGCAGGGTCGCCCGAGGCGATGCCGATGATGTTCCAGGTGTCGTGGTAGCCGTCGCCGTTGGGCGTAAAGTACGGAGGATAGTCGATCACCCCGACATCGAAGGTCACGCTGCCGCAGCCGTAGATGTCCCTGATGGTGACGGTATGGTCGCCCGGGG
>JAGQYY010000180.1 GCA_020435825.1 Aequorivita sp.
AATCCGAGTTTTTCAGATGTTATAGCAAATACAATTGCAATCGGAATTATCAAAATACACATTAAAAAATGGTCTAATAGCATTGCTGAAATTCTATGAAACCTAGGACTTCGATTTGCTAAATTGTCAAACATTTCGATTGGTAAAATTCCGCTATGATTTTCTGTGTTTTTCGTCATTCTCAAATGTTTGCCAACGGTCTCGTATAACCGTCAGTTACGGGTTAATATGCGTTAATTTTCGGTTTAGCACTGACGTTAGCAATTCCGAGTGGATTCGGACGTAGTCGAATCCGCCGTAATTGCGGTTATACATTGTTGCCATTAGTGTTTTTTCCGTCAAATTAATTGGTCGTTTATCAATTCGATAAATTCCTGTAAATTCTTGTTATCTCTCGCAGAGTATTTTTTCGTTCCACCCATTTGAGTTATCACGAGGTTGGTCATTACTTTGTCAGGTTTTAATCCAAATCGGATTAGCCAGATTAAAATCAGATATACAGGAATTAAATATGCGATTTCATTCCACATTGGTTCACTCTCGCTGAAAATCATAAATCCAGTCACAATTAGTA
>JAGQYY010000181.1 GCA_020435825.1 Aequorivita sp.
GAATTTGGTTAATTCCGATTCCGCAATTATTTGTTTTTCAAAATCCGAGTGAGAATTTCCGTTCGCTTTTTCAAATATAAATCCAGCTTCTGTGAACTGTTCGTTTGTTAATTTCATTTCTGTTTTCAATTCAGCGTAACGATTTTCTTAAATAGCGCACAACGGTCTCGTATAACCGTCAGTTACGGGATTAAAGTTAATGATTTTCGGTTAAGAAATGACGTTAGCAATTCCGAGTGGATTCGGACGTAGTCGAATCCGCCGTAATTGCGGTTATACATTGTTGTGTGTAGTGTTTTTTTAATCATTCGTTTCGTTTAATTTATAAACATCATTACTAATTAAATCCACAAAACAAATTCCGATTAGAATACTCGTGTAATTCTCATCTTTTATGTCAATTCGTTTTCTTTTTATTCTGCCAATGAAATTATTCTCTGAATAAACCATTTTTCCATAACCGTTACTTACAATTTTTAATTCGGTAAATTCTGATTTATAAAATGACTTGTTAGAAATTGCAATAATCTTTATAGGATTATATGGTTTCCAATTTTCATTTTTTGATAAGT
>JAGQYY010000182.1 GCA_020435825.1 Aequorivita sp.
TCCCGGACAGTACCGGGCAATTGGCCCCGTCGTCAATATGCCGGACTTTTACGAAGCCTTTAATATTGGGGAAGACAGCCCGTTGTATCGGGCGGATAGCGTGCGGGTGGTGATCTGGTAAGGGGGGATTGTTGGATTGCTGGATGGCTGGATGGTTGGATGGTTGGTTTGCTGGATTGCTGGATTGCTGGATTGTTGGATTGCTGGATTGTTGGATTGCTGGATTGTTGGATTGCTGGATTGTTGGATTGCTGGATTGCTGGATTGCTGGATTGCTGGATTGTTGGATTGTTGGATTGCTGGATTGTTGGATTGCTGGATTGCTGGATTGCTGGATTGCTGGATTGTTGGATTGCTGGATTGCTGGATTGCTGGATTGTTGGATTGTTGGATTGCTGGATTGTTGGATTGCTGGATTGTTGGATTGCTGGATTGTTGGATTGTTGGATTGTTGGATTGTTGGATTGCTGGATTGTTGGATTGCTGGATTGTTGGATTGTTGGATGGCTGGATTGCTGGATTGTTGGATTGCTGGATTGTTGGATTGCTGGATTGTTGGAGGGGAGG
>JAGQYY010000183.1 GCA_020435825.1 Aequorivita sp.
GGCCAATAAATAGAATAATCTTTTTCGGTTAAATATTCCATGGGAACTATGAAGAATTTATTAATTTTTCCTCCACGTTTCATTTCAGCCTTATTCTCTAAAGGCTTTAATTTTTCTAATATTTCTTTTGCTTCTTTTAGTTTCATTCCCTGTCTGTCATTCCAAATGTTTTGCAACGGTTCGTGTATGAGTAGTAGCGGATTTTTACTCACAAACCTTTCGGTTTTCCACTGACCTTTGTTTTATGTTTATACTTTCGTTTTATCACTTTAACCGCTATTACTTATACACATTGTTGTGCACAGTTATTTTTTTTCCAATTTCTGTAAATCAGTTTCATTGAAGATTCTATTTTCTTTATAATGTTTTTTACAGTATCTCAAATATTTTTTAGATTCCTTTATGTTGACTTTGTTTTCTAATCCAACTTTGGCAATAAAATACGCAGATTCAAGTTTATAATCTGGCGAATTTTCATATACATTTTTAAATAGTAGTTGTGCACTTTTAGGTGATTTTTTAAAATCAACTAAATATTCTAAATATTGATTTGAATTAG
>JAGQYY010000184.1 GCA_020435825.1 Aequorivita sp.
ATATCTATTACCCTGTTACCACTAAATTGGTAAGGTGAGTAATATGGATAACTCCTTTCGAGCGGGTCAGGTGCAAAGAACCTACCCACCCTCGGGTCGTGCATCCTAAAGGTGTAGTTCAAAGAATTTCCCTCACCCTTGATCTCGTCGTCCATCTCCTGCCCCTGGAAGCCGTAGCGGTAGTCCGCGGTGTTGGCGTGGCGCCCGGGCATAAGCATGCCGAAGGGATGGGATTTTATTTAAAAGAACGGTATATAAAAATAGAAAAGAAATCGTCTAAAAAGTAATTTTTAGGCGATTTCTTTTCTATATTTATTTCTCTTACCCGCCCGCCAATCTTTGACGGCACTAGCGGGACGCTCTCGCTAGCGGGGGGGTTCTTAAAATTCAATATAGCCTAACAAATAAAGTAAAACTAAAATTATTGATACTATTATTCCTGCTAATTTACTGTAAAGAATTCTAGCTGAAATAGGACCAGAATTTTTATAATAGTTATAGTAGCTTTTTTTAATCCCAATAACCGAAAAAGTTAATGCAAAAATTATAAGTAAGAAAA
>JAGQYY010000185.1 GCA_020435825.1 Aequorivita sp.
ATAAAATTAATTTTCGCTACTCGAAGTTCAGGCTCTCCAAAAGAAAGATGGTAAAAAGAATCGTTTTTTATTTCAAATTTCCTCCACTCTGAAATTAATTCCATACTTGTCGCTAATTTCATAGAATCATTATCGAAAAACAACTCTCCGTAAAGTCCGTTGTAGCAAGTTTGATAATTTCCAATTAATTTAGGTTCAGACTTACAGCTAGTAAGTATGAATCCACAAATTATTAGTATGATTTTAAACTTTTTCAGTATGATTTTTTCAATGTTGTACAACGGTTTTGTATATGGCTCGTAGCGTGCAAATTAGCAATTACTTTTCGGTTAAGAACGAGCCAAATTTTTTAATTTTCTTATTACCTTTTCATTTCAATAAGCCAAATTAAAAAATTTGGCGGACTTGCAATTATGCCTTAACTTCGATTTAGTAACTAATTAGCTATGAGCTATATACGGTGTTACCACACGTTTTTTATTCACATTTATATTCTTTTAGTATTCCACTTTGGGGATTTATACTTTCAATTTTTGTGTAAATTTCACAGGCTTTTT
>JAGQYY010000186.1 GCA_020435825.1 Aequorivita sp.
TTACGATCCAATAGTCAATCAATCCTTTTGAGTCTTCAGACTTATCACCCGAAATATTAGAAGATGAAAATCCAGCAATAATATAACCTCCGTCTGAAGTCAATTCAAGTGCGTTAATTTCATCCGAATCATTACCTCCAATAGAATTCTGCCATTCAATATTACCATCTACATCTGTTTTTACAATCCAAATATCAAAAAATCCATTGGAAGCGTCAGTTTTATCTCCTGAAATATCCGACCCTGAAGCTCCTCCCAGAATATACCCTCCATCAGGTGTTTGTTTTAAATCATAAAAATATTCTTCAAGGTTCCCCCCAATAGTCCGCTGCCAAAGAATGTTTGGGTCTTGGGCATACAATGAAATTGTGATAAGCAAAAGTGCTAAAATAGTAATGGTCTTTTTCATAACAAATTTCATTTGGGTTTTCGATGCACAATATAGCTATAATCTACAAAAAATGGATTTTTGGAATTTGGGATTTGATTTTTTGGAATTTTCGCCACAAAGCGTTTAATGCGCCTCCAACCAATTCTCACCCACACCCAAGTCAACA
>JAGQYY010000187.1 GCA_020435825.1 Aequorivita sp.
GGGAACTCCTGCTCCAGTTGGGCGATGATGGCCAGTTGCTGTTGCAGGAATTGTTGGTGGGGTTCAGATGCCGGATGAAACGGGCGGTGGCGGCTGGCGGCGATCACCTTACTGATGCGCTGCCTCAACAGTTGGGTAGGCTCGTCAAAAAATGCCTGTCCAAAACGCTCCCAGATGTAATCGATGGCTACTTCCGAGGGGTGAATCATATCAGGGGCGTAAAAGCGGTAATCGCGCAGCTCGTCCATCACAATCTCATAGGAAGGGAAGTAATGGGCGAAGGGCAGTTGGCGGGAGAGCTCTGCACCGGCCAGCAGCAGGGCAGCCTTGCTGCGTTGGTTCTCCACCAGCCCGTCGCGGATGTGGCGCACCGGGCTAACCGTGAGGATCACCTCCAGTTCCGGTTGCCGGTTTTTGAGCTCGTACAGCACCGGCTCAAGAACCGCAATGGCCTCCCGGGTGCTCAGGCGGCGGCGTTCGAAGGCGCTACCCGGCAGCTTGTGGCAGTTGGCTACCACCTCGCCTGTAGGCCGGTAGACAAACACAAAG
>JAGQYY010000188.1 GCA_020435825.1 Aequorivita sp.
TGGAGCAAAACCCGGCTTATGAAAAAGCCAATTACAACCTGGGGAATGCCGTTTATCAACAAAAAAAATATAAGGAAGCCCTGCCTATGTATCAGATGGTGGCCAAAACAGCGGACAAAAAAATTAACAAGGCTGAATCTTTCCATAATATGGGGAATACCTTTATGAAAGAAAAACAGTATCAGCAAGCAGTCGAAGCCTTTAAAAATTCATTGCGAAACAATCCGAATGATGATGAAACACGTTATAACCTGGCTTTGGCACAGAAGATGTTAAAAGATCAGCAGAATCAGCAAAATAAGGATAATAAGAACCAGCAGAATCAAAACAAAAATCAGGATCAGAATAAAGATCAACAGAATAAAGACAACAAGAACCAAGATAATAAGAACGATCAGAATAAGGATAAACAGGACCAGAATAAAGATAATAAGGACCAGAACAAGGACCAGCAGGATCAGAACAAAGACAACAAAGACGATCAGGGAAAAAATGATAAAAATAAAAATAAGCAGGACCAGAACAAAGACCAGCAACAAAATGG
>JAGQYY010000189.1 GCA_020435825.1 Aequorivita sp.
GTATAGGTATAGGTGCGATCCACAAAAGTTCCCGCAGTAGTGGTGTTGATAACCTCGCCCCATTGGCCTGTAATCATTTCAACCAAACGGTGCATGTGGTTATAATTGTTTCCTTGTCCACCTCCTGTTTGTGGTCCTTTGGTGTTGTTCTGCAAAAGAGCAACATTTAACAAGTTAGTCCCTTCTGGGCTGTTGCTTGTATAATATCCTTCAACGTGGACGGTTAGTACATTGGTGTTTACATCAATTGAAGCCTCGACGGCAACATTTACCGCAGAACCAATTGCCATTGTTTCGTTTGCTGAAATAGTCCAATAACTTCTAGACATAGCAGTTCCGCCGCCACTGGCCATGGAACGACCGGGAAAAACGTGTCTGTTTACAGTGCCTGATGGATAACCAAAACCTGTGCCGGAATAAGATTGGCCAACAATAGCATTTCCATATGGAGTTCTAAAATCTGGTTCATTGCCACTTGGAACGGCATAGCCTCCTTGATGAATATTTATCAAAGTAACTCGATCTGGATTGGCATCTTGAAT
>JAGQYY010000018.1:0-9051 GCA_020435825.1 Aequorivita sp.
ACGGTTTTAATCTTCTTTTTCAAAAATATTGGGATGCTACGGCGGCGTCAAAATTTTTCTCTAACAGTTTCTTTAATTTGTTCGTAATTTTTCAGTAAACTTCATATTCCTTCGCTTTTAAATTATACAGCTGTTTTTCTTCATCATCGTTCCCCTAAAGACAACTGTTCAATTTCATTCGGATATATCCTAATTTACCAAATGAATTAAGGCTTTCAACTAATTATTAACCTAAGTTTAGAGTTAAATAACGAGGTTTAACTTTTGAAGTGGTTCAACTGCAAAGCGTTAATTAATATGACACATCAAACTGACCCTCCGTAATTTCAGTTAGGTTTGTAATAAAGGAAAAGGTCCCTTTTATTGTCTTTGCTGTAGTATCATGCTCAAGGATATTCACCAAACCTTCAGCTGTAGCCTCTGGACCATTAACACCTTGGTATTTGGCTGCAAAACCTCCTCGCGGCAAAGAGTAATTCCCGGGCTCTACATTTGCGGTAACTGAAATCAAAATAGTTGAATTTGCTGTACTTCCCGAAGTTATTATGGTATTGCCTG
Source organism: Aequorivita sp. (assembly GCA_020435825.1). GTDB lineage: Bacteria > Bacteroidota > Bacteroidia > Flavobacteriales > Flavobacteriaceae > Aequorivita. The sequence continues at coordinate 559 of JAGQYY010000018.1, forward strand.
TATTGCGAGAAGTTACGGTTATTGGCAAAAACTGATTACCGTCAACTTTGGCACTAAACGTTCCCGCATTGGTCGGATCTGTAATATCGCCACCAGAATAAGAAACATTGTATAAAGTTCCTTTTGAAACATATATTGTATCAATACCTGGAAGAAATGCATTAAAATTGAAAGTTCCCGATAGCGTTTTGTTAACTTCATTCACTTCTGAAATTGTTACAACGCCTTCTCCATTAGGCCTTGTGGTGTATATACTCCCGCCAATACCTTCATAAATTGCATAGTTTGGGAGTCCTTCAGCAATGGTAAAATTTCCTTCGGACAAGCGGGAAACATGTAACGTAAGCGATTCCTCTTCCGTAAACCCTTGAATTGTAAGGCTGCCGTCTTCATTCAAAGCCGCACGTGTATCGGTGGATTTATAAAAATTATTATCCACATTGGCTTGCAAAGCAACATCATTGGTTTCTATATCTTCACAAGAAATAAGTGATAGAGCGGCAAAAAGAACAAATAGAATATTTTTCATCGGTTAAGTATTATTTAGGGGTTTTGACAAATGTAAAATAAAAACTTTAATTGGTTGAATTTCAAAAAGAAAATATACTATCTTTGCCGTCCTTAATTATAACCGGGGTCGGGAACCCCAAAAATTAATTTAAACATGCCTGTAAAAATCAGACTACAAAGACACGGAAAGAAAGGCAAGCCTTATTTCTGGATCATCGCGGCAGACAGCCGTAGCAAAAGAGATGGTAAATTCCTTGAAAAAATAGGACATTACAATCCAACAACAAACCCTGCGCAGATTGAACTTGATGTGGACAGCGCTGTAAAATGGCTTCAAAATGGAGCACAGCCTACAGATACCGCACGCGCTATTCTTTCCTACAAAGGTGCTTTAATGAAAAATCACCTTGCCGGTGGTGTTCGTAAAGGTGCTTTGACCGAAGAGCAAGCTGAAGCAAAGTTCAACGAATGGTTAGAGCAAAAATCTGGCTCTATCGATCACAAAAAAGCAACGCTTTCTGAGGCGAAGGAAAAAGCAAAAGCTGAAAAACTTGCCGCTGAAAAAGCCGTGAGCGATAAGCGTGCTGCTGATGCCGCTGCCGCTGCCGCTCCTGCGGAAGAAGTAGCAACTGAAGCAGCCGAAACTGCCGCAGAAGAAACTGCTACTGAAGTTGAAGCAACCGAAGCACAAGCCGAAGAAACCACTGAGGCTCCAGCAGAAGAAGCAAGCGAAGAAGAAAAAGAAGCTTAATTTTTATAAGCGATGCAAAAGGAGAATTGTTTCTACCTGGGCAAAATCGTTAAAAAATACAGCTTTAAGGGCGAACTGCTTATTAAATTAGATACAGACGAACCCGAACTTTTTACTGAAATGGAATCGGTTTTTGTGGAACAACGCAAAAACCTGATTCCATTTTTTATTGAAGAAAGCTCCCTGCACAAAAGCGAACTTCTCCGCCTGCGTTTTGAGGATGTAAATACCGAGGCCGAAGCGGATGCGCTAATTGGCGCCCACCTCTACCTTCCTTTGGAATTTCTCCCAAAGCTTTCCGGAAATAAATTTTATTACCACGAAATCATTGGTTTTACCGCTGAAGATAAATCTTTCGGAAAAATCGGTAATATTACAGGTGTAAACGATACCACTTCGCAAGCCTTGTTTGAAATAGATCGCGACGGAAAACAAATTTTGATTCCCATAATTGACAATTTCATAATAAAAGTGGACCGGGAAAGCAAAACTATCTTTTTGGATGTACCGCAAGGATTGATTGAAATGTATTTATAATTCTGAATTTAGAATTCAGAATTCAGAATTAAATGAACAGGCCTTTCCAATTTAAACAATTTACCGTTGAACAGGATCGCTGCGCAATGAAGATTGGCACGGACGGCGTTTTGTTGGGCGCTTGGGCTTCCTTAAAAAACAATCCGTTTTCAATTTTGGATATTGGCGCAGGCACGGGAATTATCGCTTTGCAATTGGCGCAACGCAGCAACGCCGAAATGATTGACGCCCTTGAGATTGACGAAAACGCCTACGAACAATGCGTTGAAAATTTTGAAAATTCGCCTTGGGGCGACCGGCTATTTTGCTATCACGCTTCTTTGGAAGAATTTGTTGAAGAAATTGAAGACAAATACGACCTAATAATTTCCAACCCGCCATTTTATTCTGAAGACTACAAAACCCCTAATGAATCCCGTGATATTGCACGTTTTAATGATGCACTTCCATTTGATGAATTGATTGAAAGCGCTTCAAAATTACTTTCCGACGAAGGAATTTTTGCAGTAATAATACCCCGAAAGGAAGAAGAAAATTTTATTAAAATGGCTTCGGAAGTAAACCTTTTTCCCAGGCGAGTTTGCAGGGTTCGCGGCAATGAAAATTGCGAGGAAAAAAGAAGTATGCTGGAGTTTTCCTTTGAAAACATTTCAGCAAAAATAGAAAACCTTACCATTGAAACTTTCCGCCACAATTATACTGAAGAATACAAAAATCTAGTGCGGGATTTTTACCTTAAAATGTAGGTCTTTAAGGTTGTGATTTCTACATTTGTACTCCGTAAAAATTTAGAAAATGAAACCAGATTTATTCGAAGCTCCCGATTATTACAATCTTGACGAATTACTTTCCGAAGAACACAAACTGGTACGCCAAGCTGCCCGCGATTGGGTAAAGCGCGATGTATCGCCAATTATAGAGGAATATGCCCAAAAGGCTGAATTTCCAAACCAAATTATCAATGGCCTTGCCGAAATTGGCGCCTTTGGCCCATACATTCCCGAGGAATATGGCGGTGCCGGGCTGGACCAGATTTCCTACGGTTTGATCATGCAGGAAATTGAGCGGGGCGATAGCGGCGTTCGCAGTACGGCTTCGGTTCAATCTTCTTTGGTAATGTATCCTATCTGGAAATATGGGACCGAGGAGCAACGCAAAAAATACTTGCCAAAACTTGCTTCGGGTGAATGGATGGGTTGTTTCGGTTTAACAGAGCCCGACCACGGAAGCAATCCCGGTGGGATGACCACCAATTTTAAAGACAAAGGCGACCATTATCTTTTGAACGGCGCCAAAATGTGGATCAGCAATGCTCCTTTTGCTCAGGTTGCAGTTGTTTGGGCGAAAAACGAGGAAGGAAGAATCCACGGATTGATCGTAGAACGCGGAATGGAAGGTTTTTCAACTCCTGAAACACACAATAAATGGTCGCTTCGTGCTTCGGCAACGGGCGAACTTATTTTTGACAATGTAAAAGTTCCGAAGGAAAATTTACTTCCGAATAAATCAGGTTTGGGCGCACCGCTAGGCTGTCTTGATTCCGCTCGATATGGAATCGCTTGGGGGGCAATTGGTGCTGCGATGGATTGTTACGACACTGCGCTTCGCTATTCAAAGGAAAGAATACAGTTTGGGAAACCCATTGGGCAATACCAACTTCAACAGAAAAAGCTTGCCGAAATGATTACAGAAATCACAAAAGCTCAATTATTGGCGTGGCGTTTAGGCGTAATGCGAAATGCGGGCACCGCAACTTCTGCCCAAATTTCTATGGCGAAAAGAAATAATGTTGCTATGGCAATCAACATTGCTCGTGAAGCACGACAAATGCTGGGCGGAATGGGAATTACTGGCGAATACAGCATTATGCGCCACTCGATGAACCTTGAAAGCGTTATTACCTATGAAGGAACACACGACATTCACTTGTTGATTACAGGCTTGGATATTACTGGCCTTAACGCATTCAGTTAATTATATATCAAGACCCTACAAACGGCCAACTTATATGAGTTGGCTTTTTTTTACCAATATTTCGAAGATTTGAAAATCATTTCTTATTTAATTATGTGACTTTTTATTTTTTTTGTGTCTAAACAAATGGATTAAACCCTAACACAGTAAATGCAAAGCTCCGAAAAAGACACTGAATTGGAAGATTCAGAACTTGTTTCTATGATCGTTGCCAGAAACGATACGCATTTATTTGCTGTACTTTATGATAGATATGCAGAAGCTGTTTATGGTAAATGCCTCAGTTTTTCAAAATCTTCCGAAGAAGCCCAAGACCTAACGCACGATATCTTTATAAAGCTATTTTTAAAACTACGCACCTTTAGGGGTGAGTCAAAATTCTCAACTTGGCTTTATTCTTTCACCTATAATTTTTGTTTGAATTATGTAACACGGGATCAAAAAAAGAAGAAAGAAAAATTCACTCCCTTAGTCCATGAAGATTATAGCATCGAGGACACAGTTTCGGATGAGGACATTTATAAAATGAAAGCGGAAAAGCTAATGCTTTCCTTAGAAAAAATAGATCCAGATGATAGATTGATTCTTTTAATGAAATATCAAGATGACTTCTCAATATTGGATATTCAAAGAGGTTTAAAGATTGGAGAAAGCGCGGCGAAGATGCGCTTAAAGAGAGCAAAAAAAAGATTAATAATGGTTTACAACAATATCTAAAGGTTATGGAAAATCCGTTTAAAACAATTATAGCAGATGAAAAACTGCCTAAAGCACTTAAAGAGAAGGTGCTTAATGATGTTGCGGCCATTAAATTAATTTTGGATATTGCAGACTTGACCTTGATTAAATACCCGTCATCACTGGAAGACTTATACAGAACAACAAAACCAAAAAAGAAATAACAAAATACAACCTCACCATGAAATTAGATATAACATTAATTAATGACTTAAAAGAAATTATTTTAAGCAGCGTCTTCAAAGTACTAGGTGTTATTGCTTATGTAATTGCGGCTTGGCTTATTCTAAAAATCATCCTAATTGTATTCAAGAAAGCTTTAAAACTCTCTAAAATTTCAGTTTTAAATGAAAAAATTAATGAAAACGATTTCATCAAGAGCTTTCAAGTTGAAATAAAACTAGGCGCAATCCTCTTGTTTTTTATAAAATGGATATCAGTCCTAATTATTATTATAATAGGAGCAGATATTTTTGGAATGGATAAAGTTTCTTCGGGAGTTGGGGAAATCATCAGTTTTCTACCCACAGTATTCGCTGCGCTATTAATTGTTCTTGCTGGAATATTTTTAGGGTCTTATTTCAGAAATGCTTTAAAAAAGATGCTGTCATCTTTTGATATTAGCGGTTCTAACTCTATAAGCACTGTAGTATTTTACATTGTTCTTGTACTTACCCTTATAATCGCTTTAAATCAGTTAGGGGTCAACACAGCTATTATAACAAACAACTTAACAATAATACTTGGTGCGGCCTTGGCTGCATTTACTATTGCTTTTGGACTAGGATCACGCGACGTTATCCAAAGATTGATTTTTGGGTTTTACTCCAGAAAAAATTTTGAAATAGGCCAGCGCATTCGAATTAAAAAACAAGAAGGTATAATTGTTCACATAGACAATATTACACTTATTCTTCAAACAGAAGACAAAAAAATCGTGTACCCCATTAAAAAGATTGTAAACCAAAAAATTGAGATTTTAGAATAGTTTTTAAATAAGCAAGTGTGACTTTTTAAAACTAAATGTGTCATAACAATAAATAGTAAAGTTCAACATACATTAAACTTTGCCATCTAAACTAAAAAAATCGTTTTATGACACTATTTTATCCGATCCTTTTTTTCGGAATATTTATTCTAGTTCTATTAATCTTTTTTTATATAAAGAGTATTCAGTTAAACAAAAAAATTAAAAAAGACCCTTATTACGGAGAAAATAAAAAAAAAGAATAATTCAATCTACACTTTATACGGTAAATCCCTGAAGTTATTTAAATCCTCCTCATAATTTGAATAACTTTTTAAGCCCAGTTTTTCTGGGCTTTTTTATACTCCCTCAACGAATCATTTTTCCGACAAATTTTCTAATTGTATCTTTAAAAAAACAATTGATCCATGTCTTCTAGGAACCGAATGTCCCGAGCTTACAGAACTGCCCGTCGCATTAAGTTTAATGACGATTCAAAGTTTATAATCTTTAGCGATTGTCACCGGGGCGACAACAGTTTTGCTGATGATTTTGCTAACAATCGAAATATTTACTTTCACGCCCTTCAGGATTACTACAAAAAAGGGTTTACCTATTGTGAGATAGGGGACGGTGACGAGTTATGGGAAAACCTTTTTTTTAAGGATATTTTTGAGTCACATCACAATATCTATGATTTGATGAAACTTTTCTACAATGAAGGAAGGCTTTTTAGATTAGTTGGGAACCATGATATGGTCTATAAAAACAAAAAATACGTCGAAAAAAACCTCTTTACTTATTTTGATAAAATTACAGGTAAGGATGCACCACTTTTCCCGGGAATTGAGTTTACCGAAGGCTTAATTTTGAAACATGAAACCAGCGAGCAGGAAATTTTCATGATGCATGGCCACCAAGCCGATTGGTGGAATTATGTAGGCTGGAAATTCAATCGTTTTATGGTTCGGGCACTATGGCGGCAATTGCAAATTTTTGGTATTGGCGATCCCACAAGTCCCGCAAAAAATTACAAGGAACTCATAAAAGTTGAAAGAAGGACGAAACGCTGGATTGTTGAGAACAAAAACTTGTTTACCATAATTGGGCACACGCATCGTCCACGTTTTCCCGAGCCAGGCGATATTGCTTTTTTTAATGACGGAAGTTGCGTACACCCCCGAAGCATAACCGGATTGGAAATAGAAAATGGGGAGATTTCCTTAGTAAAATGGCAAATTTCCACTATGGAAGACGGCACGCTTAAAGTTGTGAGGGTATTGTTGGAAGGCCCACAAAAATTGATAGATTATAAAACTGAAGAATGATTTCTTATTCACTATTTGATATATAATGCCTAATAACAATTTCTACGTTAAATTCCATGAATAATTAAACATTCCATCTTCCAGTAAAATAATTTGAAAGAAATTACAGCGAGTTTATAAATTTCAACAAATCTTCCCTTTCAGAAATTGAAATATTTTTGAATTCATTTTTTGAAACTTCCGTTTCGCCGCTGTGCCACAAAATGGCTCCAGTAATATTTTTTGCTCTTCCGTCATGCAAAAAGTCTGTGTGCCCATTGACCACTTATGTCAAGCCAATTCCCCAAAGCGGTTTTGCTCGCCATTCTTTTCCTTCCGCCAAAAAATCTGCACGATTATCTACTAATCCGTGACCCATATCGCTGTAAGAATAAAAGGCCTGGTTGGTAACCTCAGCCACTGAAAAACTTCCGGAAATCATTTTAGGAATATGACATTTTGTGCATTCCATCCGCTCAAAAAGTGCAGCACCACGCATCGCGGAATCATCATCCAGACCACGAGGAGCGGGAACGCCCAAAGTTTGACAATAAAAATTATATTTCGGGAGCGAGCTCAACTTCCAAACCGTCAAGCTCTTCTTTTATAAAAATTTGGCAGCCAAGTCGGCTGTTTTCTTTCACATTAAAAGCTTCGGAAAGCATCAAATCTTCATCATAACCCATTTCGGGAAGTTCGTGATTGCTTAAAACATAGCACTGGCAGGAAGCGCACATCGCCATACCACCGCAGATACCAATAGTGCCTTCAGGAGCCAATTCGTAGGAACGAACTATTTCCATCAGGTTCATATTCATGTCTGTTGGGGCATCAACTTCATGTTTTACGCCTTGCCGGTCTATGATTGTAATTTTGATGTCAGTCATCTATTAATCAATTGACTTAATTACTGCTTTTGGAGCCTCTTTTTTACTCCCGTCAAAACCTTCTACTCCGCCTACAGTAGTATATTTCATTACATAACGTTTGTCAGGGAAAATACGCTGGTAGGCGCTTTGACACATCAACGTTGCTTCGTGAAAACCGCAAAGAATAAGTTTTAATTTTCCGGGATAGGTGTTTACGTCGCCAATGGCATAGATGCCGGGTATGTTGGTTTGATAATCTAAAGTATTGTCAACTTTAATTGCGTTTTTTTCTATTTCAAGTCCCCAATCTGCTATTGGACCAAGCTTTGGAGCCAATCCGAAAAGTGGAATAAAATGGTCGCATTCTCTATTGAAAACTTCTGTACCTTGTTTTATAACAACCTCTTCCAAAGAATTATTTCCTACTAATCCAACAACTTCGGCTGGAGTAATTAATTCTATTTTGCCCAGATTTTTCAGTTCCTGTACTTTTTCAACACTGTCCAAAGCACCGCGAAATTCATTTCTTCTGTGGACCAATGTTACGCTTTTTGCAACATCAGTCAAAAAAATACTCCAATCTAAGGCAGAATCACCGCCACCTGAAATAATTACATTCTTATTTCGGTATAACTCAGGATCACGGATAATATATTCCACACCTTTATCTTCAAAATTTGAAATATTTGTAATTGGTGGTTTTCGGGGTTCAAAACTTCCCAAGCCGCCAGCTATTGCAACAATTGGCGCATGGTGTTTTGTTCCTTTTTCGGTAGTAACCATAAAAGAACCATCGTCTAATTTTTCAATGGTATCAGCGCGTTCGCCCAAGGTGAATCC
>JAGQYY010000018.1:9150-38552 GCA_020435825.1 Aequorivita sp.
GGGTTGGAAAGGCTCAATCTGCTTCATTAAATTATTTACCAAATCGCCAGCCAATACTTCGGGAAAACCGGGAATATCGTAAATAGGTTTTTTTGGATATATTTCAGTACACTGCCCACCGGCTTGCGGAAGTGCGTCAATTAAATGACATTTCAATTTTAGTAATCCTGCTTCAAAAACGGCGAAAAGTCCTGTTGGGCCTGCGCCTATTATGAGAATATCTGTTTTAATCATAAAAGAGGCTCTCTTAATTTTACTTCAAAGTTAGTTGCGAAATTGTTTAAAATAAATGACGGATGTCATTGTGAAACGCTAACAACTTTTTCAATTTGGGGGGCATATTTTTTTATAGTCATTTCAACACCGCTTTTCAGCGTCATTTGATTGACAGAGCAACCTACGCAAGCCCCTTGCAACTGCACATTTACCACTTTTCCCTCTTCTATGGAAACAAGTGAAATATCTCCTCCGTCATTTTGTAAAAACGGACGGATCTCATCCAAAGCTTCCTCTATTTTTGTTGTTAGTTCCTGCGCTGTCATATTATTTTTTTACGGCACTGCAACCTGCCATTGTTGTAATTTTTATAGCTTCAGTAGGCGGAAGATTTTCATTTCTGCGTACGGTTTCTTCCACTACATTTCTTGTAATTGCCTCAAAAGCTTCCTCTATTTGAGTTGCTGTCTGCAATGCGGCTGGTCTTCCAGCGTCTCCAGCTTCACGGATGCTTTGTATTAAAGGCACTTCACCCAAAAATGGTACTTCCAAATCTTCGGCAAGATATTTTGCACCCTCTTTTCCAAAGATATAGTATTTATTTTCAGGAAGTTCAGCAGGGGTGAAATAGGCCATATTTTCAATCATTCCCAAAACGGGAACGTCAATATTTTCTTGTCTAAACATCGCCACACCTTTTCGAGCATCAGCCAGAGCAACATTTTGCGGAGTGCTTACAATAACCGTTCCCGTGATTGGCATGGATTGCATAATGCTCAGGTGAATATCTCCAGTTCCCGGAGGCAAGTCAACTAGCATGAAATCAAGTTCTCCCCAAGCGGCGTCAAAAATAAGTTGGTTCAATGCTTTGGCCGCCATTGGTCCCCGCCAAATAACAGCTTGATCGGGTTGTGTAAAAAATCCTATTGAAAGAATTTTTATTCCATAATTTTCAACGGGCTTCATTTTGCTTTTACCACCAATGTTTACCGAAAGTGGTTTTTCCAGCGCAACATCAAACATTATAGGAATGGAAGGTCCATAAATATCGGCATCCAGAATACCAACTTTAAAACCCATTTTGGAAAGCGTAACGGCCAAATTTGCTGTTACGGTAGATTTTCCAACGCCTCCTTTTCCCGAAGCCACAGCAACTATGTTTTGAATACCAGGGATTGGTTTTCCTTTTATTAAATTTGGATTTTGTGGTTTTGCAGGCGCTTCAACCTTTATGTTCACTTGCACCTTGGCATTGGCGTCCACTTTTTCGTGAAGGGTTTTAATAACATCTGCCTCTGCTCTTTTTTTTATGTGAAGTGCTGGCGTGGAAAGTTTGAGATCCACGATAATCTCATCTGCAAAAGTTACCACATTTTGCACGGCACCACTCTCCACCATATTTCTTCCTTCGCCCGAAACTGTAATGGTTTCAAGGGCTTTAAGAATATCTTGTTTTGAAATGCTCATTTTTTATTGCAATATTTAGATTCATTCTAAAGTGCAAATATACTAAAATAAGTTGGCAGTATTCAGTAGCAGAACGCAGTAAGTTTTATGGGAAACGATTTCCTATTATTTGTAAATTTTTTAAAAATTAGGAAATACTTAAAGCTCCTTCATAGGATCCCAAAAAAGCTTCTCAAAATTTTGGATTTTATTATCAATTACCTCAACTCCTTCGCTTTCCAAAAGTTGTTGCATTAAATTTGTGCCTTGAAAATGGTGTTTTCCTGTCAATAGACCATTTCTATTTACAACGCGATGCGCGGGTATGTCTTTTTTTACGCTGCCATTCATTGCCCAACCAACCATTCGGGCACTTCCGGCTGCTCCTAAATAATTTGCAATTGCGCCATAAGAAGTCACTCTTCCATAAGGAATGAGTGCTGCCACTTGATAGACTTTTTCAAAAAAACCTTCGTTGGACATTTTTAAAATTCCTTTAAAATTTTCAGTAACGTTATAACAGAAATAGCAGCGGTAACGATACCTATTACATAATTCATATTTAAGCTCAGTTTGCGTGAATGCTCCTTCGGTCTAAAAAATTGCACATAAAGAGCCAAGCTGGCATAAGTGCCCAAACCAGATGCAATTACTGCCATCCAAAGTTCGGGTTGTGAAAAGGAAAACACCCCAAAGGCCGAAAAAGTTATGCTGAGATAGATCCAATAGGGAATTGGCAAAACATTTAATATTGCGATAAAAATTCCCAAGAAAAAACGGTTTCTTTTGGAATGTTCATTATGGTCACGAATTTCCCTGCGTGTATCCTTTGCAATAAATATGAAATAAATAGTAAGACTAATGAATATGCCCAAAGCCACTTTTTGGAGCATACTGACCACATCTGGATGCTTTCCAATATAACGTGCAAGAACGAGTGCAATATATGTTTGGAACATTACTGTAATACAAACCCCAATCGAAAAAAGAAGGGCTCTTTTCCTTCCTTCTTTCATACTTATTTTAGCAGCATACATATTTATCAAGCCAGGAGGAAGCACCCCAATAAATGACCCAAGAAAACCTATAAGTAAATTGTAAAATATAGTCATTAAGGCGGTTGTTTCTGTGAATATACTGAATTTCTAACTAACGGAATTTAAACCGGATATAGGTTATCTTCTTGCCAATTTCAAGATATTGCTTTTCATAAAAAGTCTGAATTGAAGTCACAGCCTCGGGCGCACCCTGGCTTCCGTAAACATCGTGGTGTGCATATTCTATAGTTTCGCCCAAACCGTGAAGCAGGCCAAGGGTATAACCGTGCATAAATTCACTGTCGGTTTTAAGGTGAACAAATCCATCCGGCTTTAGAATTTTTTTGTACTTCTGAAGAAAATCCTCATTCGTCAAACGGTGCTTTGTGCGTTTATACTTTATCTGCGGATCGGGGAAAGTAATCCAGATTTCATCTACTTCATTTTCAGCAAAAATGTAGTCCACAAGTTCAATCTGGGTTCGCAAAAAACCTACGTTTTGCAGGTTTTCTTCCAAAGCAATTTTTGCTCCACGCCAAAAACGGGCACCTTTAATATCTATTCCCAAAAAATTGATGTCTGGATATGCTTTTGCGAGATTCACGGAATATTCCCCTTTGCCGCACCCCAGTTCCAAAACCAATGGATTGCTATTTTTGAAGAAATTCCTTCGCCAGTTACCCTTAAGTTCTAATGAATCACTCAGCACTTCTTCGCGCGATGGCTGTACAACGTTTGAAAAAGTTTCATTTTCCCTAAAGCGCCTCAGTTTATTTTTACTACCCAAAATTTTAATTTTTGGTAAAATTAAGGAAATATACTACCGCAGCAATTATTGCTACCTTTGTTTTTATGCTGAAAAAGAAAACAATAATGGTAGCACCATTGCATTGGGGATTGGGCCATGCTACGCGTTGCATACCTATAATTCGAGCTTTACTTGAAAACAACTTCAATGTTTTATTGGCTTCAGACGGGGCTGCGCTCTTGCTTCTTCAAAAAGAATTTCCAGAGTTAGAATCCATTGAACTTCCTTCATACAACATTACCTACCCAAAAAAGGGAACCAACTTTAAATGGAAGATTTTTTTAAAACTTCCGCAGATTAAAAAGACAAAGGATGCTGAAAAAAGCATTGTAAAACAACTTGTCCAATCTGGAAAAATTCAAGGAATTATTAGCGATAATAGATTTGGCGTTAGGAGCAAAGCGATTCCTTCCGTTTTTATTACCCATCAATTGAATGTGTTAACGGGCAGCACAACAGTAATAACCAGCAAAATGCATCAAAAAATAATTAAAAAATTTGATGTTTGTTGGGTACCCGATGTAGATGAGGTGGTGATGAACCTCAGTGGAAAACTCGGGCATTTGACAGAAGCAAAACTATCTATAAAACACATTGGGGTTTTAAGCCGAATGAAAAAAAAGGAGCTCCCAAAAAGTATAGACATTTTAGTTTTGCTTTCCGGTCCTGAACCACAGCGTACCATTTTGGAAGAAAAGCTAAAAGAGTCCCTTAAAAATAGCGAGAAGAAAGTTTTGATGGTTTGCGGAATTGTTGAAGAAGAACAGAGGTGGCAAGATTTTGAAAATATTAAAGTGGTGAATTTTATGAAAAGTGATGAACTTGAAGACACCTTAAACAAAACTGAAATCGTTATTTCCCGTTCTGGATACACCACAATTATGGATTTAGCGATGCTGGAGAAAAAAGCATTTTTTATCCCAACTCCCGGACAATATGAACAAGAATATTTGGCGAAGCGCTTAAAAAATCTTGGGATTGTGCCATCCTGCAAACAGGAAAACTTTAATATGAAAAAACTTGATAAGGTTATGGTTTATAAGGGCCTAAAAACATTATCAAATCAACCCGTAAATTTTTCGGAATTATTTTCCCTTTTCGAGAGTGAATGAAAACTCAGAACCAATACCCAACTGACTTTCCACATATATTTTTTCGTTATGGGCTTCCACAATATGTTTTACTATGGAAAGCCCCAAACCACTTCCGCCTTCTTTTCGGGAGCCGCTTTTATCAACTCTATAAAAGCGTTCAAAAATACGAGGCATATTTTCTTTTGCAATTCCTTCACCATTATCGGTAACACGGACAAGTAATTTATTTTTTACGATATTCTCTATACTTACCTCGGTAGTTCCGTCTTGTTTTCCATATTTCAAAGAGTTTACAATGAGGTTCGTAAGTACTTGCTCAATTCGCTCCCGGTCTGCTTTTACGATTATTTCCTCAGAATATTCTTTATCAAAAACAAGGGATATGTTTTTTTTTGCAGCCTTCATTTCAAGCAAATCAAAAACATTTTGGATCAATTCCAATATGTTGAAATTTTCCTTATTCAGTACCAGACCTCCAACTTCCAGTTTGGAAATCATATCCAACTCTTTCACAATATAGGTTAGTCTTTCAACACCTTTGCTCGCTCTTCGCAGGTATTCTTTTCGCACTTTTTTGTCCTTCATTGCCCCGTCCAATAAGGTCAAAATATAGCTTTGCACCGTAAATAATGGGGTTTTAAGTTCATGCGAAATATTTCCCATAAATTCCTTTCGGTAATTTTCTCGAACATTCAAGGTCTCTATTTCCAGTTTTTTGACGTTTACATAATTTTCGACTTCGCGGGTTAGAACTTCCATATCTGTCGTGACAGATGGCTTTGGAAAATCCTTTTCATTTAGAATGCGAACGTCTTTATATATTTTTTTTATTCGGAAATAAATAAATTTCTCAACCCGGTATTGAAGAATGAAAAATGTAATCAAGAATAAAATTAGAAAGAAGAGAAGCAGCCAAGCAGAAATAATTTTGAGAAAAACATAAAGTAAAATGCCCATTGCCACTGTTGAGCAAAATGCAATAAGCAGTGCTGTGGAAGCTGCAAAATTATATCTTTTGGAAAATGTCATAGACTGCTAAAGTACAAACTTATAGCCTACGCCTTTAACTGTTTTAAATTTATCGTCGCCAATTTTTTCACGAAGTTTTCTAATGTGGACGTCGATCGTCCTTCCGCCCACAATAACATCATTACCCCAAATGCTATCCAAAATATCTTCGCGCTTAAAGACTTTTCCAGGTTTAGACGCAAGCAAGGCTAAAAGTTCAAATTCTTTACGCGGAAGAATAATTTCCTCTTTTCCGAGCATAATTTTATATTCTTCCCGATTGATCGTTAAATTTCCCAGTTTTATTTTTTCATCTTCCTCCTCTTCCTTAAACCTTCGCAGCAATGCTTTCACTTTGCTAACAAGCACTTTTGGCTTAATGGGTTTTGTAATATAATCATCTGCTCCGGCTTCAAAACCGGCCATTTGCGAATAATCTTCACCTCGGGCTGTTAAAAAAGTGATTACCGTTTCGGAAAGTTCCGGAATGCTCCTTATTTTTTCACAAGCTTCAATACCGTCCATTTTTGGCATCATTACGTCCATAATGATTAATTGTGGTTTTACCTTTTTTGCTTGTGCAATAGCTTCTACTCCGTTTTCTGCGATTTCAACCGTATAACCTTCGGAAGTAAGATTATAGCGGATTATTTCAAGAATATCCGGTTCGTCATCAACCAACAAAATTTTAATATCTTTTTTCTTCATATTAAAAATGAATCTTTTTTTAACGTTTCAAAGATACTATTATTTAACATCAGTAAAGTTTAGCACACTTATTGTTAACCATCAGATAACGTTTTGATAACATCCTGGGAGCTTACGAGAAGTTACAATCTTATCTTTACGTTAAATTCACATTCATGATTGATATCATTCTTTTAAAAACTCAAACATTTATTTATCTTTGTATAATATTTAAAAAATTTCTGATGAAAAAAATTACTTTACTTGCGGCTCTTTTGATGGGTGCCGTTTCTTTTGCCCAAATTGCAGGAACCAGTTTTGAGGAGCCAGAGGCGCTTCCCGGAAAATATACCGATACTGGTGATCCGAATGTTGCACATGACCTTTTGAACAATTCAGGCGAACCCGTTGTTGATTTCACATCTACAGGCGGCGAAATAGGCTTTAATGCTTCTTATGCTCCTTATGATACTCCAGATGTTGGTTTGACCGATGGTGACTTTGTAGGTGTTACCGATTTTACTCCTTCATCAACAGTACTTTTTACCGATGGCGACAAAGGGTACCAAATGAACGATATTGATGGAAATATGATCGTTGAATTTGACCAAGTAGATTTAACAGGTGTTTCTTCTCCAGCTATATCCTTGGACTTTTTATTGTCAATAAACAGTACGCCTACCAATGGAAACTACGAAGGCGATGGAACTGTTAATGAATCTGGTTCAGACAGATTGCGTATCTATGTGAGAGACATTACCAACAGTACTGAAATTGACCTTTTCAATTCAACTGGAACCGATCTTGATGATCTTGTTCCTTTTGATGCTGGAAGTGGAGAATACCTACTGCAATGGCAAAATGCTACAGCAGCCCTTCCAAACAGCATAGTGCAACTTGTTATTGAAGGAAGAACGAACGCTAGCGCAGAATCTTTTTGGTTTGATAACATTTCTTTTAATGGTACAATTGGTGTAAACGAACAAACGGCTGATCAATTTGCTGTATATCCAAACCCTGCAGCAAAAGGATATGTGAACATCACTTCAAAAGTTAGCGGCACTAAAAACATTTCAATATTTGACGTACTTGGAAAACAAGTTGTAAAAACTACCTTAAACGGCGACAGATTAGACATTTCAGCTTTGAACAGCGGTGTTTACATCTTGAAAATCGAGCAAGGAAAATCTTCAGTTACCAAAAAATTGGTTGTGAAGTAAATCCACAATAAACTTTATTTTTAAAGCTCCTGTTTCGGCAGGAGCTTTTTTATTTGCCTATTTTTGAAATGAAATTTCACCGTTAAAAAAATGCTGAAAAAAGAAATTTTTAATATCAATACTCACGAAGATTTTGCCCGTCTTGCGTTGGAAGTATTCCGTTTTCAGTATGATAATGTTTTGGTCTATCGCACTTTTTGCAATCTTTTAAACACTAATGTTTCCGAGGTAAAAACAGTTGAACACATTCCATTTCTTCCAATTCAATTTTTCAAAAGCAATGAGATAATTTCTGAAAACCTAACTGAACAAATTGTTTTTACAAGCAGTGGCACAACAGGCAGCATTACCAGCAAACATTATGTTGCCGACTTAAAGCTATATGAAAAAAGTTTTCTCAAAGCTTTTGAAAGACAATATGGCAATCCCTCAAGCTTTACTGTCTTGGCCTTACTTCCTTCCTATTTGGAACGCGATGGGTCTTCACTGATTTATATGGTTGAACGTTTAATTGAAAAAAGCAACAATCCCAATAGCGGTTTTTATTTATATGAAACGGATTCGCTGATTGAAAAATTGAATTTTCTGGAAGACAGTGGTCAAAAAACAATCCTTATTGGTGTTTCTTATGCCTTGCTTGATTTAATCGAAAAAAGAAAATTTCAGCTTAAAAATACGATTGTAATGGAAACCGGCGGAATGAAAGGCCGCCGAAAGGAAATGATAAAAGAGGAGCTGCACCAAATTTTAAAAAAAGGATTTGGTGTTGAAAAAATACACAGCGAATATGGAATGACGGAGCTGTTATCTCAAGCCTATTCTGTTGGTGATGGCCTTTTTTCCTGCCCTCCGTGGATGAAAATCTTAACACGAGAAACTGAAGATGCATTTTCCTATACTCTTGGGAAGACTGGGGGAATAAATGTGATTGATTTGGCAAACCTATACTCCTGCTCTTTTATTGCTACTCAAGACTTGGGGAAAACTTTTGACAATGGTACTTTTGAGGTTTTGGGGCGTTTCGATTCTAGTGATATACGCGGCTGTAATTTGATGATTCTATAAAGAAATATTTAACACGGATAACTGAAAAACAGTGTAAGCTATTAAATAGCTCTACGACCAAAAAATCTATAAAAAGTGATGATTTTTCATAATTTGGTTGGTTAGTTAATCGAAAAATCCCCGTGCAATCTTTGCCGGGGATTTTTTTTATAAGATCAATCTATGAATAGTTATACAGATTTGATGATAAAATAATTCTTCTTCCCGCGCTGCAGGAGTACAAATTGTCCGTTAATCAAATCGTTTTCGGTTACCGTAAAATTGTCGGAAACTTTTTCTTTGTTCACTGAAATAGAGTTTTCCTTTAGAGCACGTCTCGCTTCTCCATTTGACTTTAAAAATCCTGTTTTTTCGGCCAATGCACCAATAATATCAAGTCCGTTTTTCAATTCCTCTTTTGAAATTTCAGCCTGGGGCACGCCTTCAAAAACATCGAGAAAAGTTTTTTCATCAAGCGTTTTCAAATCTTCCGAAGTGGAATTTCCAAACAATATTTCAGATGCTTTTACGGCTTTTTCAAACTCTTTGGCACTGTGGACGGTTGTGGTGACTTCCTTCGCCAAACGTTTCTGAAGCAATCGTAAATGGGGCGCTTCTTTGTGTTCTGCAACTAGGTTTTCTATCGTAACTTTATCGAGGAAAGTAAAAATTTTGATATACTTTTCAGCATCATCATCACTGGTGTTCAACCAATATTGATAGAACTTATAGGGTGAAGTGCGGTTTGCATCGAGCCACACATTTCCGCCTTCGCTTTTTCCAAACTTACTCCCATCACTTTTAGTTATTAAGGGGCACGTTAACGCAAAGCCTTTAGTACCGTCCATTCTACGCAAAAGTTCTGTTCCGGTGGTAATATTCCCCCACTGATCGCTACCGCCCATTTGTAGGGTACAGTTTAGATTTCTATTTAAATGGACAAAATCGTAGCCCTGTATTAATTGATACGTAAATTCCGTAAACGAAAGGCCATCGGCACCCTCGCCACTCAATCTTGTCTTTACGGAATCTTTCGCCATCATATAGTTAACGGTAATGTGCTTTCCAACTTTTCTTATAAAATCAAGAAAGGAAAACTCCTTAATCCAATCGTAATTATTAACTAAAACCGCTTGATTTTCGGCACCTGAAGAAAAATCCAAAAACTGCGAAAGTTGATTTTTAACACATTCCTGATTGTGGCGAAGCGCAGCTTCATCAAGCAAATTGCGCTCGGCACTTTTCCCTGAAGGATCACCGATCATTCCTGTGGCACCGCCCACCAATGCAACGGGTTTGTGGCCACATCGTTGATAGAACGACAAAAGCATAATGGGTACCAAATTGCCTATGTGCAGTGAATCTGCCGTAGGGTCAAACCCTACATAAGCAGAACGCATGGTTTCCATAAGATGTGCTTCGGTTTCGGGCATTACATCGTGTACCATGCCGCGCCATTGTAGTTCTTCAACGAAATTTTTCAGCTTCATTATTATAAATTTTGTGCAAAGATAGGGTTCTCAGCGAATAATTCAGAATGGAAGTAGTGAATATAATCTGCTAAAATTTCTTCATTAAAAAACAGTATTTTCGCTTTATGATATTAGTAACTGGCGGAACGGGTTTGGTGGGTTCGCACCTATTGTATTTTCTTTTGAAGGAAAACGAGCGGGTACGGGCAATTCACAGAAAAAATAGTGACATCGATTCTGTGAAAAATGTTTTTGCACTCTATACCTCCGAAGTTGATTCACTTTTCAACAAAATAGAATGGGTTGAAGCAAACATTACAGAAATTCCTGCACTTACAGTTGCTTTTAAGAACATCACAAAAGTTTATCATTGTGCAGCTTTCATAACTTTTAATCCCTCAAAATATAAAATACTCAAAAAAGTAAATATTGAAGGCACCGCAAATATTGTGAACCTCTGTTTGGCAAATAATATCGAAAAACTCTGTTACGTAAGTTCTGTTGCTACCTTGGGAAACAATTTAAACAATCAATTAATTACTGAAGAAACTTCTTGGAATCCCGATGAAAAAAACAGCGTATATGCAATCACAAAATATGGCGCCGAGATGGAAGTATGGCGAGGTACACAGGAAGGTTTGGATGCTGTAATTGTAAATCCCGGGCTGATTTTGGGAACATCTCCTGATAACGGGGGAAGCGGTTTAATAATTTCTTTGGGGACAAGTGGCATCCCTTTTTACCCATCGGGGGCAATGGGCATAGTAGATGTAAAAGATGTTGTAAAGGCAATGTTGCAATTAATGAATTCTGAAGTGAAAAATGGGCAATTTATTTTAGTGGGCGAAAACGTAACCTATAAAGAATTGCTTTCAAGACTTGCCCTCATATTCAATAAAAAACCGCCCACAAAAAAGCTTCCGAAGAATCTAATGTTTTTTTTAAGCGGAATGGACTGGCTCTCTAATAAGCTATTCAACACAAAAAGAAGGATAGTGAAAGCTACGGTCAGGTCTATGTTCACATTATCATTTTACGATTCTTCCAAAATAAAAAATACACTTGGTTTTCAATTTATACCTACTGAAGAAACGTTAAAGCGAATTTTAGCAGAAAAGAAAAAAACATCAAATTAAACTGTCCTTTACAGGCTCAGCATTTATTTTGTCTTCAAATTTTTGTTTTCCTATACTATCTTTTCTTTTGTTATCGGCGCGAATACTGTCCATTTTTTGTTGCATTCCGGTAAGCCGAGCTTCAACCTCTTGAACAATTTTTATGTAAGTATTTACATCTGCAGCATAATATGAATTGCTTTTTACAAACTGCAAACTGTCTATTCCAAATTTTTTATAGACCAAGGAATCCATTTTTATACCTTTTGAAATGATTGACTTATTGTCAATACTTCGAGCGGCATTAGCTAAATAGGTTTCCAAGAGTATATCCACCATTTTATCTTTTGCAATAAGGTTTTTTGGCTTTTCAGGTTGTTTTACATCCTGACAGCCAAAGAGACCTAAAGTGAGTATTATAAAAAATATCGATTGCTTCATTATCTGTTAAAAGTAAGTCTTTCCGGATTGCTTTTATTAGGGAATTTTGAATTCTCATAAACCACTATGCCGTTTACCAAAGTATGTGTAACCCGTGATTTAAAGATTGTTCCCTCAAAAGGCGACCATCCACATTTATAAAGAAGGTTTTCTTTTTTAACGGTCCAAGGCGAATTGAGATCAACCAAAACCAAGTCTGCCTTGTAGCCTTTACGAATGTACCCACGTTCTTTTATTTGAAACAAAATAGCTGGATTATGAGCGGTTTTTTCAACAATTTTTTCCAAAGAAATTTTTCCTTTGTGATACATTTCCAATAACGCAACCAAGGCGTGCTGCACCAATGGTCCACCTGAGGGAGCGTTCAAATATTTATTGTTCTTTTCGTCTAAAGTGTGTGGAGCATGGTCTGTTGCAATAACATCAATTCGGTCATCGAGCAATGCTTTTAGCAACCCGTCCCTGTCATTTTCAGTCTTTATGGCTGGGTTCCATTTTATTTTGGTGCCTTTAGTTTTGTAATCTCCATCCGTAAACCACAAATGATGAATGCAAACCTCTGCCGTGATTTTCTTTTCTGCAAGGGGTTTTTTATTGCTGAATAGATGCGTTTCCCTTTCCGTTGAAAGATGGAAAACATGAAGGCGCGCGCCAGTTTTTTCAGCAAGTTTTATAGCTTTTGAAGACGAAATATAACAAGCTTCTTCACTTCTTATCTTTGGGTGAAGCTCTATAGGAATTTCTTCGCCATACTCAGATTTATATTTGTCCAAATTTTCTTTAATGGTAGCCTCATCTTCACAATGTGCTGAAATAAGTAAATTTGTTTTGCTGAAAATTTCCTCCAAAGTCTTTGGGTCATCAACTAACATATTTCCAGTGGAAGAACCTAAAAATAATTTCAGCCCGGCCACCTTTTGCGGATCTACTTTTAGAATTTCGTCCAAGTTATCATTTGTGCCACCAAACATAAAGGAATAATTGGCCCAAGAAGTCTGGGCGGCAATATCAAATTTTTCTTCCAGCAAATTAATGGTCGTAGCCTGCGGAACGGTGTTCGGCATTTCAATGAAAGAAGTAATTCCGCCTGCCACCGCTGCCTTTGACTCAGTTTCAATGTTGGCTTTGTGCGTCAGTCCGGGCTCACGAAAGTGCACTTGATCGTCAATCATTCCCGGAAGCAAATAGCTTCCATCTGCATCAATAACTTTTGTATCGGCAGATTTTGCACTAATGGTTTCGGAAATTTCCGCAATTCGGCCATCCTGTACAAGTACGTCGCCTTTTACGATTTTTCCTTCGTTTACAATATTTGCGTTTTTAATTAAAACTGCTTTCATTTGGGTATCATCTTCTTTTATAAATGATGAAGAAATCACTATCCATTTCTAATTTATGCTTAATGGAATGATGCTTTATTAAACCTTTTCTTATTAAACACACTTTTAAATTTCATTACTATCACTCCAAAAATAGCTTCGGAAATAATGCCAGAACTCATTTTTGATTCACCTTTTGTGCGATCGGTAAATATTACGGGCACTTCCTCAATCTTGAATTTGCTGAGATACGCTTTAAATTTCATTTCAATCTGAAAGGCATAACCCACAAAACGAATGTTGTCCAAGTTTATTTTCTGTAGCACTTTTCTTTTATAACATATAAACCCAGCCGTAGTGTCATAAATGTCCATCCGCATCACAAGACGCACATATTTTGAAGCCAGCCAAGACATTAGAACTCGGCTCATTGGCCAGTTTACTACATTTACTCCTTTCACATAACGCGAACCAATAGCCATATCATTCCCTTCTTTGTGGCAAGCATTGAACAGCCTAATTAAATCATTGGGATTATGTGAAAAATCTGCATCCATTTCAAAAATATAATCGTATTCATTTTCCAAAGCCCATCTGAAACCCGCTATATAAGCAGAGCCCAAACCCTTCTTTTCGCTGCGATTAATAATGAACAATTTATTGGGATATTCTTTGAAATTTGCCTCAACCACCTTGGCCGTGCCGTCTGGGGAGTTGTCATCCACAACCAATATGTGAAATTCGCGCTGCAATGAAAAAACAGTACGTAGCAGCCGCTCTATATTTTCAATTTCATTGTAGGTTGGCACTACCACTACTGCCTTGGACATACTGCTATTTTAGCGCAAATGTACCCTTTTTTGAATAAATAAATGTGAAGTAAAATCTAATTGATGCCCAAAAAAGAAAATTTATTTTACTGTACCTTTACCAAAAATATTGATATTGGATTTCAGTGAAAGACTTATTATATCAACCGATTGGGCCGCTTATTTGTTAATTGCCTGCTTTGTTCTTTTTGCACTATCCAAATATTTTTATCCCAAAAGATTTCACGAGTTTTTGCTGCTACCTATAACCAACCAATATTTTTTTGTTCACGGGAAAGATGACGAACTGAACCATCCTTTTAATATGATGTTATTCGTTGTACAGATAATTTGTGTTTCTATTTTTGTCTTTTTGTTATTTAAGGTTTACAATCCTTCCGAAATTCAAAAAAACGAGTGGCTCTTTCTTCAAATTTGCACGGCTTACAGTGTTTTCATCCTTATAAAGTTTTCTATGGAAAAAATCGTTGCAAATATTTTTTCCATGGACGAACTCATCAACAATTATTTATATCAAAAGCTTAGCTATCGTAATTTTTTGGGAGTTTTGTTTTTTCTCGGCAATCTTTTCTTTCTTTATGTTTACCCACCCACCCGAATAACACTGGTAATTTTTGGTGGCTTTGCCCTTGCCTTAAACGCTATTGCGTTGCTATACAGTTATAAGAAAAACGGAAAATTAATATTCAGTAATTTCTTCTATTTTATTTTGTATCTTTGCACACTTGAAATCGCACCCTATATTATCCTCTACAAAACGTTTTTTTAGTTGGATATTATAATAAAAATCAGGAACATCTATGAAAGTGAAAACTATTTTGGTTTCCCAGCCCGAGCCTAAAATTGAAAACTCTCCCTATTTCGATTTAATCGAAAAACAAAAAGTAAAAATAGATTTCCGGCCTTTTATTCACGTTGAAGGCGTGTCAGGAAAGGATGTTCGAGCCCAAAAAGTTGATCTTACCCGATATTCCGCAATTATCCTTACGAGTCGAAATTCTGTGGATCATTATTTTAGGATTGCAGACGAGCTTCGTTTTAAGGTGCCGGACACCATGAAATATTTTTGTTTGAGTGAAGCGGTAGCCTATTATCTTCAAAAATATGTTATTTACAGAAAGCGGAAAATTTATGTGGGAAAAAGAACTTTTTCTGAACTTGCTCCTTTGATAAAAAAGTATAAAAACGAAAAATTCCTGCTTCCAACTTCAGACAAGTTAAAGCCTGAAGTTCCGGAAGTGTTGAACGAATTAAAAGTTGATTGGAAAGAAGCTACGTTTTACAAAACAGTTATCAGCGACCTTTCAGATCTTCGTGATGTTTACTATGACATTTTAGTATTTTTCAGCCCCAGTGGAATTGAATCTCTTTTTGAAAACTTCCCTGATTTTGATCAAAAAGATACGCGCATAGCGGTATTTGGAAACACAACGGTAAAAGCGGCCACCGAGCAAGGCCTACGCGTGGACATTCAAGCCCCAACCCCAGAAACCCCTTCTATGACAATGGCTTTGGAAAAGTACATCAAGGAGGTAAACAACAAAAAATAAGATCGATTAATTGCAAATAGACAAAAAGGCTTGCCAATACGGCAAGCCTTTTGTTTATAAACTATTTAAAAAATTATTCTGAAGCGGGAGCTCCGGAGAGAATTTCATCATTTGCATAACTTTCAAATTTAGCAAAGTTCTCTTTGAAAGAATTTGCCAATTCTTTAGCTTGAATATCATACGCCTTTTTGTTTTTCCAGGTTTCCTTTGGGTTTAATATTTCCGAAGGAACGTTCGGGCAGGATTTTGGCATCATCAAATTGAAAATTGGGTGCTTTTCAAATTCAGCATCTTTCAGTTTTCCTTCCAAAGCAGCAGAAATCATTGCACGGGTGTATTTCAGTTTCATTCTACTTCCCACACCATAAGGCCCACCTGTCCATCCAGTATTTACCAACCAAACGTTAACACCAGCCGCCTTCATCTTTTTACTTAACATTTCGGCATACTCTGTTGGGTGAAGTGGCATAAAAGGAGCTCCAAAACATGCTGAAAAGTTTGGCGTTGGCTCGTTTATCCCTTCCTCTGTTCCTGCAACTTTTGCTGTATAACCACTAATAAAGTGATATGCCGCTTGCCCAGGAGTCAATTTTGAAATAGGAGGCAAAACCCCAAATGCATCTGCCGTTAAAAAGAATATATTCTTTGGATTGTGACCAATGGACGGAACCTGAATATTTTTTATGTGATAAATAGGATAGCTTACCCTTGTGTTTTGGGTAATGGAAGTATCGGAAAAATCAACTTCGCCATTTTCATCCATCACAACATTTTCAAGGATTGCACCTGGCTTTATAGCGTTGAAAATATCCGGTTCGTTTTCTTCAGAAAGGTTAATAACCTTTGCGTAGCAACCGCCTTCAAAATTGAAGATTTTGTTGTCTTCCGTCCATCCGTGTTCGTCATCACCGATCAATTTACGCTCTGGGTCTGCAGAAAGTGTTGTTTTTCCAGTTCCTGATAGGCCAAAGAAAATAGCCGTTTCTCCATCATCTCCAACATTTGCAGAGCAATGCATTGGCATTGTGTTTTTATCTACAGGGAGAATAAAGTTAAGAGCGGAAAAAATTCCTTTTTTAATTTCGCCAGTATATCCTGTCCCACCAATTAAAGCAATTTTTCTTGTAAAGTTTAATATTGCAAAATTATGTTGCCGCGTACCATCCAATTCCGGATTCGCTAAAAACCCAGGCGCATTCACAATAAGCCATTCTGGGTCAAAAGATGCCAGCTCTTCTTCATTGGGACGAAGAAACATATTGTGGGCAAACATATTAGACCATGGGTTTTCAGTAATTACCCGAATGTTTAGTTTGTATTTTTCGTCAGCGCAGGCATAGCTATCGCGAACGTACACTTCTTTTCCTGAAAGATAAGCAACAACCTTGTTGTAAAGCGAATCGAACATATCTGGCGGAAAAGGAATGTTTACGTTTCCCCACCAAACTTTGTCTCGAGTAACATCGTCTTTTACAATAAATCTATCTTTTGGGGACCTTCCTGTAAATTCTCCGGTGTTCACTGACAAGGCACCGCTAGCGGCTTCTTCACCTTGTCCTTTTTGCAATGTTTCGTTGTGAAGTTCTTCAGAAGAAAGTTGATATTTAACTTTTGCATTTTTGATTCCGTATTTATCAATCGAAATCGTTTTCGTAGCTTGGTTTTTATCGACCATACCTTTTTTAAATTTTGTAGAGTACAAAAATAGCAAATCTTAGAGAGATTGAAGAAAATATAAAAAACATTTATTTGTTCTTTATCGTAAGTATCTTGTAAGCAAACCAAAACCAACCAATGATAAACATCAAGCCTCCAATTGGGGTTATAAATCCAACCTTGGCAACATCAAAAGGTAAAACTTCATTCAGCGCGAGCAGATAAATAGACCCCGAAAAAAGGATTATTCCTAAAATAAAAAACCAAAACACAATTTTTTTTATTTTCTCTTGAATTGTTGGAGCCAGTCCCAACACTAAAATGGCGAGACAATGGTACATTTGGTAGCGCACGCCAGTTTCAAAAGTATTTAATGCCGAAGCTTCCACAATATTTTTTAAACCGTGTGCTCCAAAAGCCCCCAGAGCAATCGTGATGGCGGTAAGAAAAGAAGCTGTCACCACCATATTTTTATCTAAAACTGTCATTTTTAAAATTTGGAATTAGTAATTTCGTCCATTACAAAATCTATCTTCAAAGTTAACAAAAAACTCTCCCAATGAGAAACATATTAATTATAGGTGCAGGAAGATCTGCCACAAGTTTGATTCGTTATTTGCTTGACAAAAGTGAAAAAGAAGACCTTTTTATAACCATTGGGGATATTTCCATTCAGTCTGCTCAGAAATTTACAACCGGCCATCCCAATGCCCGAGGGATTTTGCTCGATGTTTTTAATGATGTGCAAAGAAAGAAAGCAGTGGAAAACAGCGATCTGGTAATTTCCATGCTTCCAGCGCGCTATCATATTGAAGTAGCCCGCGACTGCATAGAATTTGGGAAACACATGGTTACGGCATCTTATGTAAGCAAAGAAATGCAAGCGCTAAACCACAAAGCCGAATCAAAAGGGTTGGTTTTTATGAATGAAATTGGGCTCGATCCCGGAGTGGACCATATGAGCGCAATGCAAGTGATTGATAGAATTCGTTCCAAAGGCGGAAAAATGCTGCTTTTTGAATCGTTCTGCGGAGGCTTGATTGCCCCGGAAAGCGATAACAATCTTTGGAATTATAAATTTACATGGAATCCACGAAACGTTGTTTTGGCAGGACAGGGGGGCGCTGCGGAATTTATTCAGGAAGGGAAATACAAGTATATTCCATATCATAGACTTTTCCGTAGAACCGAATTTATCAATATTGAAGGCTTCGGAAAATTTGAAGTGTATGCCAACCGAAATTCCCTTCAATATCAATCTGTTTACGGTATGGAAAATATCTTGACATTGTACCGTGGAACAATTCGCCGAGTTGGTTTCAGCCGTGCTTGGAATATGTTTGTGCAATTGGGAATGACAGACGATAGTTACACGATTCCCGATTCTGAAAATATGAGCTATCGCGAATTCGTAAACCTTTTTCTACCCTATTCACCATCAGATTCGGTGGAATTAAAGCTTCGCCACGCTTTGAAAATAGACCAAGATGATTTAATGTGGGAAAAACTGGAAGAGCTTGATCTTTTCACCAAGGAAAAAACTTTGGGAATAAAAGATGCAACTCCAGCAATGGGACTTCAAAAAATATTGGAAGACAAATGGACTTTGGCTCCACACGATAAAGATATGATCGTGATGTACCACAAATTTGGATATGAATTAGATGGAAAACAATTCCAGATTGACAGCCACATGGCATTGATTGGGGAAGACCAAACCTACACCGCAATGGCGAAAACCGTTGGCCTTCCTGTAGCAATTGCAGCTTTGAAAATTTTAAATGAAGAAATAACCACACCTGGAGTTCAACTTCCAATCGCAAAAGAAGTTTACGAACCAATTTTAAAAGAACTGGAAGAAAACGGAGTCATTTTTCACGAAGAAGAGGTGAAATATGCTGGCTATAATCCGGATAACGTCCATTAATTTGGTTGATGGTTATTAGTTGATAGTTGAAAGAAAATTGAAAAGCCCGCAAGTTTTGCGGGCTTTTTAATTCAAAAATCGACAATCGTCAATCTAAAATCGTTAATCTTTTTATCTTCTTCCCAAGAAAATGGAGATGAAGTATAGCAAAGTTGCCAACGAACCAAGCGCTGCAACTACATACGTTCTCGCCGCCCATTTCAATGCGTCTTTTGCTCCTGCGTGTTCCTGTGGTGTAACCATATTGCTGCTTTCCAACCAAACCAGCGCACGTTTACTAGCGTCAAATTCCACCGGAAGGGTTATGAAAGCAAAAGCTGTTGTTACGGCAAAAAGTAAAATTCCAACTCCAAAAATCCAAGTGCCAATCGCTGAACCCGTTGCAAAAAGAATAATTCCAGCCATAATCACAAAATTGGAAAGTTTGCTCGAAATACTTACCGCCGGAACGATGGTGGAACGCAACTTTAACCAACTGTATGCAGTTGCGTGTTGCACGGCGTGGCCACATTCGTGGGCCGCAACCGCTGCTGCTGCTGCATTTCGCTGCATATAAACAGGTTCACTCAAGTTTACCGTTTTCTTTGAAGGGTCGTAATGGTCTGTCAATTGACCTGCAACTGAAATAACCTGTACATCGGTAATGCCATTGTCTGCCAGCATTTTTTCGGCAATTTCCTTACCGCTCATTCCATTTTGAAGGTGGATTTTACTGTATTCCTTAAATTTGCTTTTCAATTTGTGGCTAACGTACCAACTCACCAAAAAGATTATTCCCGCAATTATATAGTATCCAAACATTTTTTTGATTTTTAAATTCCTACTTCAAATTTAATCAAAAAGCGTGCAAATTTTTAACCCACGATATTTACGATTTTTCCGGGCACGATTATTACCTTTTTTGGCGTTCGGCCCTCTAAATACTGGGCTGTCTTTTCGTGTGCCATTACGGCAGATTCTATTTCTTCTTTCGATAAGTCCAATGGCAGTTGCAGCGTAAAACGCATTTTTCCGTTGAAAGAGATTGGATATTCCTTCGTGCTTTCTACCAAATATTTTTCCTCATATTTTGGAAAAGGCGCTGCGGAAATACTTTCTGAATGTCCCAATTTCTGCCAAAGCTCCTCTGCAATGTGCGGTGCATAAGGCGAAATAAGAATTGCCAATGGCTCCAATACTTCGCGCGAATTGCATTTTTGTGCCGAAAGCTCATTAACCGCAATCATAAAAGAGGAAACCGAAGTATTGAAGCTGAAATTCTCAATATCTTCCTGCACTTTTTTGATGGTTTTATGAAGCGTTTTCAAACTGTCTTTGGAAGCCGCTTCTTCGGAAACATAAAATTCATTTGCCTCATGCGATTGGGAAACATCCCCCTTGCCCCCTTCAAAGGGGGAATGGTAGAGTTTCCAAAGTTTTTTAAGAAAACCGTGCACGCCCGTAATTCCTGCGGTGTTCCAAGGTTTTGCCTGTTCCAGCGGGCCGAGGAACATTTCGTACATTCTTAACGTATCGGCACCGTACTGCTCACAAATGTCATCGGGGTTTACCACGTTGTATTTGCTTTTGGACATTTTTTCTACTTCGCGGGACACTTTGAAAGCCCCTCCCGACCTCCCCGAAGGGGAGGAGTTTGGTTCGTATACATTTCCATCCTCCAAAATGAAAATGGCATCTTTATATTCGGTGCGCCAGTTTTTGAAAGCTTCAATATCTAATTCATTCGAATTATTTACAAATGAAACATCTGTGTGAAGAGGAATTATTTCAAGATTTTCATAATGTTCGTGTCCATTTAGAGATTTAACCTCCTCATTTATTTTTTTCAACAATAATTCAAAATGGTTACTATTTTTCCCCTGAACATAAATTTCGTTTTTTATTGATTTCGAAATAAATACTTTGGAGGAAAAGCTTGCACGTGTTCGTGGCATCCCTGAGGTTATTTTTCTTCCATAAAGTGGCTCTATTCCTTGTAACCTGTAAACAAACGCACTCTCCCCCAAAATCATCCCTTGGTTTATCAGCTTTTTAAAAGGCTCGTCCACGGGCACCAAACCGCGGTCATGCATAAATTTTACCCAAAAACGGCTGTACAGCAAATGCCCCGTGGCGTGCTCGCTGCCGCCAATGTACAGATCCACGTTTTTCCAATAGTTCAACGCTTCTGCTGAGGCAAAGACTTTGTCGCGCTTGCTATCCTTTTCGGAAATTCCGGGTTCCATATATCGGAAAAAATACCAACTGCTGCCCGCCCAACCCGGCATGGTGTTTAATTCTAGCCCCCAAACCCCCGAAGGGGGATTTTTACCTTCCGGCACCGAAACTACTTCGTTTTTGTTTTCGTCCCAATGCCATTTGGTGGCGCGGCCCAAAGGCGGTTCGCCTTCTTCGGTGGGCAGATATTTTTCAACTTCGGGAAGTCGCAATGGCAAACACTCGGTAGGGATAATTTGCGGCATTCCATCCTTGTAATAAATCGGGAACGGTTCACCCCAATAACGCTGTCGGCTGAAAACCGCATCGCGCAAACGGTAATTTATCTTTCCTTTGCCAACACCTTTTTCTTCCATGGCGGCGATGATCTTTTCAGTGGCTTCGGAATAGTTTAAGCCGTTGAGAAAATCGCTGTTGGTGATGATTGTATTTTCCTTATCGGAATACGCTTCCTCTGAAATATCGGCATCCTTGAAAATATTCGGAATGGGCAGATTGAAATGCTTTGCAAAATCGTAATCACGCTGGTCGCCGCAGGGAACGCTCATCACGGCACCCGTTCCGTAGCCAGCCAAAACATAATCGCCAATCCAAATTGGGATTGCTTCCCCCGTAAACGGATGCTCTGCATACGCGCCCGTAAACACGCCGGTAATGGTTTTTACATCGGCCATTCGCTCGCGCTCGCTGCGTTTTGCGGTTGCTTCAATATAGTTTTCAACGGCTTCTTTTTGTTCGGCAGTCGTGATTTTTGAAACCAGATCGTGTTCCGGCGCCAAAACCATAAAACTAACGCCGAAAATTGTATCGGGACGGGTAGTAAATACCTGAATCCCCCTAGCCCCCGAAGGGGAAATTTCATTTTTATCTAAATTTTCTGAAATTTTATCTAGAACATTATTCAAACTTCCAATAACCTCTTCATTTTTAAAACGAAGTACCGTATAGCCTAACTCGTTTAAAATCGAAGTTCGGTTTTCATCTTGTTCTTGCTGGTTATCGTGGATTGCCCCATCTACTTCAATGACAATCTTTTTTGAAAGACACACAAAATCAACTATAAAATCGTCTATTAAATGCTGTCTTCTAAATTTATGCCCTAATTTTTTTGATTTTAAATATTCCCATAGGATGGATTCAGCCTCCGTAGGTTTATTTCTCATTTCCTTCGCTCTTTCCAACAATAAATGGGAGTTGTTTCCTCCAGTCATATAGCCAGGCTTAGTTCCTTTCCCTTTGGGGAAGGTTAGGATGGGGAAATTTACAGTCGCACCCTTGCTTCTACCAATCCAGTTGGTTTGTGAATCTTTAAGCGGTTGCGGCCAGTCTATTTTATCGAGTCCGTCGAGCAAACGTTGGGCATAGGCGGTGATTCGCATGCTCCATTGTTTCATTTTTTTTCGGACAACGGGATAGCCGCCGCGTTCGGAAACTCCGTTTACTATTTCGTCGTTCGCCAAAACGGTTCCCAATTGTGGGCACCAGTTTACTTCGGTTTCGGCGAGATAGGTCAATCTATATTTTAGTAGGATTTCCTGTTTCTTAACTTCCGAAAAATCTTTCCATTCCGAAGCCGAAAAATTTTCAATTCCTTCATCACAAACAGCGTTCACTTGCGTGTTTCCTTCGGAAGAAAAAATAGCGCGGAGTTCTTCAATGGAACGAGCCTTATCTTGGTCTTTATCGTACCAACTTTCAAAAAGCTGGATGAAAATCCACTGTTTTTGTCCATTTGTAATATTCAGGATTGCTGGTGCGCACTTCGCGGCTCCAATCGAATGAAAAACCTATTTTATCCAATTGCTCACGATAACGCGCAATGTTTTCCTCGGTAGTTTTTGCAGGATGCTGCCCGGTTTGGATTGCATATTGTTCCGCCGGAAGCCCAAAAGAATCGTACCCCTGCGGATGCAAAACGTTAAAACCTTGGTGGCGTTTGTATCGAGCATAAATATCACTGGCTATATACCCGAGCGGATGCCCCACGTGCAGGCCTGCACCGGACGGATAGGGAAACATGTCCAAAACGTAATAGGCCTCCCCCAGCCCCTCCGAGGGAGGGGAGCTTGGGTTATGCGCCTTAAAAGTTTTTCTTTCGCGCCAAATTTTTTGCCACTTTGCTTCTATTTTGTTGAAGTGATATTTGCTCATCTTCCTTTATTTCTTTTGAAAGTTATTTCCAACGGTGGAAAGAGCCGCAAATTTAAGGTTTATTGGAAGAAGTAAAACCCTATATTTTAAAAATTTGGATGCAAGAGATTTCCGGAATACAGCACCCAAGCCATTGAAAGAATTGCGGAAATATTGATGGCAATCCCGAAGAGTTTCATTTGTTTCAAGGTGTAGGGTTTGTTTTTGAAAAAAATGAATATATCCAAAAGCAACCAAATCGCAAAACCGGCCATAAATGAGGAAAGCACCCAATCATCAAACCAAAATTTCAATATATACGCTTCAAATAAAAGTAGAAAAAGCATTAAAAACTTCGCCTTTTTTCTACCAATTAAAACTGCGGTAGTTTTCTTTTTGGCCAATATATCGGGGTCAATGTCCATAATTTCGCCTGCAATATGTGCCTGGAATGCGAAAAGCGTAAGATATAATAATGTTTGCCACGGAAGCATCTCCAAATCATTTAAAAGAATGCTGAAAAGTGCCGTGAACACGTAACCTACCTGAATTAAAATCTCGAACGGCGGACGCTCTTTCAAACGGAAAGGTTTATAATTGTATATGATATTAATAACAATCATAAACAACAAAAGGATAAAAAGTTCGCCACCGCCCACGTAAGCAAAATATGCCAAAAATGGAACCATCACAAAAAAAATATACCTTGGCACTTTTTCCAATTGTTTTTTGCTGAAACGGGCTCCAAAAAGATAATTTCCCTTTCGCGGATTGAGGGAATCTGCCTTGCCATCTGTAAAATCGTTCAAGCCATAAACCAAAAAATTAAGTGGAAAAGTGACAAAAAACAACCCTACCCAAAAAAGGGGCTGCTCCCAAAAGTTTGAAGATAGGTCAAAAGGAACCAAATAGATCCAAATGGTTGGAAACCAAAGTCCCGGTCGGGAAATTTTTAGGAATTTTAGCAGTTTATTTATGATATTGACGAAATTTAGGGCACTTCAAATTTAATGGAATTATAACAAATTGGAAACTTTCTACGTTGTTTAACACAAGATGCAAAATTACTTGTATTTTTACGGCAAAATTCAGTAAATCCTATGAGTTCTTCTTTTGAAAAATACCAAAAACGCAGATTGATTTCTTCTTATTTTTCAGTTGTAATAAGTATATCATTAGTACTTTTTCTTTTAGGATTATTAGGATTATTAGTGTTAAATTCAAAAAAAGTAGCCGATTATTTTAAGGAGCAAATTGCAATTACCGTTTTTCTAAAAGACACGGCGAAGGAAGTTGAAATCACACAATTAAAGCAAAGTTTGGCCTTGGCCGAATACACAAAGTCTGCAACTTTCGTTTCAAAGGAAGATGCCGCAAAGGAACACCAAGAAACTTTGGGCGAAAATTTTATTGAATATTTGGGCGAAAATCCACTTCAGAATAGCATTGACGTTTATATTTTGGCAGACTACGTTACACCTGCAAAAATGGAGGAAATCACAAACGAGTTGAAAAGCAAGGGTTTTGTGGACGATGTAATTTATGACAAACCTTTAATTGCGCAGCTTACAGAAAACGTAAAACGCATCAGTTTTTGGGTTTTGGTTATTAGTGGAATTTTTACATTTATCGCAGTGTTGCTTATAAACAGTAGCATTCGCTTGAGTATTTATGCGAAGCGATTTACCATAAAAACGATGCAAATGGTGGGTGCGACCAAAAAATTTATTCGCAAGCCCTTTGTTTGGAAAAGTGTTCGATTGGGAATTGTTGGAGCTGTTGTGGCGATGATTGGGATGGGCGTGGTGCTTTATTACCTCAACCAAAGTTTTCCTCAGCTACAGTTATTAGGAGATCCTGTATTATTGGCTGTCCTTTTTATATTTATATTTTTAATAGGTGTTTTGATAACCTGGATTAGTACCTTTATTGCCACACAACGCTTTTTAAACCTTCGCACTGACGATTTGTATTATTAATTATTTCAATCAAAAAGGTTAAAACCTGTAACTTTGAACCTGAAACTTATTAAACAATGGGAGAGAAAAAACGCAAAGAAGAAACAAAAACCGAATTTGTTTTTGAGAAAAAAAACTACAAGTTCATGCTAATTGGCGTGGCCTTTATTGCTCTTGGTTTTATATTGATGACCGGAGGGGGAAGCGATGATCCTAACGTTTTCAATCCGGAAATTTACAATTGGCAGCGCATCCGTTTGGCACCGGCTATGGTGCTTTTGGGTTTTGCAATTGAAGTGTATGCAATTTTATTGAAACCCGATAGCAAAGAAGAAAATTAGTGGATACCCTACAAGCCATTGTCCTTGCCATTATTGAAGGTTTAACAGAGTTTTTGCCCGTTTCTTCCACGGGACATATGATTATCGCCTCCTCTTTTTTTGGGATTGCTGGCGATGATTTTACCAAACTTTTTACCATCGTAATCCAGCTTGGAACCATTATGAGCGTTGTGGTTTTATATTTCAAACGCTTCTTTCAGAGTATGGATTTTTACTACAAACTTTTTGTGGCTTTTCTTCCTGCTGTTTTTTTAGGGTTGCTTTTAAGTGATTTTATTGACAGCCTCTTGGAAAACCCGATTACCGTTGCTATCTCTTTGATAATTGGTGGTTTTATTCTTTTAAAAGTGGACGATTGGTTTGGCGATGGCGAGCAAACAGAAATCTCTTATTTAACCGCCTTGAAAATTGGCTTTTTTCAATGCTTGGCAATGATTCCGGGCGTTTCCCGAAGTGGCGCAAGTATTGTGGGCGGTATGAGCCAAAAACTTTCGCGAACCGTAGCCGCTGAATTTTCTTTCTTTTTGGCTATTCCAACGATGCTGGGCGCAACGGTAAAGAAAAGTTATGATTATTACGAAGCAGGTTTCCAGCTTTCTTCGGAACAAGTGAATCTTTTGATTATTGGAAACATTGTCGGTTTTATAGTCGCTTTGATTGCTATAAAATCCTTCATCACTTACCTGAGCAAACACGGGTTTAAAATATTCGGCTACTATAGAATTATTGCCGGAATCGCGGTTTTATTGATTCATTTCTTTATTCAAGAACTCACCGTAATTTGATGACTGCGGAAGATTACAAAGAAGGCCAAGTAATTTTAATCGACAAACCTTTGGAGTGGACTTCATTCCAAGCGGTAAATAAAGTTCGGTGGCTTATCCGAAAATCCTTCGGCATTAAAAAGATAAAAGTTGGGCATGCAGGCACGCTCGATCCTTTGGCGACAGGCCTTTTGATTATCTGCACCGGAAAATTCACAAAAAAAATAGATACTTTTCAAGCGCAGGAAAAGGAATATACCGGAACGTTCACTTTAGGTGCAACTACGCCCAGCTATGATCTGGAAACTGATATTGACCAAACTTTTGATATTTCAGAAATCACTTCGGAAAAAATTTACGAAGCCACAAAACAGTTTTTAGGTGAAATACAGCAGCAACCGCCCGTTTTTTCAGCTTTAAAAAAAGATGGAAAACGGCTTTATGAATTTGCGCGAAGTGGTGAAGAGGTGGAAATTCCTTATAGAACAGTAACCATTTCAGAATTTGAAATAACAAACATCAAACTTCCAAAAATAGATTTTCGCGTGGTTTGCAGTAAAGGCACTTATATTCGTTCGCTTGCGAATGATTTTGGAAAGGCTTTGAACAACGGAGCGCATCTCTCCGCTTTGCGAAGAACAAAAATTGGTGACTTTTCTGTTGAAAATGCCATTGGAATTGAAGCCTTTCAAAAATCCTTGCCAAGTTAAAATAACGCCAATAGCCTCTTAATTTTCAGCGTTTTTGTGGAATTTTGCACAAAATTTCGGTACTTGCAACAATGAATTTCAACTATTCATACAGAGCGTTCCTCATAACTTCACTGCTTACGGGCTGTTTGGTGCTTTTTCTTTTCAGCGTAAAGCTTTCTAAAGAACAAGTACAAAACACAGAAGAAACCTATGACGTGGTTATGGCACCGGAAGAACTCCTTCCTGAAGATCTTGCTATTGCAGAACTTACTCCCGAAAAAGTGAAGGTTGAAACAAACCGTGCTTATAACGAAGCAGAAAAATTCATTTCTTCCATAGAAAATGAAAACCAAGAGGTAACTGAAACCATAGAAGGCAAGCTTCAGGAAATGAACGATGCTCTGGAGAATTCAAAAAGTGATAATGGCAATGGAACTTCGGTAATAACCAAACCTGATAAGGAAAAAAAGAAGAAATTTTCCAACAGCGAAAGTGGGAAAGAAGGTGAAGCCGTTGTAAAAAGTGGCAATAGAAACACAACAATTAGCTATCAGTTGGTAAACCGAAAAGATATCGACCTTCCCAATCCGGTTTATACCTGTTATGGTTCCGGAAAAGTTGTTATTAATATTGAAGTCAATAATTTAGGGAAAGTAGTGAAGAATTCATACAATAAAACTTCTTCAACAACTTCAAACGAATGCTTGATTGATGCGGCTTTGGAATATTCAGAACAAGCGCGCTTCACAACCGATGCATCAAAAACCAAGCAGTTGGGAACAATTACATTTAATTTTCCAGGACAACAATAATTAGTATTCAGTAATCAGTATTCAGTATTCAGTAAACAGTATTCAGTAAACAGTAAAAATTATGTCTTCAGAAAAAGTGCGCTGTGGTTGGTGTGGTACCGATCCGCTTTATGTGAAATATCACGATGAGGAATGGGGCGTTCCCGTTAAAGATGATAAAACGCTTTTTGAATTTTTAATAT
The DNA here is from genome assembly GCA_020435825.1 of Aequorivita sp. Lineage (GTDB taxonomy): Bacteria > Bacteroidota > Bacteroidia > Flavobacteriales > Flavobacteriaceae > Aequorivita. The sequence continues at coordinate 37,117 of JAGQYY010000018.1, forward strand.
TGGAAACCTTTCAGGCGGGACTGAGCTGGATTACCATTCTTCGGAAGCGTGAAAATTTCAAAAAAGCCTTTGACAATTTCGACTATAAAAAAATAGCCAAATACGACCAAGCAAAAATTGATTCATTGCTTCAAAATGAAGGGATTATTCGCAACAAATTGAAAGTCCACGCTGCAGTTACAAACGCAAAACTCTTTATGGAAATCCAAAAGGAATTTGGCAGTTTTAGCAATTATATCTGGGAATTTGTAAACCATAAACCCATTAAAAATGTCTGGAAAACACATACCGATGCTCCAGCGATTACGGCAGAAAGCGATGCTTTGAGCAAGGATTTAAAAAAGCGCGGTTTTAAGTTCGTAGGCAGCACGGTGGTTTATGCACATATGCAAGCCACTGGAATGGTTAATGACCATATTGAAAACTGTTTCCGCTATCACGAAGTGTGATTATTTTAAAAAGGAAGTTTTTAGGGAAGCCGTGGAGTTTGAAACCGCAACGGCTTTCAAAGTCTGATTGTATTGATGCGTCAATTCCGGATCAGTATTTTTTTCCTCTGCAAATAATTTTTGAAACCAAGCCAATGCCTTTCCGTATTCGTTTTTGAAATAATAAGCCGTCGCCAGTTTTTTATAGATGAAAGGTGTTCCGTAGCCTTCCACAACCACTTGTTCATAAACACGAATCACATCAATATCCTTATTGACGTCAGTTTTATGCGGGCTGGTTTGTGAAAAAGAAACGGTTGAAATACTGGCAAATAAAAATAATGAAAGTAGGTTGCGCTTTGTAATCATTGGGGATATGCTATTTAAAAACGAACACTTACAGTTTTAGTAGGATTGCAATTATTCGTGAGATTTGTTGTTCAAAAAACTGAAAAAGCCACATATTATTGTGGCTTTCTATAAAAAGTCTAAAATTTAACTTATAACTTGATTACCTTTTTGTGAATTTTTCCAAAGTCACCTTCAAAAGTAACAAGTAAAGTTCCCTGCCAGTTTTGGTTCAAGTCTAAAGTTACTTTTCCGTTGCCGTTTTCAATAGTTGCATCATATAACTTTTGTCCCAAAATGTTATGGATTTCCACTCTTACAGGCCCTTGAATGGCATTCATATTAAAAAAAACTTTGCCATTTGTTGGATTTGGATAAGCTGCTGAAATATGGTTTTGAGCCCATTCATCTGCTGAAAGGGTTTCCACTTGAATGGTCCAATACCCTTCCGGTGCTACAATGGGACGATTTAATTCCTTTCCGGAAATAGCCTTCGCCCAAATATAATATTCAATATTTACCGGAGAGTTTGGAATTGTAAAATCTACTGCCCAATTATCACCGTTTGATGGAGCCATTTCAATTTCGTTATAAGTAGTTGCGCCCTCCTCACGCCAAAAAACCTTTGCCTGCGCTACGCCAGAATTATGTTTAATCATG
>JAGQYY010000190.1 GCA_020435825.1 Aequorivita sp.
TATCGTGATCTAGATGAATTTCCCGGCTTTGTCCGCTATCTTCCGCTTGTTTGATTTTTTGCAACTGCTGCCAACGCTCATCCGTGCGAAAATATTCGGGTGCGACCAATTCAATTTCATTTTCGCGCGCGAAATCTTCCGCGCCTTCGCCAACCAGAAAAACATGCGGAGAATTTACCATCACTTTTCGCGCGAGGCTTATCGGATTTTTGACGTGCGTTACCCGCGCAACCGCGCCAGCTTGCCGGGTTTTGCCATCCATAATTGAGGCATCCATTTCGTTGGTGCCTGCATTGGTAAATACAGCGCCTTTTCCCGCGTTAAACAACGGCGAATCTTCCATTGTGCGAATGGTTGCCTCAACTGCGTCCAGACTGCTGCCACCTTTTTGCAAAATGGCGTAACCCGTTTCCAACGCAAATTGGAGCGCATCACGATATGCCTGCTCTTTTTCCGGCGTCATTTTCGATTTCAAAATGGTGCCGGCACCACCGTGAATGGCAATCGCAATCGGTTTTTCTGTTGATT
>JAGQYY010000191.1 GCA_020435825.1 Aequorivita sp.
CCAAGCATTGTAGGCCAGTTCCAATCAGCGGCATTCAAATCTGGATAAGCTCCATTAATATTGTCTTCTTCATTAAATCCGTAAACAAAAGTAATTCCAGTGTAATCTCCAGTTAGAACAGGTATGGAAGGTGAAAGTGTTAATGTATTGGAGTCTGATAAGTCAATTAAATTATACTCATCAAAAGCAATGGTACTGCCGTCTGCTTTTTTCAATACAATTCTTGAAATTAAATATCGCAATCTAGAAATAGAGACGTAATTTCCAGCTTCGTTTTGGAATACTGTGGAATTAAGATCATTGCTAGTTACATTATTTCCTGCCCAGTTTTGGGTAAATGCAAATGTTACATTTTTTTCATAAATACAGGAATCATCATCGGTATTGGCGTTTGGATTGTAATTTAATGAATCAGGATCGGTACATCCCAAAATTTCAGTTGGCGATGAATCATCATCATTATTACATCCAAATGCAACAACTGCAAGGGCGAACAATAAAATTAGTTTTTTCATAGGTTAAGGTT
>JAGQYY010000192.1 GCA_020435825.1 Aequorivita sp.
CTTTTCTAAAGTTACAAGTCCATCATTTAAGATTTGAGTTAAAATTTTTCTCGCGATTTTATATTTCTCTTCAATTGATATTTCATAATAACCCAATTCCCAAGTTAATTCATAAATTCCAGGATTTCCTTCTTCTGCATTACAGAGAAAGACCAATTTTTCTAATTCTAAATTAATGCTGTTGGATTTCGACATTTTTTTCAAATTGGTGCTAACGGTCAAGTGTATGAGCAGTAGCGGATTTTAAGCACTACTTTTCGGTTAAGCACAAAGATAGCTAAAAAGGTAGAAACTTTAAATTAAACACTTAACCCGCTATTGCTTATACACAATGTTGTAAGCCGTTTTTTATTCTATCTGAATTGCTTCGGCTTTTGTTCATTGCTTGCCAATTCAGCAATTTCTTCGATGCGTTTTTGTCTCGTTTCTGGTCGTTTGGCAGAAGCTACCCAATACAACAACATTTTTTTGATGGATTTGCTTTGGCTGTCAAAATATTCAAAAGCATTTTTATAACTTTTCA
>JAGQYY010000193.1 GCA_020435825.1 Aequorivita sp.
CTTCTGAACTTAACCAAATCGTAGGTTTTAGAATCACCATGGAAGCTTGCCAGTAGCTGATCCTCTGTCATTTCATAACGAACAACAATTTTGCTGGCATCCACATATTCAATTACTCCATCTCCCTCAGCCAATACAAGCGAACGTGAGTCAAGTGCAACACGCTCTTCCAAACCTGTACCCACAATTGGAGCCTCTGGCTTCAATAAAGGCACTGCCTGGCGTTGCATGTTTGAGCCCATCAATGCACGGTTCGCATCATCGTGCTCAAGGAATGGAATTAGCGATGCGGCAACAGATACAATCTGGTTAGGCGCCACATCCATATATTTAAGATCCTTAGGCCCAACAATAGGGAAATCACCCTCAAAACGAGCCTTGATTTTTTCATTAATAAAGTCGCCTTTATCACTTACAGGCGCATTTGCCTGCGCAATGTTAAAGGTATCTTCTTCCTCTGCTGTAAGGTAGGTGATGCTTTCAGGAGTCATTCCAACTTTACCCTTGTCATC
>JAGQYY010000194.1 GCA_020435825.1 Aequorivita sp.
TCGCCGCGACGAGCTGCGCGCTTCCAAGATCATGCAGGAGCGGGTTTTTAAAACGGAAAACATCAAGGTCCACTGGAATACCGAAGCGGTTGAAGTGCTCGGCGAAAATGAAGTAGAAGGCTTACGGGTTGTCAATAATCAATCTAAAAAAGAATCTACCATCCCGGTAAATGGCTTCTTCGTAGCTATCGGACACAAACCGAATACCGATATTTTTAAGGATTGGCTCGATATGGATAACACGGGTTACATCCAAACCAAGGGGAAGAGTACCAAAACCAAAGTTTTCGGTGTTTTCGCCAGTGGCGATGCCCAGGATAATGTCTATCGCCAGGCGGTAACTGCTGCCGGAACCGGCTGTATGGCAGCGCTGGATGCTGAGCGGTATCTTACGGAAAAAGGCATAATTTGATCAGGAGTTGGAGGTGGGCCGAAAATTCAAACAATCGACTAATAACTTACCTTCCTTGTTAATAGTCTTGCCTTCAGGATTCTCTGGAATCCTGA
>JAGQYY010000195.1 GCA_020435825.1 Aequorivita sp.
GATTTCCAAACCCTAAAGCAATGGGTAAAGGACATGCGCTTTGAACGTTTGGGATGTTTTACCTATTCTCACGAAGAAAACACCCACGCTTATAATCTAGAAGATGATGTTCCGGAAGAGGTAAAAATGGATCGCGCAAACGAGATTATGGAAATACAGTCGCAAATTTCCTGGGAATTGAACCAGCAAAAGATTGGGAAAGAATTTAAAGTAGTTATTGACAGAAAAGAAGGCAGTTATTTTATTGGAAGAACCGAATTTGACAGCCCCGATGTGGACAACGAAGTATTGATAAATGCCGAAGAAGGCTATCTGCGAACTGGCGAATTCTTCATTGTAAAAATTACGGCGGCTGAGGATTTTGATCTTTATGCAGAAATAGTATAGTAAAAAAACTTCACATAATCCGTTTTTTTATTTTACTCTTAATGAAGTCATCTTGACTTTTTTCAATTGGCTAAAAAATGGCTCTTTTGAGCCTGCTTTTCGTCTTTTTATCCTTTC
>JAGQYY010000196.1 GCA_020435825.1 Aequorivita sp.
TTTCCTTTTTAGCAAACTCTACATCTTTATCCCGGGCTTCTTTGTTCGGTATTTTTAAAATATCGTCGTATTGACTTAAACCCATGTGAGCAGCGAATCCAGGGTTTAAATCCCACAATTCTTGCAAATACTTATCCACAGCCTGGGAAAAATCTTTGTTGTCGGGACGATCTTGGGGCGTCGTCGTACAAGCTAAAAAGAAAAGGGCAGATAGACTCAAAACGATTGTTTTCATGAAGGCCTCACAAAAGAAGATGGCGATGACGCCAGGATTCGAACCTGGGACCGTCTGCTTAGAAGGCAGATGCTCTATCCAGCTGAGCTACGTCACCGAAGGCTTCAGACCTTATCACAAATCCCTGCCCACGAGGAAAGCTAGGCCACAACTGCTTCGCCGCGTCAGCTAATTCTCAGCAGAAGAGACCCGATCTCCCCCTCAAAGGCCCACTGGGACAAGGCTTGAGGGAGGTTGGTTAGCGATATTGGTTTTGGATTTCGTTA
>JAGQYY010000019.1:0-11534 GCA_020435825.1 Aequorivita sp.
AAAGGATAAAAAGACGAAAAGCAGGCTCAAAAGAGCCATTTTTTAGCCAATTGAAAAAAGTCAAGATGACTTCATTGGGCGTTTACCATAAATTCTTCCGCTTTCTCCACCATTTTTTTATTTCCGCAGAAAAAAGGAACACGCTGATGAAGGGAAGTAGGCTGGATTTCCAAAATTCTTTCAAAACCATTACTGGCTTTTCCCCCAGCTTGCTCGGCGATCATGGCCATTGGGTTGCACTCATACAAAAGCCGAAGTTTTCCTTTTGGATCTTTTGATGTACTTGGATAAATATAAATACCTCCTTTTATCATATTTCTGTGAAAATCTGAAACTAGAGAACCAATATAACGAGAAGTATATGGGCGATCTTCTTCTTCTTTTTGGCAATACTTGATATAATCCTTAACGCCTTGGGGAAAATGAACATAATTCCCTTCGTTTACCGAATATATATGTCCATTCTCAGGAAATTTCATGTTTGGATGTGAAAGATAATAGGTGCCAATAGCTGGATTTAGTGTAAAACCATTAACACCGTGTCCTGTAGTGTAAACAATCATCGTTGAAGTACCATACACAATATAACCCGCGGCTACCTGATTAATGCCAGGCTGCAAAAAATCTTCAATAGTAACGGGAGTTCCGGAAGGTGTTATCCTTCTATAAATTGAAAAAATTGTCCCCACGGAAACGTTTACATCAATATTTGAAGAACCATCCAGGGGATCCATCAACACAACATACTTATTATCGTTCTTTTCGTTTCGCCCTTTTATGGTAATGAAATTGTCTTCTTCCTCACTGGCAATTCCGCAAACAATCTCCCGGTTGGTAAGTGTATTGATAAAAACTTCATTTGCAAAGACATCGAGTTTCTGTTGGTCTTCGCCCTGCACATTGGTATCGCCCGCAGTTCCCAAAATATCTACCAACCCGGCTTTGTTCACTTTGTGGTTTACCACTTTTGCCGCTAAACGGATGGAATTAATAAGTCGCGAAAGTTCTCCTGAAGAGTACTTGAATTCACCTTGATTTTCAATTATAAACTCGCCAAGAGATTGATTTATTTTTGCCATTGGGTTGAAGATATCCTGAATTTGACGCAAATATCGGGATTTTTAAGAAATTGAACCGATATTTGCAGGGCGAATTAATTAATTGGAAAATGAAAGTCCGCGAAGCTTTAAAAAAGGACATGCCGCAGGTTTTGGATCTAATACAGGAACTTGCCGTTTTTGAAAAAGAACCAGATGCCGTTGAAGTTACCGTACAGGATTTGGAACGCGAAGGTTATGGAAAAAATCCGCTGTTCCATTGTTTTGTTGCCGAAATTGAAAACGATATTGTAGGCGCAGCTTTGGTTTATTATCGCTTTTCTACTTGGAAAGGCCGAACGCTCCATCTTGAGGATTTAATCGTAAAAGAAGCCTGGCGGGGCAAAGGCATTGGCGAGGCCCTCTACAAAAAAACCATGCAATTTGCCTTTAACCAAGGCTTAAAACGAGTTGCGTGGGACGTGCTGGACTGGAATACCGGAGCCATAAAATTTTACGAGCGCAGCGGTGCAAAAATATTGGACGATTGGCGCGTGGTACATATGGACGAAACGGGGCTTAAAAAGTATATAAATTCATAAATCAAGTATCTGAATGAAAATCTTCAAATTTGGTGGTGCATCAATTAAAAATGCCGATAGTGTAAAGAATGTTGTTTCTGTAATAAACCAAACCGCCGAAAAAGATTTGGTTATCGTGGTTTCGGCCATGGGAAAGACTACCAATGCATTGGAGGAGGTAGTAAAGCAGTACTTTTTGGAATCTGGCGATTTAAAGAATGCATTACGGACCGTTTATGATTTTCACTACGAAATTTTAAAAGGTCTGTTCTCTTCCACCTCACATCCTGCTTTTATAGATTTGGACAAGATTTTTAAAGAGCTGAAGCGCTTTTTGGAAACCAATAAATCTAAAAACCATGCTTTCGTTTACGACCAAGTAGTATCATTTGGAGAACTGATTTCTTCTAAAATAGTTTCGGCATATTTTACTGAAATTGGAATCAACAATACTTGGTTGGACGTTCGCCAATGTATTAAAACCGATGCAAACTTCCGTGATGCCAATGTAGATTGGGAAAAAACCCAAGAGCGTATTTCAGAAAAAGTAAACAAAAAGGGAATTACCTTAACCCAAGGATTTTTGGGGTCGGAACATACAAATAATTTTACAACCACACTTGGCCGTGAAGGGAGTGATTACACGGCGGCAATTTTTGCCTACTGCTTAAATGCCGAAAATGTTACTATTTGGAAAGACGTTCCGGGCGTGTTGAATGCTGATCCACGCTATTTTACGCAAACCATGCTTCTGAACCACATAAGCTATCGCGAGGCGATAGAGCTTGCTTTTTACGGCGCTTCCGTAATTCACCCGAAAACATTGCAACCTTTGCAGCGCAAGGAAATTCCGCTTTTCGTAAAATCATTTTTAAACCCAACAGCTCCCGGAACCTGCGTAGGAAAAGGCGTAACACTGGATCCCGAAACCTCCTGTTTTATTCTCAAAAAAGATTTGGTGCTCATCTCGCTTTCGTCGTTGGACTTTTCATTTATGATGGAAGACAATATCGGCGACGTTTTTAAATGGCTTCACAAGTACAAAATGAAGGTTGAAATGATCCAAAATTCGGCCATTAGTTTTTCTGTCTGTGTGAACGATAAATTCAACAATTTGGAGGCATTGCTGGCTAAGCTTCGTGAAAAATTTAGCGTAAAATGGAATGAGAACGTAACGCTTTACACAATCCGTCATTTTAACCCCACTGAAGTAAAGGCACTTTCGGAAAATAAGAACGTACTTTTAAAACAAGAAAGCAAAGAGACGGTACAGTTGGTAATTAAGGAATAGTATCGATAGGTTTCGCTATCTTTGTTTAATACAAACAACCAAAATGTTTCATGGGATTAGTCAAAGCAAAGGAAGTTGCAAAAGCAATAAACGTTGATAAATTCGGCTTTCTGGGTACTTTTATGGGCTGGTCTTTGATGAAAGTTCTAAACATTACTACCCTCAACAAAATTTACGACAAACACAAGCATCTGCATGATCTGGAATTCATAAATGCCTTGCTTGAGGAGTTTGAAATAAAATTTGAAATTCCCGAGGAAGACCTTCGCCGAATCCCAAAAACAGGTGCTTTTATAACCATTTCGAACCATCCATTAGGCGGAATTGACGGAATTCTTCTTTTGAAATTATTGTTAGAGCACCGGCCCGATTTCAAAATAGTTGCCAATTTCCTATTGCACAGGATCGAACCGCTTAAACCCTACGTTATGCCTGTTAATCCTTTTGAAGACAGGAAAGAGGTAAAATCCAGCATAGCTGGCTTTAAAGCGGCACTCAAACATTTACAGGACGGGCATCCGTTGGGCATTTTTCCGGCGGGCGAGGTTTCTACATATCGGGATGATAAGTTATTGGTCGATAAGCCTTGGGAAGAAGCTGCGATGAAATTGGTCAAAAAAGCCGAAGTCCCCGTAGTGCCAATATACTTCCACGCCAAAAACAGCAAGCTTTTCTACCGTTTGGCAAAAATGAGCGACACCTTGCGGACCGCAAAACTCCCTTCGGAACTGTTAACGCAAAAAGAACGCTTGATAAAGGTGCGCATTGGCAATGCCATTTCGGTTGAAGACCAAAAGGAGCACGAATCGCTGCCTGTTTTTACCGAATTTCTTCGGAAAAAGACCTATATGCTCTCCAATGCTTTTCAGAAGAAAAAATTGCTGGATAACATTCCGAAAACGCTAAAATTTCCGAAACCGCCAAAAAAAATTGCAGGGCCCATTCCGTTGAAGGCCATGGAAGCTGAAATTGAAAAACTGCGTGAAAACGATAAACGATTGCTCGTAAGCAAAAACTACGAAGTGTTTTTGGCCGAGGCAAACACAATACCATATATTTTACAGGAAATAGGCCGCTTGCGCGAAATTACCTTCCGAGAGGTGGGCGAAGGGACCAATAACAGCACCGATCTCGATAAATTTGACAGCTACTACCAGCACATGTTCCTTTGGGACAACGATGCACAGAAAATGGCCGGAGCATATAGAATGGGGCTGGGTTCCGAGATTTTTCGCCGCTTTGGGATTGATGGGTTTTATTTGCAAGACCTTTTTCGTTTTGAGCCCGAACTATATGAAATGATGAGCAAATCCATCGAGATGGGACGCGCATTCATCATTAAGGAATACCAACAGCGACCGATGCCGCTCTTTTTACTTTGGAAAGGAATTGTGCACACAACACTTCGCTATCCCGAACACCGTTATTTAATTGGCGGTGTGAGCATCAGCAACAAATTTTCAGAATTCTCAAAAAGCTTGATGATCGAGTTTATGAAATCCAACTATTACGATCCCTATGTGGCGCAGTACATCAATCCGAAGAAGGAATACAAGGTAAAATTGAAGGATGCCGACAAGGATTTCATTTTTGACGAAAGCGAGGCAGACCTCAACAAATTCGATAAAATAATTGACGAAGTAGAGCCGGGAAGCCTCCGCTTGCCTGTGCTTATCAAAAAATACATCAAACAGAACGCAAAAGTTGTAGCGTTTAACGTTGATCCTCTTTTCAATAATGCCGTGGATGGACTAATGTACATTCGCATTGCAGATTTGCCCGAAAGTACTGTAAAACCCGTGATGGAGGAATTTCAGGCAGAGCTGGAGAAAAAATATTCCGATAAAAATGATGGCCCTGCCGAAAACGATCTAAAAAACGGCCCGACAAAAGAAGGGCTTTAAAACAGTGTCGTCCTTAAAAAGACTAATGGGCGGTTGTGTTTTTCCAAATATTTTTGAAGCTGGCTATGTTTTGTTTGGTTAAGTCCTCATTGGCCATAAAAATATATCCCTCTCCCGTTTCCGGATGAAACCACATAATGCAGCAAGCACCGGGATCGGATCCCGTATGGCCAATCATTCCAGATTTTGAATACATCATAAAAAGACCGCTATTGGGCTCTTTGGGATTGATGTTTTCAACTGGGTTTTCCACTGAAAAGTTTCTTCGGAAAAGTTCGTCCCAAGATTCATCCTTCAACAAATTAGATTGGTGGTCATACCCTTTTATCAATTCCTTCAAATAAATGGAAAGATCTGCAATGGAAGTCCTAAAACCCCCGTCTGGATAGGTAATGAGGGTGTAGGCCCTAAGCGGTTCATCATCTTCTCCATACAATATTGCGTGTTTTGCAGTATCTATTTCGGCATAACTCCAGCCCGAATCTTCCATTTTTAAGGGGTCGAGGATGTGTGTTTTGGTAAATTCGGAAAACGGAATGCCCGAAACCCTTTCGATAACATAAGCCGCCAAGGTCGCCCCAATATTGGAATAGGTATATGCCTTGCCGCTCTCTGCCTTGCTAAAGTTTTTCTTTGAATAAAGATCGCCTCCCTTTTCAAGATACTGTTTTAAAAATTCGCCCAGTGCCATTTTGGGCCGCTCCCCTTCGCAATAGGATTTTAGATAGTATTTTTCATTATCGACAATTCCTGATGTATGTGTGGCGAGCTGACGAAGGGTAATGTAGCTACCTTCTTCTGCCCAAGGGTTTTGCAATTGAAAATCCAGATATTCCTGAATGTTTTGGTCTAGATCCAAAAGCCCCTTTTCCTTGGCAATCATCAAGGAAACGCCAATGAGGGTCTTGCTTACGGAACCAACGTTTTGAATGGTCTCGGTACTGTACTTCTCTTGGCTTTTTAGGTTTGCGAAACCGTATTCAAAAAAATCCGCAACTCCATTTGTATGCAGTTTTGCGGTTGCGTAGCCCGTGAAGGTAGTATCCGGTTTTTGTTGCGCAACCGTTACGATACCCGCCAGCAATATAAAAAAGGGTAAAAGAACAGTGTATTTTGTTCTTAAAACCATCCGCGTTTTCCTACTTGGTAGGTTTGGTAGAATTCCTCATCGCTCTTGGTAAGGTAAATAATGCCTTCAATTAACGGGATAATGCCGCCAATACCGCAAGTTACAATCGTAATAACGATTTGAATGATCCCTTCCTGTGTATATCCCAAAATAAACTTGTGTATTCCCAGAGAACCAATTACTATTGCAAGAATACCCGCAAGTATCTTTTTGTTTTCTTGGGTATGGGTTACCTGGTTCCAGCCTTCCTTAAATTCGTTGGCAGTTCGTTTTGCTTCTTGTTCAATCGTATCTGCTGTTTCATCAATACTTTTTTTGGTGCTGTCGTAGCCTGAGTCTTGTTGTTGTTCCATATTTGTTGGTTTGTTTTAAAAAATTTAAAAGTAAAAAAAATTATAGAAAAGCTTTGTCCACAGGTTCCCAAAGTTCAATTTTATTTCCATCGGGATCGAGTATCCAGCCAAATTTTCCATAATCATAAGTCTGCATATCACCTACAATTGTTACACCTTCTTCTTTTAAAACCTTTAATAATTCTTCGAGGTTTTCAACTCTATAATTAAACATAAAGCCCTTTTCGCTCGGCGAAAAATAGTTGGTGTCTGCCTTAAAGGGGCTCCATTGCGTTGAGCATTTGCTACCATTCTCATCCTGCCACCAAAAAGTGCAACCGTACTCATTGGTGTTGAGGCCTAGATGGTTTTTGTACCACTCTTTTGTTTTGTTGGGATCTTTTGTTTTAAAAAATATGCCGCCTATTCCCGTTACTCTTTTTTTCATTTATATTATTCTTTGAAGTTCTTTATAATCTTTTCAGCAATCACGGTTGCTAATTTTTCCTTGCTTTCCACCGTCCAGCCAGCAATATGTGGGCTTAAAATTACATTGTCCAACGCAAACAGTTCCTTTAGTGAATTTGGTAAGCTGTCGTTTCGGCTTCGCTCAACGCCCGAATTAAAAAGCGTTTCAAAAGACAGTTTTTCAAACTCCAAAACATCCAGCCCAGCACCTAAAATTTTTCCACTTTTTAATGCCGAAACCAGATCGGCAGTTACCACACTTTTCCCGCGTGCGGTATTGATGAGCCAAAACGGTTTAAAAAATGAATTAATGAATTCAGCATTTATCATTTTATCGGTCAATGGCGTCCAAGGCGTGTGAAGGCTCAAAACATCTGTTTTCTGCTGAAATTCATATAGTGAAACTTGAGCGGCATTTTCATCGCCCACATTTTCTTTTATATCGTAACAGATTACTTCGCAATCAAATCCTTTCAATTTCTTTGCGAAGGCTTTTCCCATATTGCCATACCCAATGATTCCAACGGTTTTTCCTTCGAGTTCTATTCCTCGATTTGCTTCACGGTTCCAAAGGCCATTTTTAACCTCTCTGTCGGCTTTATTTAAGTTGTTGAACAGTGAAAGGAGCATTCCCAATGCATGTTCGCCAACGGCGTTCCTGTTGCCTTCGGGGGCAGCTATTAGTTTAACGCCAAGTTTTTCGGCATACTCAGTATCAATACTTTCCAAACCGGCACCGACACGCGCAATAAATTTTAAATTTTTGGCAACATCAAGGAATTGTTTGTCGATGTTGAAGCGACTTCGGATTACAATTCCGTCATAATTTGAGATGATTTCCTCAATTTCAGATTTTGAAGCTTTATAATTTTCTTCATTTGAAAACCCAGCTTCCGCTAGCATTTTCATTAATAACGGATGGTTGCTGTCCAGGTGAAGTATTTTCATAGGCGAAAATTACTCGTGTGAATTTGGATTTGCCTGAGGATAGGGAATCATTTCCTTTTGGGAAAGATTTGAAATTTTGTAATAATTTTTTTTGCCGCCAAACCAATATTCCACCACTGCCTCATTATCTTCCAATTCAAATGGAATTCTTTCGGACAATGTATTTTGCGCTTCCTTCACCGGATCAGAATCCATAACAATATCACGTTGGATGTCATTTTTAAGATAGCCCACAAATTGATTTGGTTCGTTTATATTGCCTTTTGCCTCCAATATTTGGTTTCTGAAATAGATATTTTGAATAACTACATCAGCATCCTTTTCGCTGAAAGCAATGTGTATATTTGTTCCGGAGCCACCTTCTTTCACACCAGCCACCCAGTTTTGGTAGTAAGCTTCCGCAACTTTAAAGGGAGGATTTTTTTCAAAAGACATTTTTGAATCGTCCGTTTTTGCTCCGCCACAGTTGGAAAAGCTGAGCAAAAGAAATGGTGTCGTTAAAAGAAATACTATGGTTTTTATATTTTTCATCATTCCTTAAAATTACAAATATTATTCAATAAAAAAGCCTTTCGCAAAACGAAAGGCTTTTAAAATTAATTTTTTTGGGTTCGCTACCCAGCCAAAGCTTCTGCACCTCCAACAATCTCAAGGATTTCATTGGTAATTGCAGCCTGACGTGCTTTGTTATATTGAAGTTTCAGTGCATCGCGAAGTTCTGTTGCGTTGTCAGTTGCTTTGTGCATGGCCGTCATACGGGCGCCGTGCTCACTGGCAACGCTATCACGAAGGGCTTTGAACAATTGGGTTTTTAAGCTCTTCGGAATCAAAGCCTCAACGATTTCTTCTTTTGAAGGTTCAAAAATGTAAAAAGTTTCGCTTGTTTTTGCCTCTTGCCCTTCAACTTGCTTTGGAGGTAAAATTGGCAAAAACTGCTCTGACAAGACCAATTGCGTGGCGGCATTTTTGAAATGGTTGTAAACCAAAATGATGCGGTCGTACTTCCCTTCGGAAAAAAGAACCATCAATTTTTCGGCAATTTCTGAAGTAGTTTCAAAGGAAAGATCATCTAAAATACCGTTGTTGTTTTCGATAACCGTTCCCGTTTTCTTTAGAATATCGTTTCCTTTTTTTCCCAGTGTCATAAAATCCACTTGCTTTCCTGCGTATGTATTGGCAGCCAAATTTCTTGCTTCTTTTATGATATTACTGTTGAATGCGCCTGCCAAACCACGATTACTGGTAATAGCAACCACCAAAATTTTGTTTACTTCCCGTTGCTCTGAATATTTCCCACCGCTATCTGCGTCTAGCGTAGCGCTCAGGTTTTGCAATAGTTCGGTCAGTTTTTCAGAATAAGGGCGCATTGCAGTAATGGCATCCTGGGCTTTTTTCAACTTTGCGGCAGAAACCATTTTCATGGCACTGGTAATCTGCATCGTTGAGCTTACGGATGATATTCTGTTTCTAATTTCCTTTAAATTGGCCATTTCTTAAATTATGAATTATGAATTCAGAATTATGAATTTTTAATTATAGTTACCAAAAGTTTCATTAACTCTTCACAATCATCTCGAAGTTCTACAGGAACTTCATAAATTTTTGTTTGTTCAATTATATCAAGCCAATATGAAGTTTCGTCTGCTTCCTTCAAGGCTATCCCTAACTTATTTTTAAAATCTTTCGTGCTTACTCCTCGTTGGGATTCTCGCACATTGGCACCAATACTAGTCCCGGATTTCAATAATTGATTTGCTATTTCGTAATAACGTTTCTCCTTTAATTCTTCAGAATAAAGTACAATTTTACAAGCAAAATAAAAAGACTTGTCGACGATTGCGTTATTCCGAGGCACGTAATTCATAATTCTGAATTCCGAATTCTGAATTACTTTTTATATTTCGCTGAAAGATCGTTTGCCACGGAAGTCAACACATCAATTGCTTCATCTGTAAGTTTACCGGCTTTAAGATCGTTTAGCGTGTCTCTGTGCTTTACGTGCAACATTTCTAGGTAATCTCTTTCAAATTCCTTTACTTTTTCAACAGGAACGTTACGCATCAAGTTTTTGGAACCTGCATAGATTACCGCAATTTGATCTTCTACTGTGTAAGGATCGTTTTCAGACTGCTTTAATATTTCTACGTTACGTTTTCCCTTTTCAATAACGTTCAAGGTTGCGGCATCAAGATCTGACCCGAATTTTGCAAACGCTTCCAATTCACGGAAAGCTGCTTGATCCAGTTTTAAGGTACCTGCTACTTTTTTCATTGATTTAATTTGAGCGTTACCACCCACACGCGATACCGAAATACCTACGTTAATCGCTGGGCGAACCCCTGCGTTGAACAAATCTCCATCAAGGAAAATCTGTCCATCGGTAATCGAAATTACGTTTGTTGGGATATACGCCGAAACGTCACCTGCTTGTGTTTCAATTATTGGGAGAGCGGTCAAAGAACCACCCCCTTTTACAATACCTTTCAATGACTCTGGAAGGTCGTTCATTTCCTTTGCAATATCATCATCGGCGATTACCTTGGCTGCACGCTCCAACAAACGTGAGTGAAGGAAGAAAACGTCTCCAGGATATGCCTCACGTCCCGGTGGGCGACGAAGCAAAAGAGATACCTCACGGTATGCTACCGCTTGTTTTGAAAGATCATCATAGATAATCAAAGCTGGACGACCTGTGTCGCGGAAGTACTCACCAATTGCAGCACCTGCGAAAGGAGCGTAAACCTGCATAGGTGCAGGATCTGATGCGTTTGCAGCAACAATGGTTGTATAAGCCAAAGCGCCTTTTTCTTCCAATACCTGAGCAATGTTTGCAACAGTTGAAGCCTTTTGCCCAACAGCTACATAGATACAATATACAGGCTGGCCTGCATCGTAAAATTCTTTTTGATTTAGAATGGTATCGATACAAACGGTAGATTTACCGGTTTGGCGGTCACCAATAACAAGCTCACGCTGGCCACGGCCTACTGGAATCATTGCATCGATAGATTTAATACCCGTTTGAAGCGGCTCAGTTACCGGCTGGCGGTAAATTACACCCGGTGCTTTACGCTCCAAAGGCATTTCGTAAGTTTCACCAGTGATAGGACCTTTACCGTCAATAGGCTGACCCAATGTGTTTACAACACGGCCAACTATGCCTTCACCTACTTGAAGTGAAGCAATACGCTGTGTACGCTTAACAGTTGAACCTTCCTTAACGCCTTTTGAGGGACCCAAAAGTACGATACCTACGTTGTCTTCCTCTAGGTTCAATACAATACCTTCAAGACCACTTTCAAAGGCTACCAGTTCGCCGTATTGAGCGTTTGAAAGTCCGTATGCACGAACAATCCCGTCGCCCACGGTCAATACAGTTCCTACTTCGTCCAGGGAAGCGCTTGCTTCAAAGCCTGTAAGTTGTTGCTTTAATATTGCTGATACTTCAGCTGGTTTTACTTCTGCCATTTTGATTTACGATTTTAGATTTACGATTTTAGATTTAAGCCTAAAATTTAAAACCTGTCAACAATTATTATATTGATTTACTGAATTCTCTTTTTAAATTCCCAAATTGGTTCGCGATGCTCGCGTTATATTGGATATCGCCAACACGAAGTACAAATCCTCCAATGATAGTTGGGTCAATTTCGTTTTTAAGCGTTACTTTTTCGCTTCCCGTAAGTTCCTTTACTTTTTCCATTACTTTGCTCTCCAATTCTGAAGAAAGTGGAATGGCTGTAATTACCGTAGCAACTTTTACGCCTTGTTCTTCATTGTAAAGATCGATATAGCTTTTTGCTACATTGCTCAATAATGAAGTACGTTTGTTATCTACTAAAAC
>JAGQYY010000019.1:11632-37816 GCA_020435825.1 Aequorivita sp.
CTTGGCCTCTTCTTTTGCGTCAGCAATCATTTTTGCTTTAATCTCGCGAGCTTCTTTCAACATTACTTCGCGTTCAGAACGGGCTTCCTGCAACAATTTTTCGTTGTCTGCCTGAAGGTTTTGCATTTCGAGTTTTGCTTTTTCAGCAGAATCCAATGCGTTTTTAATTCCTTCCTCACGATCGTTAACCGCGTTTAAGATTGGTTTCCAAGCATATTTTCTCAATAAAATAAGCAATAAAACAAAGATGATTATTTGCCAAAAGAAAAGTCCGAATGAAAAGTCGTTAACTAATTTTTCCATATCAATGGCCGCCGTGGCGGATATTTATTTAATTTAAACTTTATGCTCAATTTTAATCGTAACAAACAGCTGTAACCAACCGTTACAGCCGTTTGTTAGTTTTTTTTTGATTACCCAGCGAAAATCGCAGCGAAACCAATACCTTCAATAAGCGCAGCTGCAATAAGCATTGCTGTTTGAATTTTTCCGTAAGCCTCAGGCTGACGTGCGATAGCTTCCATAGCTTTCCCACCAATCATACCGATACCGATACCGGCGCCGATTACTGCTAAACCTGCTCCTACAATACTTGGAATTGTCATAATATATATATTTAAAAATTAAACACTCTGCTTCGGCTCCGCTCGGCAACCGTTAAATTGCCTTTAATTTTAAAAAGGTTCCTGAGCGGAGTCGAAGGAACCCAAGGGTATTACAAATGTTGGATTTCGCCCTCGTGTGCTTCGTGTTCTGCGTGCGTTTCGCTTGCAAAGCCAAAATACAAAGCTGCCAACATTGTGAAAATATATGCTTGTAGCAAGGCTACCAATAATTCAATAAGTGAAATTGCGAATGAAAGCCCGAAAGACAATGGTCCGCCGATCCAACTTTTGAAAATAAAAATCAATCCAATCAAGCTCATCAATACCACGTGCCCAGCAGTCATATTTGCGTACAAACGTATAAGCAGTGCGAAAGGCTTAATGAACATCCCCAAAATTTCGATAGGAACAAGAATGATATATATCAATATTTTTCCTGCCCATGGCATTCCGTCGCCAAGCGGGTCAAAAATGTGTTTCCAGTAATCTTTGGTTCCGGTAAAAGTGGTTATCAAGAATACAAGGATTGCCAAAGCGGTTGTAACAGCAATATTTCCGGTTACGTTAACACCGAGCGGCGTAAGGCCGAACATATTCAAAAACCATATAAAGAAGAATACGGTCAACAGAAATGGCATGTATTTTTTGTATTTGTGCTCGCCGATGTTTGCGATAGCAATGTCATCGCGAATGTAAAGCACGATAGGCTCAAAGAAACGACCGATTCCACGAGGGATGCTTCCATTTTTGGCATAGCTTTTTGCAAGACTGCGGAACAACCAAATCAGCAAAAGTCCAGTAACCAACATCATTAACACGCTTTTGGTAATGGAAAAATCTAATGGACGTACATTTGTTGGGTGATGTTTTTCATCATAATTGATGGTCCCTTCGGCATCGGTTCTGTATATTTTGCTGTGGTAGAGCTTATAGTAGTTTCCGTTTGATTCAACTACATTTTCGCCGTGGTGAAATTTAGAAGACATAAAAGTGTGGATGCCTTCATCCCAAATAATTACAGGAAGTGGAAAACCGTAGTGATGTGTTTCGCCGGTTTCTTCATCGGTGGATCCGAAAAGATTAAAATCGTGCGAATCCATCAAGTGATGATTAATGAATTCCTTTATTTCTTCTTTTTTAGTTTTGCTGCCGGGAAGCACTTCTTTAGCATCTTCTGTATGCTCGTCTTGGGCTACGGCTGAAAAAGACCCAATAAACAATAAAACTGAAAGTAATCTAATCAATGTTTTTCTTTGCATCTTTGAACAAATAACGGTGTCCTTAAAATCGGTGCAAAAATACATTTCTTTCTTAGAAAGAAAAAACTATTTTTTGTGTTTTTTTCTTCGGAAGAAATCTACTAAAAATCCTGATTATTAAGCTGTTTTGAAAGAAATGCTACTTCCAAAAACAAACAGATAGCGTATGGTACAAAAAAAGCAGCGAATTCCGAAGTTGCCATTGTTCCGTCTTCCCGATAAAAAGGATAGAAAACCAGAAAGAAAACCAAGAATTTAAGACCGCTGCCGGCAAGAAATATAAATCCGGTTTGGGACGATTTCTTGTTAAATTTCGATTGGATAAAAATTAAAATTGTTGCAGCTAAGATATAATTAAGCAAATAGGAAAGCACAATTTTATCGGCAAAAATTGGCAACCCCATATTTTGAAGTATAAATAGGTGTACAGCAAAAGCCACAAGTATTACCAATAAAAGAAGTGCCAAAAATTTAAGAGTAGCCTTTTTCATTAAAAAATTAGGAATTCAATTTATTGGTCTGTTTAATCACCAAGAATAGTGAAGCACCAACACCAACAAGCGTGCAAATTATTAGAAATGTTTTTCCGCCGTCAGAATAATTGCCGTCCAGCCACTGGCCCAATTTTACAAAAAGATAGATAATAACCCCCATTTGGATACCGATACCGGAAAGGATGGCCCATCTTTTTATCCCATTTTCCTTTTTATCGGCCATTGTTGGAGATTTTAATCGTCTAAATCGGTCTCAACAGCGGCTTTTTTAATGCGCTGTTGGCGATCAAAAGGATGTGATTTTGAATATTCAGCGGTGGACTGATTTGAAGCTGATACACTTTTAGGTTTGCCGTCCTGCATTACACAGGAGGCGTTCATAGTTGCTCCTGGTTCAACGGCCAGTTTGCCTACGGTTACATCACCTTCAATTACAGCTGACGATCGTAAAGATAGCGTTCCGGAAACCTGAAGATTGCCTTCAAACCTGCCTTCAATATCTGCATTTTCGCAAGTGAGTGTTCCAATAATAACACCTGTTTTACCAAGAACAACTTTGGAAGGTGTTTTTACATTTCCTTCTATAACACCATCAATTCTAAAGAATCCAGTAGAAGAAATGTCACCCTTCAATTTGGTGCCTTCGTTGATTCTATTCTGGGCGGAACCAGGCTCGGCAGCCATTTTTTTTTCTTTTTTGTCTGAAAACATAGCAGTTGGTTTAAATGTTACTATTCTGTTGTTCGGTTTGTTTTTGGGCTATTATTTAGCTACATCCTTCTGTAAATAATCATCCAGGTTTTTATGGATTTGAATGATTTTATAGTTGGGTGAAGAAATCTCAAAATATGGCTTATTGATCTTATACTTTTTGTTTTCTTTCAAAACTTCACCAAATCCGCGGGCTCCCAACTTGGTTTTTAAACCGTGAACGATTACAAATTTGGTCTGTGGGTCGTAATAATCAATGGAGGTTACCATATCTGTATAATAGTAATCTGCAAGGGCTTTGTCCAATTGTTCTTTAAGTTTTTGAGCTGCCTCGCCTTCCTCATTTGTGAATTTATAAACTAGTTTCCAATTTTCAGAGTCTTCATCTGGAACAAAATCCTTCACGGCGATAATAGGAAGCACATTACTGTAAATTTGTTGTGCTTGTTTGCCTTCTTCGGTACTTGGATAATTTAGTGACACAAAGTTTAATGCCTTCTTATAAGCTTCAAAACCTTGCTGGCGCCCGATGGCAGTAGCTTTTAAAAGCTCGAATTTTGGAATAATATCATTGCCATTATACACCATCATATAATCATCACATTTTTGAATGACATCAGCATATCTTCCTGCCTCAAACTCTTTGTAAAGTTCTTTGTATTTAAATTCTGGGCTAGATTCATCAGTTGGCAACTGTGAATTTGGGTTGCGAAGAATTTCAGCATAACGCGTTTCAGCATGGTTGGTCAAAATATCATTTTTATAATTATCAGATTCGGAAGGATTCTCCAAAATTTCATAAATCTTGACCAAATTATATTTTGCAGGCACTACCAATCGCTCTTCGGGATTGTAAGTGAGTAACTTTTCAAGTCTGTTTGCGGCAAGATTGTATTCTTTGAACTTTTCTTTATAAATCAAGCCTAACTGGTAATACGCAAAGTTCCTGTCTTTTGCCAAGCTGTCTATTGCTTTTTCGTCAGTAGGTATTCTGCTAATATAAGTTTCTGGCTTGTATAATTCGTTTTCAGAAATTGGCGTTACGGCAACTGTTTCTTCATCATCATTTATCAAAGAAGTCTGTTTATTGGAAAGCCTCCAGTTATCCTCCAATTTTCGGTCTCCCCAAACTTTTCTAAATTCTCCTTTTCCATAAGCTACAGTGGAAGTATTATAAAAGTAGAAAGTACTGCCCCCTTTGTTAGGTCCAGAAACGGTTTTTCCTTTTTCATAAAACTCTTTATTGGCAATTTTCTGCTCAATTTTGATAGCTTCCAAAGAATCTTTTACCGCTTGTTCCTTCAATTTTGAAGTGTAATCGGTGAAAAAAGCAAGCTGTTCAGCCTCGCTCATTTTAGTCAATTTAAGAATGCTATCATTTGTAGCGGCTATGTCTTCATATTTTATTACATCGTCAAGGTTTTCGCGCTTTTTTGATACACGGCGCCATTGACGGCTATTTTCTTCGAGAAATGTTAGTGTGCTATCATAATAGGCCCCGGCGTTTTTATATTCGGCATTGTCAAAATTTATTTCTGCAAGGGTTTGATAGTTTACTGATTGGAGAATTCTATCCTGCTTAAAAGCTTTAATAGACTTATTATAATATTTAACTGCTGTTTCTGTACTATCGCTATTAAGATAATAATCGCCAAACTGGTTGTAGATTCTGTCCAAAAATGGACGATTTTCACGATTTTTTTCAAGACCCTGAAGTAATTCCAGAAACGCAGCACGATCACCTTTTTCGTAATCGAAATTTTTTCCTTTTTCCAAATACGCACTGATCATATAAGATCTGGAAGTCTTGCGGTTCATTGCGATAACCTCATCAAAAGCGATGTTAGCGCTATCTTTTTCGTCGAGACGATTGTAAATTTGACCTTTTATGAAGGTATATCTTCCCTTTAATTCTTTATCTTTTACATTCTCAGAGGCAATTTTTATGTACTCAAGCGCAGGTTGTAAAGAATCTAAATTAATAAATGCCTGTGCCATCATTGCAGCGCCATCAGCAATTTCTTCTTCTTCCAAATCTGCTGTATCAAACATTTTTTTGAGGTTTTCTATAGCAAATTCTTCATTCTTTAAACGAATGTTGGTTTTTGCTTTCCAAACTTTCGCTACGTTTATATTATTGCTGGTTGGATAACGGTCCAAAATAAAGTTGAAAGCATCCAAAGCCGGAATAAAACGGCCATCATAGTAGCGCGCTTTTCCAAGCAACATATATGCTTCGTCTATCTGCGGGTTATATTCTTTGCCGTCAATGTACATGGAATGTTTCTGGATTGCCTTTGCGGCTTTTTCCTCAGCACGATTGAATTCAGAATTCTTAGAGGCTCCCGGAGCTTTTGTATCTGCTTCCTCAATATTAATACGCTCTACGGGAAGTATTTCCCAGAAATTATCACGAAAACCATAAGCCAATTGCTCCTTTCCGTCCGTAAACGCCAAATCGCCGTTGTACAGTGTGTTAAATTCCGTGGTTACTGCGTGAACATTACGGTTTAAAAAAGTATTTTTTTTCCGCGAACAAGCTGCCAAAAAAACAACAGCCAGAATAAATAATGTAATTTTATACGTGCCCTTCAAAACGGTTTCAGTTTATATGATATTCTAACTTAAAAGGTTCTATTTTAGTATGTAGAATCACTAAAGAGCGGTAAAAATACATTTCTTTTTAATATCTGCTTAAAGAAACGTCCAAAAAATGCTTCACTTTAAAGCTTTTGAAGCTTTGTTTCCTTGATTTCATTTGTACTTTTGCAAAAAAATAATCAAGATTATGAGCGAATTCCATGCGCTTACCGTTTCCGAAGTAAAAAAAGAGACCCCAAATTCAGTTTCCATCACATTTTCAATACCCGAAAGCTTAAAAAATCTTTTTTCTTTTAAGGCGGGGCAATATATTACCATAAAACACCAAAGCGGCGGTAAAGAGTTGCGCCGCGCCTATTCCATATGTTCTTCCCCAAAAAGCGGCGTGCTGAAAGTTGCCGTGAAAAAAGTGGAAAAAGGTGCTTTTTCCGAATACGCAAATAACGATTTGAAAGCTGGCGACAAGCTGCAAGTAATGCCGCCCACGGGTAAATTTATTTTGGAACCCAACTTAAAAAACTATGCCGCTTTTGCTGCCGGAAGCGGTATAACTCCTGTACTTTCTTTAATAAAAAGCACTTTGGAAGAAATGCCTCAAAGTTCGTTTTTACTTATTTATGGCAATCAAAATAAAAAGGAAACCATGTTCTATGACGAAATCGTTCAGTTACAAGATGAATTTCCTGAGCGGTTTGATGTTGAATTTGTCTTTAGTCGAGAAAAGTTGGACGATGCGCAATTTGGAAGAATAGGTCGCTCGCTGGTTAATTTTTACCTGAAAAATAAATACGTCCAGACTACTTTTGAAGCATTTTATTTGTGCGGCCCCGAGCAGATGATTGACGAAGTTTCCGCGACTTTGAAACACAATGGAATCAATTCAAAACAAATTCACCACGAGCTTTTTTCCACTGCGGAAAAAGGGCTTCTGGTTGAAAAACACGACGGAAATTCCAGCATTACCGTAATTCTTGATGACGAAGAGGAAATTTTTGAAATGCCACAGACAAAATCCATTCTTGAAGCAGCTTTGGACGAAGGTTTGGATCCTCCATATTCCTGTCAGGGGGGAATTTGCAGCACGTGCATCGCCCGTTTAAAAGAAGGAAAGGCCGAAATGCGCAAAAACCAAATTTTAACCGAAAGTGAAATTGCGGATGGCTTGATACTTACCTGCCAAGCACATCCCACTACGGCGAAGATTGTTGTGGACTATGACGATGTTTAAAGCAGTTCGCGCACTTTGTTGACCACAGTTTCTGGCGCAATGGTTTTCATTACTTCCTCATAACCAGTTGGAAATTTATTCCCGTAAATTGATGTGGGAATCATCGGAAATTTTTCTCTGTCAGCCACTAATTGATTGCTTTCTGGCTGCTTGAAAGGTACAAATCCCGCAAATGGGTGCGTCACGCCCCAAAGCGTAATCACCGGGACACCGTACATAGCCGCTAAATGCCCATTACCGCTATCCATGGAAAGCATTAAGTCTAGGTTTGAAATTAAAGCAAGTTCTTCTTCAAAAGACAGTTTTCCGGCCACGTTGGTAACGTTTGCAAACGGGTGTTCAAGTTGCTGGAGTTGTTTGATTTCCCTTTTTCCACCGCCAAAAAGAAAAATTCGGTATTTGTCGGTTTCATCCAATTCACGGATTACTTCTGCCATTAAGCTTAAAGGATACATTTTGCTTTGGTGGGCAGCAAACGGAGCAATGCCAATTATTTTTTTGGGTTCAACGCCTATAAGACCATTAAGTTTTGGGGTTAACCTTTTTTGTGACGGGACAGTAAATTGGTTTAAATCAATAGGAAAACCGAGTTTTTCAAAAACATCGGCGTAGCGTTGGTGTGTACTTTTTAGTTGTGAAATGTTTTTTCCTCTTGCAGCTATCAGCGCTTTCTTTTCGGCTCTGCCCTTATCAATAGTTGCAGTTTCCAGCCCCTTAATTTTCAAATACTTCGTGATTATTTTTGAACGTATCACGTTGTGGAGATCCGCAACGGCATCGATACCTAAATCCTTGGCTTCGTTTGCCAATTTAATCAATCCGAAGCGTTTGTGTTCGCCATATACATCAGCTTCCAAAAAATCGAGATTTGGTATATCTTCAAAAAAAGGTTTGAAGAAAGGGCGGGAAAGTACCGTAATTTTTAGCTGTGGATACGTTTTTGCCAAAATACGGAGTACTGGTACGGCCATAGCCACATCGCCCATGGCGGAGAGGCGGATTACAAGTATGTGTTTAATTTTGGGCATCTTGAGATTCCCCCTTTGGGGGTTAGGGGGCTTTTTTGCCGCGAAGTACTGGATTCAGCTCATCGTCATTGTACATTTTCATTTGCTTATAGACTTTCATATACTTTCTTCCGTGGGCAATATCGTCCAACAACTGATTGATGGCGGTGCTTAAATCTACACGTTGTTCCAAAAGAACGTCAAGCTTTTTCTGGCATGCTGCGCGATGTGCTTCCGAAGCATCTTTACGGGTTGCCTCTTCGTTCATGTGGTAGATTTTAAGCGCTAAAATTGAAAGCCTGTCAATCCCCCAAGCCGGGCTTTCGGTATTGATGGTGGCGTTTTCATTAACTTTTACATCCTTAAATTTTTCTAGGAAATAACTGTCAATGTATTCCACCATATCGGTACGGTCCTGGTTTGAAGCATCAATTTGACGTTTCAGTTTTAATGCGCCCACCGGGTCAATATTTGGGTCGCGGATGATATCCTCATAATGCCATTGCACAGTGTCTATCCAGCATTTTCGGTATAATAGATGTTCAATTAAATTACTGTCGTTATCATACGGATTTCTGAAAGGTTGGTCCACGGTGTTTACTTCGTGGTACTTATTTATAACTTCTGCGAAGATTTTGTTGGCTTTGTCTGAGAACATAGTTTTATTTTAATTTTGTAATCTTAAGTAGGTTTCGACTGCGCTCAACCTGACATTTAGATTATGATTTTTCTAATATGTGTAAATATTCAAAAGTTTTTGAGGCTTTGTGGTTTCGGTTTTCGGTTTTATCTGCTTTGAAACGTTGGTATTTTTTGGTTTTCAAAGTATATTTTCCGAAGCGTTCCATTACCGTTTGCACTTCCTTTTGGCCCATCAATCCTTCGTTGTTATAACTTAGGAAAATATAGGGAAATTGGGCTTTTTCAATCAATTCCCCAAAACTTTTAAGAACTTCTCCGGTTCTGCACCAATCGCTTTTATAGTAATCGCGCAGGCCGGTTTTTCCCTTGGGTACAAAGGTATCATATTTTGCGATAGTATTGAGCAAATGGTAATTGGCACCATATTGTCTTGCGTTGTAGGGCGGGTCCAAATAGAGGATATCGCCTTTTATTTTCTTTATAAGCTCATTGCTGTCCAGCTGAAATACTTGATGTGAATTTGTTGTTTCTTGAAAAATGGCTGGTTTAACAATTATTTTTTTTGCTGCAGAAGTCTTTATGTGTTTTAAGTAAGCTCCATAAACCGAAGCCGTGTTCGCAACCTTATCGGCACTTTCCAAAAGGGATGTTAAAAGAAAAAAATATTGTTCTTCCGTAATTTCGGAGGCTTTTTTCCATGCTTCAATTTGAAGACGAACTGCATCAATTTTCTGTCCATTTTCTGAAGTAAAGTAGTTTCTGCCAGCTTTTCCGCCTTCGGAATAATTTTGGAAAATAAAGCCTTTTTTTCCGCTGAGCAAATTCAATTCATTGATGAATTCTTCATAATCAAAAGCAATATGATTGCCGATGTAGTTTCGGTTCAGTACAAAACTGTAATATTCCACATCGTTGGCGATAACTTGTTTTACGTGGGACTTAAAATTTCGGCCAACGATTCCGGTTCCTGCAAAAAGGTCGCAAAAGGTTTTTTGCGAAAGGTTATCGCCGCAAGTTTCGGCAACCGTTTCAAAAATGAAATTGGAGAGTTTATGTTTGGAGCCTATGTAATTCATTTAGAAACCCAAATAATAT
This sequence comes from Aequorivita sp., assembly GCA_020435825.1. Taxonomy (GTDB): domain Bacteria; phylum Bacteroidota; class Bacteroidia; order Flavobacteriales; family Flavobacteriaceae; genus Aequorivita. The sequence continues at coordinate 21,275 of JAGQYY010000019.1, forward strand.
CACTTAACGTTGTTTGTCCATCTGCAAAAGTAAACGAATGCAATTGCTCCCGCCTAAAACCAGTAATATATTTTTGAATGGCTCTTTTAAGTAAGGAAATTTCAGCTTTAAGCTTCCAGTGTTCCCCATTTTCATCATAAACCACTATAAAAAGTCGGTTTTTAAAGTGGTGCCGCTTTTGGGTGCTTTGGTTTTTGTAGAGCCATTCAATCAGTTCCCTTTTGTGGCTTTGGGCATATTCAAAGGTTTGGTTGAATTGCTTTGGAAAAACGGAGGTTTTATGGTCAAAGGGAATTCCGAAGAGATAAAAATCCTTTTCAGCATCTTTGCCCTCGGTTACTGGATCTATGGCGTCATTTTCATTGAAAATCTGCTCCACGGCCTGCGCGCTCCAGAAATTATACCACCTATTGGCGGCGTATTGAAAGATTTGTTGTTTATCAAACCCTTGGGTATCTGCAACAATTGAAATTTTCTTAATCAGTGATTCCCAATTAGGGGTTTTGTAAATAAAGTTTGTGTAACTATCCCAAAGGTCATTCTGCTTCCGGAACCATTTATAGGAATATTGGTGTCTTAGTTTCAGTTCTTTTTCAATATTTTGTAGCGAAAAACTCATAATAAAAGGAAGACAAACGGTAAAACCACAACCAACCACAGCATAATTTCCTTGAACCAAAATTCGGATAGGTCTTTTTTTGCATAACGATCCACTTCAAAGCCTTCAATATAATTAGCCGCAATAATTGAAATCGGGGCCAATACAAAAAGTATTTCTGCACCTGTCTTTTCTGGGCCCAACAATGCCACAAATAAGGCGGTCAGGCTTATATAGAGCATTAAAAGGTAGTTGGATTTCTCTTTTAGGGAGACTGAGGAAAGTTTCAAAATTCGATATACGCCCGTCCAAATATAAAAAGCAAGAATCACTGTTGCCGGCATTAAGACGGAAGGCGAATTGTATTTTGAAAAATCAAAACTTATGGGTTCCATCCAATTAAAAAACCAAGCAAATGAATCATTTATAAGTAGTCGGTATGCCGTATTTATAATCAAAACAGCTGCAAAACCTGTAAAAGGAACCAGCATTTGTTTATAGCTTGAATTTGGCTTTTGTATTATGGCAATCCAAAGGGGAATAAAAAACAACAAACTCCAAAAATAAAATAAGGATGCTATGGTAATCCAAAAACTAGCATCAAGAATTTTTTTTTCTGAATTTTTATCACTTCGCAAACTCATAATTCTTCGCAGTGCGAGGATGAGAAAAGCATTTGCCAAAAGTATTTTATATTGAACAAAAATAACGGGTAGCATTACCATAAAACACGTAAAAAAAAGAATGGCAAAAGTGTTATTTTTGGTTAAGTGATTTTTCTTGATGATAAAATCCAACAGCAACATAGTCAATACACTAAGAACAATAAAAGCGCCATGTAAAAAAAATAAATATGGAGTAATGACAACTGCAGATCCTGAAATTGTGCCCAATAAATATCCTGCTACAATAAAAATGCTGAGAATTAAATAATTTAAAGGGATGGATTTTCCAAAAAAACTTGTCAGCATACAGTGTATTTTTATATTTTTGCCATCTAAAGATTAAAGATATGACTTGGAAAGGTTTTTGGGAAGGAATAGCTTCCCTTTTTGAAGATTTTCTTTTTATACCATACGATAAATTGATGAAACTTGAGCTAGACAACTGGTGGCTTGCCAATATTGTTTCGTGGATATTTTTGGCCATTGGCGCAATAGCTTTTATATACTGGCTTGGCAAATTGAAACAGTTTAACGAAAGTACGGAAAGCACCTATACTTTCGACGAGACGCCTTGATTTCTCTATAGGTCAAAACCTATATCCTTACGATATTGCATCCTGTCAAAACCTAGTTTTTCTATGTTTTGATAGGATTTTTTTAGTGCTTTTCTGAAATCAACGTCCAAAGAAGTAATTGCCATAACACGCCCACCATTACTCAAGGTTTTTTCGTTTTCAGATTTTGTTCCGGCGTGAAAAACGATAGAACCTTCCACATTTTCCAATCCTGAAATTTCCTTTCCTTTTTCATAATCTTCCGGATAGCCGCCGGAAACGAGCATTACTGTAGTTGCTGCCCTTTCATCAATTTCAATACTAATTTCGTTTAGATTTTGATTGTAAGTTGCTTCCAATAAAGCTACCAAATCGGTTTTAATTCTCGGCAAGACAACTTCGGTTTCGGGATCGCCCATTCGCACGTTGTATTCTATCACATAGGGTTCATTATTTACTTTTATCAAACCAATGAACACAAAGCCTTTATAACCTATCTTTTCTTCCAAAAGTCCGTTAACCGTGGGCTTCACGATTCGCTCCTCAATCTTTTTCATCAAAATGGCATCTGCAAATGGTACTGGGGAAATGGCTCCCATTCCGCCTGTGTTCAAGCCCGTATCGCCTTCGCCTATTCGTTTGTAATCTTTTGCTGTGGGAAGGATTTTGTAGTTTTTACCGTCAGTAAGCACAAAAACACTCAGCTCAATTCCATCCAAAAATTCCTCGATGACCACTTTGGAACTCGCTTCCCCAAACTTGCTGTGGGCAAGCATATTTTCAAGTTCCTGTTTGGCTTCGTTTAAATCGTTCAAGATCAAAACACCTTTGCCGGCAGCCAATCCGTCAGCTTTTAAAACATAGGGCGGATTCAGCTTTTCCAAAAAAGCTTTTCCCGCTTCCAATGATTCCCCGGTAAAACTTTCATAGGCAGCCGTGGGAATGTTGTGCTGCATCATAAACTCCTTTGCGCGCTGTTTGCTGCCTTCCAGCAAAGCACCGCGTTTTGAAGGGCCTATGAGCATTACATTTTGCAGTTCCGAAGTTTCGGCAAAATAATCGGCAATGCCGTGCACCAATGGATCTTCGGGGCCAACAACAACCATTTCAATATTATTTTTGAGAACGCATTTTTTCACAGCTTCAAAATCGGTTACCTTTAGTTCCACATTTGTTGCTATGGAAGCCGTTCCGGCATTTCCGGGTGCTACAAAAAGTTTTTTGCAGCGTTTGCTTTCTGCTATTTTGTATGCAAAAGTATGCTCGCGGCCACCGGAACCAAGGATAAGAATGTTCATTTTTGAAATGTTTTGTTTCGGTGTCAAAAATAATTGTTTGTACCTTGAACCGCTAATTTATTTGGAGCGAATTTAGCTTCGTGAAATTTTAGGTTTCAATTTAATTTGAAAAACATCTTTTGAGACTATTCGATATATCCCTTTTTCTGAAACGTTTCCCTATTAAAAGGGCCAAGGATGAATTGCTTGGGATTTCTAAAATAAAGGAAGCGGATTACGAAGCATTCCTAAATTCGAGAAAGGCTGAAATCGTAAACTATCATTTAAAAAACAACGCTTTTTATCGGAATAAAGTGAAGGACGGTCTTTCAACTTGGGAATCGCTCCCTGTTTTGAAAAAAGCAGATTACCAAATTCCACTGAAAGAAAGGCTTTCAAAAGGGTTTTCCGAAAAAAACAGTTACACTAACAAAACCTCGGGCTCCAGTGGCAATCCCATTCGTTTTGCAAAAGATAAATACAGCCACGCCATTACCTGGGCGTACCACATGGAACGTTTTGGGTGGCACGGCATAGATTTTAACAGCTCGTTGCAGGCACGTTATTATGGGATTCCTTTGGATACTGTTGCAAACAAGACCGTGCGACTGAAGGATTTTTTGGCCAAGCGGCATCGGTTTTCAATAAACGACCTTTCAGAAAAAGCACTCGATGAAATGATGAAGGTTTATAAACAAAAACCTTTTGAGTACATTAACGGCTATACCAGCAGCATTGTGCTTTTTGCGAAATATCTTAAGGACAAAAATATTGTTTTGAAAAACATTTGCCCAACGCTGAAGGTGTGTATCGTTACTTCCGAAATGCTTTTTGAAGAGGATAAAATTTTGCTCGAAAACCAGTTGGGCGTTCCCATTGTGAATGAATATGGCTGCTCGGAAGCTGGGGTCATTGCTTTTACCAATAAAAAAGGCGAATGGGAAGTAGATCCCAAAACGCTATTTGTAGAGATTTTGGACGAGGCCGATAAACCATTGCCCTTGGGCGAAGAAGGGCGTATTGTGATTACCTCGCTTCACAACAAAGCGCATCCTTTTATTCGTTATGAAATTGGTGATTATGGTGCGTTGAGCGAAGAAAGCACTTTTAAAAAGCCAATTCTTAAAAAACTGACGGGCAGAACAAATGATTTTGCCATACTTCCAAGTGGGAAAAAAGCTGCGGGGATGACATTTTACGTGATTACCAAAAAGATAATGGAAGAAAGTGGAAACATACAGGAATTTAAAGTGATTCAAACTAAGATTGATACTTTTGAAATAAACTATGTAAGCAAAGAAAAGTTAACTGAAGAAAAGAAGCAATCTATTGCAGAAACGATTGAACAATTTTTAGAGCCGGGATTGACATTTAACTTCCACAGAAAAGCACAGCTGGATAGATCTGAAAGCGGAAAGTTGAAGCAGTTTGTTTCGTTGGTTGAAAATTAATCCCACACAAAACGTGCAAAAGGAAATTCTTATCATAACCAACTATTTTCCACCTGAAAGAGGCGCGGCAGCTAATCGTATTTATAGCATGGCAGAGGCAATGGGAGATACCGGTTTTACGGTAACGGTTGTTTGCCCATTGCCTAATTACCCAACAGGTAAAGTTTTTCGGGAATATGGAGGTAAAATCTCTTCTGTTGAATCTGTTTCCTTCGGCAAAATAAAACGCCTGTGGATTTGGCCCAGTAATTCTGCCAATAAATTTGTAAGGTTGCTTTCAATGCTTTCGTTTTCTCTCAGTTTGGTGCTCTTTTTTAGTTTCAACAAAACTCCAAAAAAGATATTTATTCAGTATTCTCCTGTTTTTGTGGGCTATACCGCGGTTTGTTTAGGGCGATTGTTTTCCAAAAAAATAATACTGAATGTTTCAGATCTTTGGCCCTTGGCTGGATTGGAAATGGGCATTTTGAAGAAAGGCTGGTATTATTCTCTTTTATTGAAAATGGAACATTTCTGTTATAAAAATGCAGATTTAGTAGTTGGCCAGTCTGAAGAAATACTTCAGCATATTTCAAATTTTAAAAAAGAGAAACCTTTTTTCTTGTATCGAAATATTCCAAATTTTGATATCCCTCCAATCAAAGAAAAGTCAATTTCTAAAGAAATTAAAATCGTTTATGCAGGTTTGTTGGGGGTTGCTCAGGGGATTTTTGAAATCTGTCAAAAAGTTACATTTCCTGAAAACGTGAGTCTGCATATATACGGGGCAGGGCCAGAAGCCGGAAAAATTAAAAATTTGCAAAAGCGGAACATCCACTTTTATGGGGAATTGGACAGAGAGGAATTACACAAAGAATTACAAAATTATGATATTGCCTTTATTCCTTTAATCAATAGAATTTATGGCTCTGTGCCTTCAAAGATATTTGAATATACACGTTTGGGGCTGCCAGTTCTTTATTTCGCAGGTGGAGAAGGCGGAGAGATTGTAGAAAGAGAATCTTTAGGATGGGTTGTTGCTGTAAACGATTTAGGAGGGCTACAAAGTTTTATAAACTCTATTTCAGAAACAGAGTTGAAGAGTTTTCCAAAAGCAATTGTTCAGAAAAATTCTGCTTTGGCATTTGATTTTAAAAAGCAGTTTGACGCCTTTATCTCTTCAATTGAAAGTGTTTAGTATGCTTTTTCTTCACCACGAAGCGCGTTGAGAATGGTTTGGAAAACAATTTTTATATCGAGAAAAAGACTCCAGTTTTCAAGATAAAAAATATCGTATTTTACCCTATTTATAATGTGGTTGTCGTCTTCAACCTCACCTCTAAAACCACTTACTTGCGCCAATCCCGTTATGCCCGGCTTTATGAAATGACGTACCATAAATTTATCTATTCTTTCGGCATACATATGAGTATGGCTAACCATATGCGGTCTTGGGCCCACTACACTCATTTCACCTTTTAGTACATTTATAAACTGTGGCAGTTCGTCAATACTAGTTTTTCGGATTATGCGACCAACCTTTGTTACGCGTTCATCACCTTTTTTTATTTGATGTAAATGGGCCATGGGATTAGGTATCATACTTCGGAATTTATAGCAATAAAATTCTTTATAATCCAGACCATTCCTTTTTTGCTTAAAAAATACAGGTCCTTTTGACTCTAATTTAATTAACAATCCAAGTAAAGGCGTAAGCCAGGATAAAAGCCCTACAATAACAAAGAGTGAGAGCATGATGTCAAAACTTCGCTTTAAGAACTTATTAAAGGGTTCATCCATTGGGATTTTCCGCATGGAAAGAATAGGAAGTACTCCGTAATAAGTGAAATCCAGTTTTTTGCTATAAATCTCTTTGTTATCTGGAAGGAACTTTAAAATTTTAAGGTTGTTGTCAACAAAATCGATCAGCTTAATTAGGTCTTTATTCCCAACTTCCGCAACAGAAGAATACACCTCATCAATTTCTTCCTTCATTATATAATCCATACACTCTTCAATGGATACTTTGTTTGAACCTTTTAAATCAAAGGTTCTATATAGTTTATAACCGTACACTGGATTGTTGGTAAAAAATTTACGGAGTTGGTCTGTCTTTTGGTTAAGACCTATGATTACGACTTTACGGACATTTCCTCCAAGATGTAACCTATATTTTTTAAGAAGAAAGAAAACAGCCAATTTCATTATGGTAATGCATGCCATCACCAAAAGAATATATTTAAATATCGCTGATGCAGAAGTGGTCAACTCATTGTAAAATCCAAAAAAGGAAAAAACAATCAGGACAAAAATAACTCCTTGTTTTCCTACCAAGTACATTATTTTTGAAAGATGGGTAAATCGATAAATTTCATAAAACCCTGAACGCAACGAAAGAATTAGCCACGCAAGGGTCAAAAAGACAACATAATTGAAATATGGGAAAGGTGTTCCAAAAAATTCAAAAGCAAAAAAATGGATGAAGAAAAGGTCTATTCCGTATGAAATAGGCCGCAACCATCCCGAATATCTTCCGCTTTTAAACATTATTTTTTATCTATTGTGTTTTGAAAAATCTTTATGCTCACTTTTAAAAAGTTCTTCTTTTGAAAGGTTTTTAAAATATTCAAAGGTTTTCTTCATTCCTTCTTCTCTGGAAACTCTTGGTTCCCATCCCAATATTTTCCTTGCTTTAGAGATATCCGGTTCACGTTGCATGGGGTCATCTTGCGGCAATGGTCTAAAAATTATTTTTTGTTCAGTTCCGGTGAGTTTTATAATTTCCTTTGCAAAATCAAGAATTGTTATTTCTTCGGGATTTCCAATATTTACCGGCAATGGATAGTCGCTGAGCAACAAACGATATAGACCTTCAACCTCATCATCAACATAGCAAAAAGAACGGGTTTGCAATCCATCTCCAAACACGGTCAAATCTTCGCCCCGTAGTGATTGCCCTATAAATGCAGGGATTACACGGCCATCGTTCAGCCTCATTCTTGGACCGTACGTATTAAAAATACGCGCAATACGGGTTTCCAGACCGTGGAATCTATGATATGCCATAGTGATGGATTCCTGAAACCGTTTTGCTTCATCATAAACTCCTCGTGGGCCTATGGTGTTTACGTTTCCGAAATATTCTTCAGTTTGTGGATGGATCAATGGATCTCCATAAACTTCAGATGTTGAGGCAATAAGAATTCGTGCCTTTTTCTCCCTTGCCAGCCCCAAAAGATTATGTGTTCCCAAAGATCCTACTTTCAACGTTTGAATAGGAATTTTTAAATAATCTATTGGGCTTGCTGGAGAAGCGAAATGAAGGATGTAATCTATCTTTCCAGGGACGTGTACAAATTTGGTAATATCGTGGTGGTAAAACTCAAAAGCTTCCAGTTTAAAAAGATGTGCAATGTTTTTAAGATCACCAGTTATAAGGTTATCCATCCCGATAACGTGAAAATCTTCGGCAATAAATTTATCGCAGAGGTGCGAGCCTAAAAATCCAGCAGCTCCGGTTATTAGGGCACGTTTCTTCATAAGTTAACCGTCTTTCTTCCCACGGAAACGTACGTAAATCCTTCAGCCTCCATATCATTTACATTGTATAAGTTTCTTCCGTCAAAAACAACTGGATTGTTCAATAATTGTCTTAATTTACCATAGTCAGGAGTTCTGAAAATACTCCATTCAGTACAGATTAAGAGCGCATCTGCTCCTTCAAGTGCCGAATACATAGAATCTGCATATATAAGTTTATTCCCGAACCGTTTTTTTATGTTTGGCATTGCCTCAGGATCAAAAACTTGAATTTTTGCGCCTTTTTCAAGCAAAGCTTCCATCATATCTATGGATGGGGCCTCACGAATATCGTCTGTTTCAGGTTTAAATGCCAATCCCCAAAGGGCGATGGTTTTTCCTTTCAAGTTATTTTTGAAATAACTCTCAATCTTTGGAAGCAAGATTGTTTTTTGTGCGGAATTGATTTCGATTACAGAGTTCAAAATCTTGAAATCGTAGTTTTCATCTTTTCCGGCTTTTTGAAGTGCTTTCACGTCCTTTGGAAAGCAAGAGCCTCCATAACCAATTCCGGGAAAGAGAAAGCGCTTTCCAATGCGGCTGTCGCTGCCCATTCCGGCACGGACCATATCTACATCGGCACCAACTTTTTCACAATAGTTGGCTATTTCGTTCATAAATGTAATCTTGGTTGCCAAGAATGAATTTGCTGCATATTTTGTGAGCTCAGCCGATTTTTCGTCCATTATGATTATGGGGTTTCCGGAGCGTACGAAGGGGCTATAAAGCTTCTTCATTAAAGCTGTGGCTCTTTCGCTGCTTGAACCAACAACGATGCGCTCGGGCTTTAAAAAATCGTCCACTGCAAAGCCTTCGCGAAGAAACTCTGGATTTGAAACTACATCAAATTCGCAAGTAGCATTTTTGGCTATAATATTGTGAACTTTTTCCGCTGTTCCCACAGGCACGGTGCTTTTGTCCACTATAACCTTATAGGTTTTTATTAAATTTCCAATTTCTTCGGAAACATTCAAAACATAAGATAGATCTGCTGAGCCGTCTTCATCTTCTGGGGTTGGGAGCGCTAAGAAAATAATGTCTCCATGCGCCAACCCTTCGTCTAAAGAAGTAGTGAATTTTAGACGGTTTGCCTTAATGTTTCTTTCAAAAAGAACATCAAGATGTGGTTCATAGATGGGCACAATACCGTTGCGCATCTTTTCTACTTTAACTTGGTCAATATCAACACATATTACTTCATTCCCTGTTTCTGCCAAACAGGTTCCTGTTACCAGACCTACGTAGCCTGTCCCTATTACTGAAATTTTCATTTATCTTCTTCTTTCTTTTCTAGAATTGAAAAGTTCTATATTGTTATCAATGCGCAAAAGTACAATTTGCAATTCTTTTTATAAGTTTTTTATGCTGTTGTTTTGTGCTGCATTAGCACTTGTCATTAACACAATCAGAATATATCCAACATAATAAGCCCCAATTTGTCTGTGAAATAGATTTTCAACCAAACAATACATTACCAATATTGCCAACATAGCCGTGGGGAAAAATTGTTTTCGGCTTGAAATAAAGCTGAAAACTATAAAAGCCAGAAAAAGCAACAAGGCTATGAAACCTGCACTTATATAAAAATCCAAAAACTGGTTGTGGGTGTTGTAACGTTCCGAAACAAATTTTTCCATTTTCTTGGGATTGGAAATTTGAGTTTCGTAACAAGAAACCAGTTTATCTTTTGTAGCGTCAAAACCCATTCCTGTTAAAGAAAACCCTTCGTTTTTTATCACATCCTGTGCACATTCCCAAACCACCGCCCTTAACTCATAGGTCATTGAATTTTCAATAAAAGCAGGGGGAGATTGTTTATTTTCCACTTGTTTAAATTGAATGACTTTTTCATTTTTAATTATAAAGAACAAACCCGTTAAAACAGTTATGGCAACAATGGCCATTATAGCTTTCCAAATTTTCCGTTGGCCATAAAATTGTCTAATCAGCAGTAAAATAAACAACGAAACAACAGCAATTTTGGAAGCGATTAAAATAATGAATAGTGCATTGACAAAAATATTGGCCAGATAATAATTGTTGTTTGGATGGTATTTTTTCTGAATTGCCTGAAAGGAAATCAAAATACTAAAGGTACTGAGGAGCCCGAGGTAAAGCCTGTCAATCAATAACGATTCTATAACCTGTGGGGAGTCGCCCAGCGCAAAACTTCCAGTAGCATCAGTAATTAAAACAAAATTATATACCGAAAAAAGAATGGCTGCAAGGGCAGAAAATATTATTGCGCTGTTAATTTTTTTTACATCTGCAACGGGGATATAAAGAATGGCAAGCCCCACAGCGATCAATATTTTTTTTATAATATTATAGTCCTCTGCCAATCTTCCACTTATTAGCGAATCGATGCAGAGGTATGCAAAAAGCACTAAGAATATTGCTATAGGTAAGGATTTCAGTTTTTTGAAATCTTCTTTTTTTACAATAAAAGGAAAAGCAAATACCAATATTGTCAAAAGAATATTAGGAAGTGCCCTAATATAGTTGTCAAAAGGAATGATGAGATAGAGCAGCAAGAAAGCATAAGGGTATATAGCAGAGAGCAGTATTCTCATTGATATTTTGTGTATCTTAAATTTTAGGGGAAGATAGAAAACTCCTGGCAAAAAAACCATCTTTTGGGTGAGTAGATATTAGTCATTACATCTAGCCGGTTAAACTCAAATTGATTATCCAAATTGGACTGCATTTTTTTGTAGGAAAAAAGGGCTGTTTTCTTACAATTTAATGACTTTGATACGGCTTTGCTATGGCTTTTGTATGGCTTTACCTAGGCTTTTATACGGGTGAACCTAAGTTTTGGCCCGTCCTAAAATAACTTTATTAGGATTTATACTGTTGATGTTAATTAGAGAAACGCTCCTTAATTACCAAATAGATAAATTTGGAATTTCCCACCAAATAGCGTTTCCACATACGCCTTGGTTCTTGGGCAAAGCGATAGAACCATTCTAGTCCTGCTTTTTGCATCCAGGCTGGGGCGCGTTTGGTTTTTCCAGCTATAACATCAAAACTACCGCCTACGCCCATGATAAGGTTCACATTTTTAAGGATGTCGCGGTATTTGTAAAGAAAATTTTCCTTGATGGGAGAAGAGATTGCAACGAACAGCATTTGCGTTCCGCTGTCTGCTATTTGTTTGGCAATTGCTTCTTCATCAGAAGATGTAAAATACCCATTGCGGTAACCTGCTATAATTTCGGGGCTGTAGATTTCAGAATATTTGTCCACCACTTCTTTTACAATTTCTTCCTTAGCGCCAAAAAGAAAGATTTTGTTGTTATTTTTATGCGCCATTTCCACAAGGCTAACCATTAGGTCTATACCGGCAACGCGTTCTTTAAGTGGTTTTCCTAAAAACCTTGAAGCCCAAACAACGGATTGGCCATCTGCATTAATGATGTGGCATTGGTTTACGCTGTGGCGCAGTTCCAGATCCTTTTGCATAGCCACGACTTTTCCGGCATTTACTACAACGTGATGCACTTGTTCGCCGGCATGTATTTTTTCTTCAACCAAGGCAAGGGTTTCCTGCATGGACAGGTTGTCTATATTGGTGTTTAGGATTTTTATCCGTTGTGGATTACTCACAATTAATTTTTAGCGAGCAAAGATAGTATTTATAAAAACTAATCGTTTAAATAGATTCCGTAAAAATCTTTATGATTATTTTGTTCATCCAATTGGGTATTGGTTGATGTGCCACCATCAAGGTTTAAAGTATAAAGGTACTGGTCGTAATTTGTGTCACGTAGCAAAGCAAAAATTCTATTCGACGATAGGGAATAGTCTATTTTTTCAACCGTTTGAGCTGAAATAGTTGCTAAAGATGATAAAATATTTCCGGTGCTTTTGTCTATCTCAACAATTTCATGCTCGTCTCCACCTAAAGATTTTATTCCAAATATTCTTTCTGTTTTTGTTATAAAAATACTGGAATAGGTTTCAGAAATATTATAACTAGTGAGAGCTGAAGTTTCTACATTAAGTTTCATGAAAATGGGTTGTCCCGTTTCATTTGTGGTGAAGAAAACCAATTCATTTGTAGAAGGTAGAAATCCAGAATTTTTTATATCATAAATGAAATTTGTGGGAAATTCATAAAGCGTTGTTACATTGGAATGATTTAAATTGGATGACCTTATTTCATAAATATCATCAATACCGTCATAATAGCGATACATATAGAATATTTTATTATTGGTAGCGGCTAAGATACTGCCGTCATAAATGGCGCCATCACTTAAAGTCCATCCACCATTAGCACCCGTAGTTAGATTAACAATACTACACGCTTTTCCATATGGCAATCCTTGTCCATAGCGAGTAGTAAATGTATGTACAAAAACATTCGCTTCCCTGAAAAAATTTGAAGAAAGCTCCGAATAGCAAGATTGGTTATAGAGCATTGCAATTTCTTCCAGTAATTCTCCCGTATTTATATCTAAATTATGAATTTTTAAAACTTCACACCCCGCTCCATCAATGGGCAAATACCCATACAATTTATCTAGTTCCGCTATAATTTCAATTGTGCCTACATTTAAAGTTGTGTCTTCATAGGTAATCTCTATTTCTCCAGAAGTTGCGCCTTGAGGAACGATAGCTACTATTTCATTTTCGGTAACACTCGCAGTTTCACCTTCAATACCATTGAAAAAGACCGCATAAGTAATTGCAGGGTCAATATTTTCGCCCACAAATGTAACCTCATCTCCTGTAAAAGCCGTAGTAGGGGAAAAACTGGTGATTAATAAGGTCGGTTCCTCAGTTATTTCAAGGGTTCCAACGTTTAAGTTTTTATCATCATATTTTATAACAATTTCACCGGTTGTAGCATTGGAAGGAACAATTGCTTTAATTTCAGTTTGGAAGTTTTGAACCGCTTCTGAAGCAATTCCGTTAAAAAGAATAGTATATTCTTTAGAAACAATAATGTTTTGAACTATAAAGGTTATTTCATCACCTGCCATAGCTGATGTTGGAGAATAACTAATGACCACAAGATTTTTTAAAGTCTCCTGCGTAGGATTTTCATCATTATTGGAGCATCCAATTAGTATGAGAATCATCGTAAAATATGTGAAAAATGATTTCATGCGTAGAGGTGATTTTTTAAAAATTAAGTTTCTTTGAAATTTACAAACTTTCCAGAAATGCTACAAGGTTTTTATTTACATTCACTGAATCATAAGCTTGAGCAGTGGTGATTGCATTATGTTTCATTGTATTTTTCTGTTCTTTTGTCAGGGCATAAAAAGCTAGCATTTTTTCAGTTAGCATTTTCACATCTTTTTTGTCAAAGAGAAATCCATTGACATTTTCTTCAACATAACCCATTGGCCCACCGGTTTTACTTGCAATTACGGGTACACCACAAGCCATTGCCTCAAGGCCCACGAGACCAAGACTTTCCTCTTCGCGATAGGTGGGGAAAACAAAAACATCCATTTGGTTGTAAATAACTGCGAGTTCTTTCTGTGAAATGTTTGAAATAATTTCAAATTTAATGTCCAAGGCGGCAAGTAAATCTTCTATTTCTGGCTTGTCTGGGCCATCTCCAACCATGAGTATTTCAAAATTAGCTATACTTTTTTCTTCTTTTATCCTCCTTAAAGCATCAAAGAAAATGCGCCATCCTTTTCCTTCTATAAAGTTTGATACAAAACCTATTACGAAGCTGGAATTTTCACCTTTTCGGTTTGGAGAAAACACATTGCTATTAATGCCTCCGGAAGGATAAACGTACAATTTAGATGGGGAAACGCTGAATTCTGCCAAAAGCTTTTCTTTGTAATAGTCGGAAGGCAGCACAATGTTCGATTTTTTCAAACCTGGTATTAAAAAAAGAGAAAGAGCTTTTTTTAACGTAGAATTAAAAACAAGATCACTACCGTGAAAGTTCAAAACTATTTTTCGGTTTAACCACCACAAAGGCAATAAAGCTGGCGCAAGGTGCAATGGAAAATGCACATACACCAAATCGTTTTTTTTGCATATAAAATAGAGCTGTACTATTTGAAAATACAATTTCAAATATCCTAAAAACTTGGAGAGGAAGGAATATTTTTTGGTAAGCACCACTTTTTCAACTTGAAAAAAATCTGCAACAGCTTCCTCAAAATTTTTCACGAAAATACCATAACGCACTTTTTCAGGAGACGGGTACATATTTGATACGAGAAACAGTCTTTGCTTTTTATTTACCATTTATTGGTTTTATCGGTTGCTTAGAATACCAGAGAATAAAAAGAGCATAAAAAAAGGAAAATATAAAAACTCCTTTGCTGATTCCAAAGATAGTTTCAGAACCAGAGAATAAAATTATTATTATAAAAAAGCATAATGCCTCTCCCCGTAGTTTTGTTTTTCTTAAAAATATTAGCAATACTATTAAATAAACCAAAAGACCTAAAAGACCATTGGAAACTAAAAACTCCAAATACTGGTTATGGGCATTGTAATGGTTTTTTAAAGCAACCATAAACCCATTTTTGCTGTAAGCAATATTGTAAAGTTCTTGCGTATCTCCTGTGCCAACTCCAAAAATCCAGTTTCCGCGTTCTTTGAAATCAGTAAGAATTGCACCCCATCTATCATATCTATCGAGGGTAATATTTCCTTTGGTATCTATAATGGTCGTTAATTTTGATCCCAAGTAATCAAACTTTACAGAGAGTATAGCCAACACAACTAACAAACATATTACGTAAAATATACGCTTGATTTTAAATTCTTTGAAAATGGTAACTATCAGTATAACAACAAGGCAAATTACACCAATTCTACTACTGGTTTCTATTAAGAAAAGAAAAAAAGGAGCAAGTAAGAAGATGAACTTAATTTTATTTCTTCTTAAGTTGATTAAATCTGGCAGCCGTATTAATCCTACAATAAATATGACCAACATTACGGCAAAATAACTGGGGTGGCCTCCCAACGGTTTTACAGCGTTCCAGCCATTATATACCCATTTAAAAAAATATCCTGCTTGAACCCACGGTGTTGCATTGGTCAAAATGGATTCAATAATAACTACCCAACAAATTACCATCGCAGAAAAGAGCCCAATACCAAAAGAGACATAGATTTTTTTTAGGTTAAAATCTTCTCGTTTGTGTGATAAAACAATGATTGGTATTAAAAGCAGCGTCAAGGTCCGTTCTATATCGCGTAGAGCGTCTTTTGTATCTATAGAAAAAACCCAACCCAAAATAAACAAGAGGTAAAGAGTCGAAAAACAAAAAATGACTGTTCTATTTTGTTTGATATTTTCAAGACGCTCCTTGGGTTTCAAAAGAAATATGGAAGAAGCCACAAAAAACCATAAAACAAGAGTATTCAATTTATCCCAAAGTGGGAGCGTTGCCACAAACAAATAAGTACTGACTTCAAAAAATATCCTCCAGGGCGATTTACTGTTCCAGTAGCTTTTTATACCTTTTGTCATACGTATTGTTAAGTGCAATCTCTTTAAGCAGGAGCAATAATTCCTGATATTCCAGCAGTTTGATACTTTCTATTTTATGAAAAATTTCTTCGTTGTTATCAAAAGATGCAAAAAGCGGGTAATCGTTGCCTAATAGATTTTTCAAAGGAACATGCTTTTCGGAAAAAAAAGGAAGCTGAAAGCTTAAAAAATCAAAGACTTTAATGGGAAACGTAAGATCGTCATACATATTTCTCGGGCGGGTGTGGAAAGCGTAGGCAATATTGTTTTCTGCAATAAACTGCGGAATAGCATTCCTGGGCACTTTGTTTAAATTTATATGGGTTGCGGTTACTTTTTCCTTTAAATCTTTATCTCCAGAAAGAATAAAGAAGTTGTATTCATCTTTATGCTTAACCGCAAAGTCAATAAAATTTTGATATCCTGAATTTTTATAGCCCAAACTCCCCAAATAGAGGATGCCTAGTTTTTTTGAAAAATTTGGCAACGTTCTGTTGGGTGTAATATCGTGCGTTCCGGGCGGTAGATCTGTAAATGGGCGTTGGGGGAAAAACTTGTTTTTTTCAAAAAAAACTGCTCCCATTTCTTTGGTGGGAAAAACCATGGAAGTAGCAATCAAGGTTAAGTAGAAATTGCTCAGCTTGTTAGAATAGTAAGTAATTTTGCCTCTAAAGGTTTTGTATTCCTCTGGAAATAATTCAATATAGATATCGCGGATAAAGACGATTGTTTTTTTTGAACGAAGCCGTAAGAAAAAGAGACTTGGAATATCAATGAGGTTGATGCGGTTGGAGCCAGATTCAACATAGGCTATGTTCTTTTTTTTAAAAAGAGCATTTTTTTTAGTTGCTTTTTCAAAAACATCATTTCCATTTTTTCTAAAAACTTTTTTAAATAAAGTAATTCTCGTCTTGGGCCCTCCCGAAACCTTGTCAAGATCTGGAACTACATACAAACTGTTCCTCATGACT